>NZ_RKRG01000001.1:0-364446 GCF_003814835.1 Methanobrevibacter gottschalkii DSM 11977
AATTTTCATGGTTTAAAGCATTTTCTATGAGAGGTATTAAATTTTTATTTTTAAGGTTATTACACCTAATTTCTCCTGCAAACTTTATCATATTTTGGAGTATGGGAGTTTTCAGGAAAATTAACAATAGAATTCCCATTTACGGCTTGAAATCCCATTGCTGTTTGTTTGAATTTTTTTTCCTCTTTTTTTTTATTTTATTTTTTGTTCCTTTTTTGTTTAAAGTTTTTGGAGAATTAGCTGAGTCCTGGCATGATGTTTGGTCAAGAAATCCAATTATATATTCATTTAAATTGAATTGTGAGAGTTTTTTTTAAAGATTTCAACTTTTTGAGAATCAGTTTCAATATTTATTGGATATGGTTTTGAATATGAATAACCCAAACTTTTAACAATGATTCTTACTTGTTTATGACTATAATCAACACCGAAATTATCTTTAATAATTTTATGAACGATTTCTGTTGTTATAACTTCTTCTTGTTGGAGTAATTTTTCTAATTCTATTTTTTCATCTGAAGTCAGATATGATGGACGTCCTCCAGCGTATTTTGGAATTATGCCCTCAGGACCTTCTTCGTTCCATCTATTAAACCAAACATATGCATTTGAATAAGATATTCCATTTAATTCAGCTGCTTCTTTAATACTCATTCCAGAATAACATGCTTTTATAAAATGAAGCCTATTTAATACTTTTACATCTTTTTCTAACTTTTTAATTCTTTTATCCAAATCTTTAACAGGAATGTGTTTTTTTATTTCTTTTTTAGGAATTCCAGACATAATAATTATTATGAATTTCATCTTTATTAAAAGTTTGGTTTTTAACTATAATTGAGAAAATATATATTATTCAATTGAAATTTAAAATCATAAAATTCAAAATAATTCATTAGACTTATGTCATTTCCAGATATTCTTCCCCATCTCTAGTAAAACCCAATTTATTCTCTTTTAAGTAATGGCCAATAATTGAAATAATCAGATTTGATAAATGCGAAATCATATGTTGCTTCACCCCTATTAAATTTTACAATTTTAAAACCAACATTTAACAAATCCTCTTTGAAATCATTATCTGAGAAAATATGCCCTTCCCCAATAATCACATCAATTTTATTAATTAAATCGGATTTTAATTAAATCATAGACAATCTTATATTCTGCACCTTCAGTATCAATTTTTAGTACAATATTAGATGTAATATTATTTTTTGAAATAATGTCTAATATTACCTCACTAGCTTTTTTCACATGAACTTTTTTCACATCAAGTTTATCTTTATATAAATTTAATGAAGGATTAGCCTCTAAAAAATCATACATCATCGTATTAAGACCATCGAAACCTTCATAACAATATAATTCAACAATGCCATCTTCATCCGAAAGTCCAAAATTATAAGTTGTTATTTTATTAGCTAAATTTGGATTTAAAGAAATATTATCTATTGCTTTAGAATATACAAATTCATCAATTTCAAATCCAAAAACTGAAGAACAATTTTGCATATTTGCAAAACTCAAACTAGCATATGCTCTATTCATACCAATATCAAACACAACAAAATCATCAAAATAAAATAAAATTGGAATCATATATTCATTTAAACCATAAATTTCCATAATTGTCCAAAGGTGATTATTTGTCCCAATAACAATCCCATCTTTATTTTTTAGCAATATCAAATTCTCTTTAGGAGAATAAGAAAGTAATTCTATATTATTAAAATAACAAAAGTTGAACATGAAATCCGTATCCAAATAAGGCTCTAAAAGTGATTCATTACCCTTAAAAAAATATTTTCTACAGTTCTTATAATTATTTTCAATAAAATCCATAGAGTTCTTTATATTTTTGTTAAATTTATTGAATTCTTTCACATGATGATTAAATAACATTTCAACATGATTGTTTATTCTAATATTCTCATTTTTAATAAAATCAAGAATAACATCAGACTTCTCATCCATTCCCCTATTACTTTTAGATAACATTGTTTCAAACTTAATTAATGATTCATTAACTTCATTGCTCCTATAACTTAATTTTTCATAGTATTCATTTAAATTCGATGCAAAATCTCGTTGATTATCAAAAATCTCTTTAATATGAGTATTAAACATTGTTAAATTTTCTTTAAAAAGCAAGTCAAATGATAACATTTTATCAATTCTATAATTAACTCTATTAATTTCAGAATTCTTATCCTCCAATTCCTCATTAAGTAATTTTAAATTATTACCTTGTCCTAACACAATCTCATTAAATTTATTAATTTCAGAATTCTTATCCTCCAATTCCTCATTAAGTAATTTTAAATTATTACCTTGTTCTAACACAATCTCATTAAATTTATTAATTTCAGAATTCTTATCCTCCAATTCCTCATTAAGTAATTTTAATTGAATATTTTGAGCTAAATAATTATTTTTATAAAAATTATAAGAATTACTTGAATTTAATAACTTTAGTTTGATTTTATCAATAATCTGCACTTAATCACTATCCTTTATTCTTAGACATCTATTTAATAATTAACATCAACATAATAATTAATATATACATTACTAAAAAAATTATAAACCCAACAGTAACTAAAACGATTATTGATTTAAACATCCCTATTTTTCTAAAAATTTTAGTTAATCTCCATGAACGAGATGTTTCAACTTCACTAAGTTTCGCAATTAATAGATTATTTTCATGAACCTGATAAGAATATTTCTCTTCTAAAATATTAATTCGATTATCTTTATCATCCAATATATTTAAATACTTTTTAATTTCAACATCCAATTTTTTTGAAGAATTAGCCAAATCATTATTTAAATTAGATATTAAATTATTTTTTTCATTAATAATCTTATCTTTTCCTTCATTTTGTAAAACTAACCTATTATTTTCATATAATAATTCTAATTCATAAATGGAATTTGATTTTAAAATAGACCTATAAAAAGTTAAGTTTTCTATTTTTAAATTTAAAACTAAATCATTATGATACTTAGAAAAAACATTTGTACAAAAATCATGAATATTCTTAAAAATAACAATATTATTTTTAAAATTTTGTAAATATATGCGTCTAAATACTCTAAAAATATAATTCCACAAATAATATTTATTACAATTGTAAATTCCCTCTTTTTCTAAAAAATATAATATATTAAAATAAGTATCAATAATAGAATCCATATTAATTTCTAAATTATTTTCACAAATTCCAAAATTAAAATCATTACAAATCAAATTATAATAATTTAAATTATCATTTTCCTCATTAAGTCTATTATATAATAATGGTTTATTATTATACCCAATGCGTGAAGTCATCATTGATGAGTTAATAAAAAAAGAGATCTGACTAGTTAAGTCTAATGGGATTTTTAAATTCAATTTTTTAATAAAGTCAGTTTTATAAAGATTGAAAGAATATTTCGGCATGTTAAATAAAATGTTTTTAAAATCATTACCAGAAAAACTATTTAAATTATTTAATTGAGCATATTCTTCTTGGTAAGGATCTTCAATTTCACCAGAAAATTCATGAAATATATTATAAGAATTAATCAAAATATCCATATCATTTTCAATGGCCAAATTATATGCATGTTTCAAACCAACAAATAATAACCAATCTTTTGCGTTTAAAAATAAAATGTAATCAGAATTTATTATTAAATTAAAATTATTTTGAAGATAATATTCATCGAAAATTTTAATAAACTCATATTCTAATAAATATTTTTGAAATTTATCAAATTTATAGTTTTCATTTTCAACACAAATGATTTCAACATAATCTAATTCTTGATTACATATTGAATCAAAACATTTTTCAAAATATTTTTCTGTTACATCATTTAAATTTAATATTATTGAAATTTTAGGTTGTGTAAACTCTTTAATAGGAACCACCCGGATTATTAGATATTAAGAATTGTTAATTTATTTAATCGATATTTTAATAAACCTTCTAATACTTTATCTAACAGTTCAATATTAAATAAAATATTTTTATATTCTATAGTTTTAGCTAAATTATATTTAGGATTTCCCTGTTTGACACCAATGTTCTTATCAAGATAATTATAATGCAAAAAAGCCCTTCTAATAAAATCTTTTTCAAGTGGATGAAATAAATCCCTAATAATAAAAAAATAACTCTGATTAAATTCTTCTGAAATCATGATTAATTCTTTTATACCAATAAATTTAACATCTTCAATAAACCTTTCATTTAAACTATTCAATAAATTATTATCTTTTACATAGATTAAGCAAGTTTTATTAACATACTTAATAGATTCAAAGTCATTTAAAATAATTTCCAGTTCATTTTTATTATTTAAACCATAAATTATAATAAGATTATTATTTTCTTCTTTAAATTTAAATCCGATAATATTTAAAATATATTTAAACCTATTATAATAAGTATGATTTTCAAGAACATCATATAAATTATTTTCACAAATATTTTCAATATCAATTTTATCTAAATTTAAAGAACTGAGTTTATCTAAATAAATAACATTATCTTTAAATAAATCAAAAATACCTTTAGAATAATTAGATAACACCAATGTATTAGATGACATTAATTCAAACACTCTTCTAGCAAACATTGTGTAAGAATTTGTTACAGTGTTAATATTTAAGGATATCTTGCTCTCTTTGTATACACTAGGCATTTTATCAAAATGTACTTTGGGGAAAACATATCGAGAATATTCCTTAGGAAACTTCCTATTAATAGAATTAATCTCTGAAGCACGATCATATATTTTCAAATTATAATCACTATTAATTATTTTATTAAAAAATTCTCTCATAACGTTACTTCTTTCACTAAATTGATTATACCAACTACCTGCAAAAATAATATCGTTAGTACGTTTTTTATACTCTATAGGATTGAACAATTTAATTTGTGATGCAAACAATAAAGGATAAACATTATCATGTCCTCTTGCATTATATCGAGGAATAGTTTCTTCATCAGTTGTAAAAATATAATCAAAATGTAATGAAGTATCAATAAAATTATATTGTTTTATATCGAAAGATGTAGGATCTTCTTTATTCCAAAATATTGTAGGAATATTATGATTATTACAATAATTTAATATATCAAAGAGAATTTTCCTATTATCATTGCCACTAATTAAATTTAACCCAATTTTTCCCTGCCAAGGAGTAATATTATCTTCAATTGCAACCCCATTTATCACACTTTTTTTGTTAACTCCAGAATATGCGGATTCACAAAAAAATAAATCAGGTTTTTCATTTTCAAAAGTTTCTAACCAAGATGATGGTTCAATTATAATATCTTCAAACTCATTGCTATATGAAGTGTAAGTAAAGGGATCCATTATAACTGCTACTTTTATATCTTTAATATATTTAGTTTCATGATTATTTGTCACAATATGAAAAACATCATTTTCTGAGTATTTATAAAGCTCATCCACATTTTTATCAATAATAAGTTCAACTAATTTTTTATAATCAGAATCAAATTTACAATTAGAATTATTAATCAAAGTAAATAAATCATAACTTTCATTAATAATTATACTAATCTCCTTTTTAGATAAATTTTTATTATTAACATATTGATTTAAGAAATAATTCATCTTACCACAAAGAAGATAATTAACAAACTCATCTAATTTATCATGATCTTTTGATAATTTTAACATCATTTTATATGCTTTTAATCTACCTAAATTTCTTGACAAATCACTTTGATGTGTTAACGATGCATTATCCTCATCATCACGTGAAGTATAATAAGAAAAGATTATTTTATTAATAAAAATAATTCCTTTAGCATTTAGAAATACATTTAATAAAAATACTGAATCTTCACCGGGTATTTCTTCAGGAAAATTAATATTATTAGAAAATAAAAAACTTTTACGATAAATTTTGCTCATTATGGCAAAATTACCTAATAAATAAGGCATTTCATCCAAAGATTCAAAATAAAGCTCATCAAAATCTTTTAAGTATTCAGCCAATTGTTTTTTCCTAATTTGCCAACTATCATTGGGATTTGTGAAAGTACTTATTAACAAACCTGGAAAAATAATATCAGTATCACCATGAATTTTTTTGGAATGTAACCCACTAACAACATCCACCTTCGATTTAGAGATTTTATCATATAAAACTTCACATGCATCTTTAGAAAAAGTATCATCAGGATCAATAAACATTATATAATCTGATGTGGCATTAACCATACCAATATTACGGGGTTTACCTGCAACTCCACTATTTTCATTACAATAAATTGCCCTAATATTTTTATATTTTTTTGCATAGTATTCTATGATTATTGAAGTATTATCCGTAGAACAATCATCAATAAAAATAATTTCTAAATTTTCAAAACCAATAGTTTGATTTTGTAATGATAATATACAGGACTCAATATAAAATTCAACATTAAATACTGGTATTATAATACTGACCTTAAATCCCATTATACTTCCTCAAATAAAAACAACTTAACAATGCCTTTTCCTTAATATTACATCACATCAATACATATTTAAATTACATATTCTTTGAAATATAGAAATTTTAAATAGAGTATAAATTTCCATAGTTAAATAACTTGATATCATCTGGAACTTCTTTTATTATATTTTTAGTATCAAAAATTATTGCTTTTTCCATTTTATCTTTAATTAAATCATAATCCATGTTTTTAAATTCATTATGATCACATAATACTAAAATTAAATCCGCACCATTAACTGCAGTACCTAAACTTACAAAATTAGGATTATCAATGTGAGGATCATGTATAGAAATTTCATACTTTGAACATAACTTAGCGATTATTTCATATGATGGGCTTTCCCTATCATCCCCAATATTACCTTTATAAGAAACACCCAAAATTGCAATTTTACCTTTCGAAATAATTTTTTCAACATTTTCACATACAAAATCTGGCATGGATTTGTTTGTATCACGTGCTAATTTAATAATATGGGCAGTTTTAGGTGCTTTAGCATAAATAAAGTAAGGATCAATTGCAAGGCAATGCCCTCCAACACCTGGACCAGGTGAATGTAAATTAACCCTTGGATGTTTATTAGCCATTTCAATAACATCTAATACATTAACACCAATTTCAGTACAAATTTTAGTAAGTTCATTTGCAAGTGCAATATTAACATCCCTAAATGTATTTTCCATACATTTAGATAATTCTGCGGTTTTTGCCTCAGTAAGTATTAGCTCTCCTTCAACAAACTGATCATAAACTTCACTAGCTTTTACTGCACATTTTGGTGTTACTCCCCCAATGATTCTATCATTATGAATTAATTCATCAATAATTTTGCCAGGGATTACTCTTTCAGGACAATGTGCAAGGAATAAATCCTCACCAATAATAAAACCAGCATTTTCAAATATAGGTTTAATCACATCATCAGTAGACATAGGAGCAATAGTAGATTCAATGATAACAGTATTACCTTTTTCAATATAAGGTAAAATTGATTTACATGCAGTTGTAACATAACTTAAATCACAACTATAATTTTCAACAATATACGGTGTTGGTACAGTAATTATAAATGCATCAGCTTTTTCAGGGATTAAACTAGCTCTATAAACATTTGATTCAATCGCTTTTTTAATAATTTTCGAAATTCCTGGTTCTTCTATATGAATAATACCTTTATTCAAATTATTTATCATATCTTCAAAGATATCCACTCCAATAACTTCACAATGATTAAGACTAAATAGTGCTGCAGTTGGAAGCCCAATGTATCCTTGACCCAAAATACATATCTTCATTTTATCTCCTTGACCATTTCAAAAACTTAAGTGATTTAAATATTAGTAAGTTTTTTTATTAAAAACTTTTTCTTAATAATTGCCAACCCAATGGGCATTATTTTTATAATTTAAATTTAATTAATCCGTTATTTTGAAAAATTTAAATGAATAAATTAATCATACCAATTATTTATCACACAAATTTTTGAAAGAACCTATTTCCTACAAATAATAAATATTATACAAATATTTTTTCATTGTATAGTATGTTATTTTGTTTAAAAAGTATTTATAATTTGTGAAATAATCCTTTATGAGACTGTCAATTTGTTAGGACTTTTTTGATTTTCTATCGTGTACCAGCCAAAATTAGTTTTTTGATTTTGTGCTGGAAAATTTTTGACTTATTTTTTCTTATTTTTCATTGATTTATTTTAATTTTGCTTTAATTTAAATGTATTCTTATTAACATTGTATAATTTAACTATAGTAATTTTTAATTTGTTAAACTGGATTTTAACTGATTTTATAATAGTTAAATTTATATACTTTGTTTTATATAGTTAATATTAACTATTAGTTATTTTGGAGTTGTATTTTATGGTTTTAAGAAAAATTGATAAGAATCAGAGTAAAATTAAGTATTGTAACTTTTAGATAGCAACATTCCCGGAAGACCATATTTCTCGTTTTGTGGGTGGATTTTTATTGATGAAATTTTATCCAATGTTAAATATCAAAGAACCTAAAAAGAAGAAAGGACGAGAGTCCTTGCCTATTGATTCCATGTTAAAATTGCTTGTTTATGCTAAAATAGAGCATGTGGAAAGTGCCAAGTATTATTGCAGATAATGGCAAGGTACCATGATGTTTACAGGTTTGTTTTATGATGATGTACAACCATAAGAACGCTCAATTCAAAGATATAGAAGAGAATATGGCTGTTACTTTGAAGTATTGCTTCAAATGACCTTAAAAAAAGAGGCTTCAGATTTGAAATTAACAGATTTTAATCAATGTTGCCCTTTGATGGAACTATTAAAAAAAGCATTACAATTCCAACAACAATGTTATCACAAAAAAAGATAACTCAAATATTGCTCAATTACTTCAATGGACTACATATTAGCCAGGAAAAGCTTGATAAACTTCAAAAACCCACCCAAAGAATATTGGAAATATAAAGACATTGAATGTCAAAGATAAAATAGAACTATTAATATGATATTGAAACACAATTCACTTAATACCCAATAGAAAGCAATCCAAAGAAAAAATAGGGAAATTAAATCCCAATCAATATCATAAAGACCATTTCGAATACAATTATGAATTAGATGCATTCAAATGCCCAGAAGGAGAATATTTACACTTCTTTGGAAAATATATTGAACCACACAAAGACCCAGAAAAACCAGACAAAATAAAAAGAATTTACAACAATTATGAAGCATGTAAAAAAACTGTAAAGAACGAAACAAATGTTGCTCAGCCTCACAAACACACAAAACCATCACAGAATACGGATCATAAAATGCAAAAAGCAATGAACCAAAAAATGGAAAAAACAAGAATATAAAAGACGAATATGCTAAAAGATCAAGCGTTGAAGGACCCATTTTGGAAAATATTAAAAGAACAATTCCAAATAGAAAAAGAAGCAGTCATCGGAAATGATACGAACAGAAGATAAGACTATACTTAGATGCATTAGCATACAATCTAATCAGATTATACAACATTAAACAAGAAAATAGAAAATTCAACAGAAGATTTAGAAAATTTCTGCGAAAAAGAATCAATAATCCACCAATTAAAACTCGATGTAACACTATTTTAATTAAAAATCAACAGACCTGCCAAAAACTAACTTTGGCAGACACCCAATATTATAAAAATAAATGAAAAAGTTATTATTGTAATATACATATACCATAAATTAATTATTAATTTTTAATAAGATGTGATAAAATGGATAAAAAATGGATAGTATTAACGATATTTTTGGTAATTTTTGGCTTTTTAATATTAAATGGATTAAATAATAGTATACATGTTGGAGATTCCTATTTTTCTCTACCTGAAGGATATGTGGAAGGAAATATTGTTAAATATAATGATGTGAATATAACTAATGGAACTACTTCATTAAGAATTATAGAATACAATGATAACAATATTCAAGAGCATATTGATAAATATGTGAACTATAGCACTAATCATAATTATTCTACAAAAATTAATAATTTTAATGTTGATGGTATGAATGTATATAAATCTGAAATTATACAAAATAATAAAACATTCCATTATTGGTTTATTAAAAAAGATAAAGTTTATGAAATTGTAACATGGGATGGAAATAGTTACACTGATAATACTGTATTTAATTTAATTAAATCAAATTAATTTCTTTTTTCACTATTTTGAAAAAACATGTTAGTAGAATAGTGATTATCAAAATGTTAGCTCTTTGCAGATTTCTTTGGTTTTTTCTATTTTTCAGGGTGTTCATCAAAAATCTAAAATTAATTTTTGAAACTAATTAAAAATACTTCAATTCAAAAACAAAGAAAAATTTGCATCAAAAAAAAATTACTTTTGGAGGACACTCTAATACAAAAAAATATTTTTTTGCAAAAAATCAATAAAAGAATCTGCAAAATTATTAACTTATTATTTTTCAAAACAAATTAAAGTTATACATTATTCTAAAAATTATTATATAAATTTATTTTAATAAAATTTTTGAGAATAACTAAAATTTTATCAGTACTCATTGGATTATGAGGAAAGTCTTTATACTCATGATAATAATGTACATTTAAATTATCTTTAAATTGAGGAATAAACATGACATTTTCTATAAATGGCATTGCATGATATTTAATATCATACTTTGAACATGCATTAACATAATATGTAATAGAAGGCATATAATTTTCTTTTTTGAATAATTTTATTAAATCTAACCTATAATCTATTTTATCAGTTATTTCAGATTTATTTAGTCTAAATGAATTTTCTAAAAATTTAAAAAGTCTATTTATGTGTGTTTCATAAAAATTAAATATAGAAAATTGAGAGTTATTAACTACACATTTTGAACCTTTTATTAAAGTAGCTAATATTATAGATACAAATCCACCTCCTGAACTTGCAAAAAATAGAATATTCTCATTAATTATTTCCTGATTTTTAGCTAATTTTTGAATAATTAAGGATATATTTTCAGCATACCACTGATTTTTATCACCTACACACCAACCTAATGTTATTTCTTTATCATAATAAAAAATAGGATCTGAAAAAGCAATGAATGATTCCTCAAAATATTTAAACCATGACCATCTGTCAAAATACGGAGGTTTAATTAATTCCCCTTGACTTGTTCTTTTGTTCCTATCTTGTGCACCAGGAGCACAACAAATTAAATTATTATTATTACTTGAAAATTTTATAATAAAATTATATTTAACATGATTATAATTAACTTCTAAAGAAAAAGGTTCATCCATTATAAATTTATAATTATCTAATTCCTCAAAATCAACATTAATTTTAATTAAATTTTTCATATTGTTCCCTTTAATATATAATTTATTGTTTAATTATTGTATGTTATTGTTATAATATTTATTCATTATTTGCTCTTTCAAAAACTTGTGTGATTTTTTTATTTTCATTTTTTATGTTCCAATAGTTTAGTTTTAGCATGAATCGGCTTAAAAGACCTGATTTTATTTTCATTGTTCTTTTTATGTGTTTTGGGAATACTTTTTGGAAGATGTTTTCGATTTTTATTATTCGTGGATTGAATATTCGTGTTTTCAAGGTGGTTCGTTAATTTTTTGAAGTAAATGGATGATGAATTTTCCATTAGGATTTTGTTTGTGAAGTTGTTTTGAGGGTATTTTTTATCAATTAAGATATCACGTGGTTTTTTAGCATCATTGAGTGTTTCTGCATCCAGTATTTTTATAAAATATCTTGTTTTAAATCGGTTAGGATTTCTTTTTCTTCGTCTGTTAGTTGGTTTTTTATCTAAAATATTTAGGGGTCTGAATTTTTTAGTTTTCAGATAATTGTTGTATGGCTGTTTTTGAGTTGAATCCTTGCGATATGATTAGTGCTCCTAAAAATACATTTAGATATACTGTTTTTTCAACTGATTCAGGTGTGTATTTGTGTATTTGCCTCATGTTGAGGCCTTGTTTGAGTAATTTGAAGAAATCTTCAATTTACCCCTTATTGGTTTGAATTTTTTTCCAGTTGTCTAGTTTTTTTAGTAATTCGTGTTTTAAGTTGTTGTAAAATCTTTTTTCGGTCAAGATTTTCTTTGTTTTCTTAAATACATGTAATGGGTAGGATAATTGATTATCTAGTTTGGTTCTTTTGAAATTGTCTCTTGGAAAAAATGAAAGGAACGATTTTATATTTGCTAATTCCTATTTGATAGTTTTTTATAGCTGTAATAACCTTTG
The DNA here is from genome assembly GCF_003814835.1 of Methanobrevibacter gottschalkii DSM 11977. Taxonomy (NCBI): domain Archaea; kingdom Methanobacteriati; phylum Methanobacteriota; class Methanobacteria; order Methanobacteriales; family Methanobacteriaceae; genus Methanobrevibacter; species Methanobrevibacter gottschalkii. The sequence goes on from NZ_RKRG01000001.1 coordinate 12,307, forward strand.
TCAAAAATTATTGTGTCTCTTTTTTGAATTATACGTCTTTTTTGGAGATTTTCCATAACGGTGTCAAAAAGTTTTGCATCATTTGGGGGCTCCAGAATGGATTAAAATACAAACGGGATTCATACTATCGTAATCAATGACAACAGTTGCTTTAAATCCAATATAAAATCCTTTTGATGATGAATAACTCCATTTTAAATTCAAAGTTTCTAGATGTTCTTTTTTCTTTTTATTTCTGTAGAAATTAAAATCTAAGTCCACTGGTGTGGCATCCACTATAAAAGTCTTTTTTCCTCTTCTTTTAACACGATTTCTTGAATTTAAAATGCGATTTAACGCTTTAATGAGATTATCAGAGTTCTGAAGTGATAAAAGTTTTGTAAACCTGATCAGCACTCCAAACTTCAGAAATATTAAAGTATTTACGAAGCTTTTCTTTAGATTCAAGCTCACTTAAGATGAATGGAATATCTAAACCAAAGAACATGCTGATAAATATAATTTTAAAACTAAATACTTGTTAATTCAAGTTTTTAAAGCCAAATGAAGCTAAAATTTCAGAAGTTTCTCGGGAATCCATAATTTTAAATATTTCTTTCAACAAAATGTAATTTGGGTCTTTAATATCTAAATTTAATCTGTGTTTCATTTTTATCACTAAATAAACTTATGTAACACATAATATTTAAATTTATCGATATTAAGACCCTTTTTATTAAAATTAACACTAACAAAAATGTATTTTTACAAACCATACGAAATAAATGAAAAAAATACGAAAAATAGAACAAATTAAGCCGAATTTTAATCAAAAAAATTCAGACCCCTAAAATATTCTTTAAATCTTTTGTTTATGTTTTGTTTTACATGGAAATTTGCAGAAAATGATGTTTTACTTTTAGTTTTATCTAATTGCTTCTCGATATATCGTGTTTTAAGTCCTGTTCCTATTGATATTTTCTTTTGATTTCTTAGTGATTCGTTTAAGAATTGATAAAAGGGGGTTTTGGAATCCTCTGATTCGATTAAATTTTGACTGAAACTATAAGTATTCAGTTTTAACGTCGAAATAATGTTAAAAACATAAATATCCAAATTCCATTTATTTTAACCCAAAGACTGTCAAATAAGTAATAACCAGAATAAGTCCGATTTTAATTAGTCAAATTGAATAATTTAGATGCCAATAATAATGTTTTTCTATGCTTTGATGTGAAATTTCAATGTATGTGTTTGATTGTTTTAAGTCAAATCGTATTTTTTATGGAGTCCATGTTCCATTAAATTTGGATATAAATTTTCAATACAATTAAATAACAGGTATATGTAATATTCGAATTAGAATAAACAAGGTGAACGATAAAATCAGTATAAGAAGACTTTACCCCATTTTTTTGCATTTTATATTTTTGAATAGTGTATGTTTGTTCTCCAATTCTTAAAAAAATTAGTTTTCTTTCGTAAGTTTCCCATTTTTTAACAAGTATTTTTTTGACTTGCAACTTGGACAAATTACTAATTTTATTTTTCAAAATAAGTTTTACCCATTTGTTTCCAGTCTAATAAGATTATCCTCAATATTTTCACAACCAAATCGGGAAAAGATCATCAGATTGATGGAATTCAGAAAACTCTGCAATAAAATCGGAAAGTTTATATTCTTTTAACTCCATACAATCATATGGAGCTTTAATATTCTTATTAATCATATTAATATTTAAGTTCCACCTTATATATTAATTTTACTACTTCTAAATTAAAAATAAAGAAAAAATAGAACGAAAAAAAATCGTGCCTCAAAAACTAGTGAAAATCCAAATCACACAAGTTTTTTGAAAGAGCCACTATAAATGAAAAAATACATTAAAAACACAAGCAAAAACCTGCCATTCCATACTAAAATGGCATAATCTTCTGGAATACAATATACATTAAAAATAGACATGGAAAGTGCAATATATATAATAAAAAGAAGATTGGGTGTCCGCCAAAAATCTAAAATTAATTTTTGTAACTGATTAAAAGTACTTCAATTCAAAAACAAAGAAAAATTTGCATTGAAAAAATTACTTTTGGCGGACACTCGATTCAATAAAAAAATTATAATGGAAGCATAAAACTCAAAAATGTATATATAACATTTACATAACAATACAAATATTTTAAATGATGGTTTCTACAAGATTATAAAAAATATCAAAACTCAATTATTTAAAATCCAATTATAAACTCTTTCACAATTCTTTTTATCATTAAATTTAAAAAAATTTTCAACATTACATTTATATTTATATTCCATTTGGCAATTATTTTCTAAATAAAACTTAATTTTTTCAATCAACAGATTTTCATCAGAAATTACTTCACCAAATCCCATTGTTTCATAATCAAAATAACCCTCATCATAATGATAATCATTATTATCTTGGTAATAAATAACTGGCTTTTTTAAATAAGCAAAATCAAAAAATACTGATGAATAATCTGTGATAAGTATTGCAGATTCATTAAACAAATCTTGATAAGATTCATTAATAGATATATAAACATCATTATCAACATTTAATAAATCAAGATATTCCATTAATTCGGCATGAGGTTTGAATACTAATTTATAGTCATTTTTATTTAATAACTCCAATAATTCTTTATTATTTAAAAAATTATTCAAAGTTTCATAATATTTAGAATTTAAGAAAAGATCTTCACTTTCCAATTGTAATCTCCAAGTAGGCATGAATAATACTTGCTTTTTCACATTCCAATTTGTTAAATTATCATACCTGGGAAATCCTAATACTTGAACTACATCATCATCATAATTATAACCCTCACTTAAAAAAGAATCTCTTTCTAATTCTGAAACAGTTACTATTAATGATAAATTTTGATTATATTTCTTAATAAATCTAGAGATATTATCTTTGGTTACTCCATGCTGTAAAAAAAACTCTTTGCGAAGTAATTAAACCATCAAATAAATCTTTATTATAGTTAAAAAAAGGATTTATAAAATCTTCATTAACATAAGATGAAATAATTTTTTCAGCATACAAATATAAAAATCTATGTTTTAAGCTAGAAAAAGATATTACATTCTTATTCTCATTTTTCATATCATTAAATGAATTACTATCCTTATTTAATACAAAAAATTTTTTAACATCATCATCTTGATTAATTGCATATTTAAAAAGATGTTTTGCATTATCATCTGCAAAATCTGGACGATCAGAAAAAATCCAAATTTTCTTATTAGAAAATAAAGGATATAAAATGTAATATGCTAATCTTATAAAAATAGAACTTAAAAAGAAATTTGGTTTATCCTTAATAGTTTTTTTAATATTACTAAACTCATAACGTAACATTGAAGAATATTTATAAGGTAAAATAAAAAGTTTAGAATATTTAAAAAGAACAATATAATGTTTTTTACTAATACATGCACTAAAATCAGACAGTCTTACACCATAATTTAAACCCAGACTGGATTCAAAAGAAAATAAATGTTCATCATCCTGATAATTTACAACAAATCTTAACTTAGAACTTTCATTTTTAACTAATGGAATTTTTACATCAAAATTATATGGAAATATCCAATCAAATCCTAAAAATGTCCTATTTTTACGTTCAAAAGAATTATATTTTTTATATTGGCAAAAATATTCTTTATCATGCTTTTCACTTTCTTTAATAACTTTTATCGAAATATTCTGATTTGGAAAATTAGTTAAAAAAATCCCAGAAATATTTAATATATCCTTTTTTATATCAATTATATCTAACCAAATTTTATGTCTACTTAATTTATCAACATTATGTGTGCCCACATTCAATAACACAGAACCATCATCATCTAAAGAGATATATTTTTCTTCACCAAGCAAATACAGAAAGAATGGTTTAACATCATTAAGAATATTTTTATTTCCATAGACAACATTAGTACTTATAAAACCTAAAACATAATATAAACAATCCCAAAATTCTTGAACTTCAATTTCAGTTTCCAAAACATCTAAATTAGGTAATTTCAATAACCATTGTAAATCATAAGCCATTAAATATTGGATAAATTTAGGAATGTTGCCTTCTTTAGATAAACAGTAATCTATTATATTGCAATAAAAACTTTTTAATCTATCTGTAAAATACTCTTTTTTAGAATTTATTGTGTCAACTGTAGAATTTCTTAAATTCCTCTGCCTATAATAATATTTACATGTATTTAAAATAGCATACTTCTTTTTATCTAACAATATTTTATTAATTACTAAAGCATCTTCTAAATTAACAAGGTTAATGTCAAATTTATAATCTCTGATTGCATCAGATTTAATAAATGAAGAAGATGAAGACAACAAAGGATTATTTGGATCTTCAATTAAATCAATTATTTTATTTTCATTAAATTTATAATTTAATCTATGAGGCTTATTAACTCTTTCAAATAAAATCATAGGTATTGCAAGTATATCAATTTCATCAAAATGATTTTCAAAAAAATTATAAACTTCTTCTAAAGTATTATTAGATAAATAATCATCACTATCTAAAAAATTCACATATTTCCCAGTGGCATATTTTAATCCTAAATTACGTGCACTAGCTTGGCCACCATTCTCTTTAGACAATACTAAAATATTATCTGGAAAGTCTTTTTGATACTGCAAAGCAATTTCTAATGAATTATCTGAACTACCATCATCAACAAGAATTAACTGAGTATTTTTTTCAAAATCAAAAGATTGATCAATAATTGAATCAATAGCTTCATTTAAGTATTTTTCCGCATTATAAACTGCAATAATTATAGAAAATTTAAAATTATATTTCATTTATCTAACAACATCCTAATAATAAAATCTATTTTTACGTTTGTTTTTAATAAACAGTTTTTCGAGAAAATCTAACCTTTCATCTACAGTTAAATCTTTTAGAATTTTATCTATATTGTCCATTGCCAAGGTTTCATTAAGCACAAAATCATAATGGAAAATATCACTTTTATATGATGAAAAATTCATTGTATCCTCAACATTATAACTACCTGTGAACTCTTTTGTAAAGAAAACATTGTCATTAAACACCTTAATTGGATTACCCATAACATAATTATTTGAATGAACCTTACAATATGGTGATAAAAAACTATGAACAGCAACAATGGCTCCTGAACCCACATGAACACCCCGAGAGATATACGAAAAATGATCTATCCAGACATGGTCGCCTATGAAAATACTTTCTGAAAAATTAATTCTTTTCTTAGTATTAAAATCATAAATTGCACGTGTATCACAAGTTCTAATAGTTACATCATTACCTATAATACAATCATCACCAATAATTAAATTTTGATGTTCTTGAATATTAATATTAAATTTAGAACCAATTTCATTATTTTTTCCTAAAAAAATAGTAGAATCACTGCGAACAAATACCATCAATTTATAATCATGTTTTGTATAGGAAAGATAAATTATTGAATTATTTCCTTGAAAAACAATATTAGAATTTACCAGATTAATAGTGCCCTCACATACTAAAATATTATTTCTCCCATGAAACTGAATTTCAGAATTAATCAAATCTGGAGCACCAATCAATTTGTTATTAGTTAAATTTTTAACATCATCCAATTTTTTAACTAATTCCACTTCTAAACCTCCATTGATAAAATTTTATAATACATTTATACTATTAATAATATATATTTATCATATTATTAAAGTATTGATTATTAAACTAATCATGCATTAAATTTAAATAAAAAATTACTAAATAAACTTAAGTCAAATATTACAAATGATTTTAAATGGGTGTAAATATGGTTAGTGAATTTACAGTATTTGGTTCATGTACTTGCAGAGATATCTTTAATAGTACGATTAATAAAAACTATAAAGATTATTTCCATATAAATCCCTCAGGAATTAGAGTATCATACATTAGTTTAATGCATCCACCAGTTGACTACACAGAAGAATCATTGATAATACATCCTGAAACAAAAAAAAACATTAACTTCAGCAATTGGATTAAACAAGATTTAGATAAAAGTTTTTTAAATGAACTTAAAAAAAATAAATCAGAATATCTTATTATAGATACTTATTACGATGTTAATTTCGGCATTATTGAATTTGAAAATAAAAATTATATTACAAACAATTTACATATTGATAAAACTGAATTCTATAAAAACCTAAATTATAAAAAAGTAATGACAATTCAATCTAATAAAAATGAATATTTAAAATTATGGAAGGAAAATTGTAATCTATTTTTTAATTTTTTAGAAAAATATTGTCCTGATACTAAAATCATATTAAATCCCACCAGACATGTTACTAATTTAATCAGAGCAGATGGAACAATATCTGAAATGGGCATATATAAAAAGATAAGTGAAAAATATAACCCATATAGAGATTTATTAGACAGTCATATTATTGAAAATTTCAATGTTGATGTATTATATTTTGATGAAAACACTCTTGCATCCGAAAATAGTATTTGGGGTGCTTCATCATTACATTATAATACCTCATATTTTATGGATGTTACAAAACAATTGAATGAATTTATAAAAAGAAACAAAATATTAGATAATGCAAATGAAAAAAGATTAAATAATTTATTTAAAAAACAAAACAGAAATTTGTTAACATTTAAAATCCAATTAAATAACAATGAGAAAATTAACAAAATAGTGCATAAATTCAAACAAAACAATACCTATAAAAACCTTCTGAAAAATAATAATGAAATAACAAATAATATCACAGAATTAAAAGACATATTAACTTCGAATGAATATGCATTTTTAAATTCTATAAATAACAGTAAATTATCACAAATCAAACAATTAAAATTGAAATAAATGTATAACAATCGTAAAACCTTATACGATAAACTATAAAATTAAATATGGCTATTTCAAAAACTTGTGTGATAACTAATTTTTCGGTTAATCAATTCATTTAAATTTTTCAAAATAACAGATTAATTAGCTTTAAATTATAAAAATAACTCCAAAATATTAAGAAAATGTTTTGAATAAAAAACTTGCAGATATTTAAATCACACAAGTTTTTGAAAGTGCCTTAAATATTCTTAATTACATTAATATATATCTTAAAATAAAATATTAAATAATTAATATAGAAATTATGAAAATGTGGGATTTATGAGTTTAATCAAAGAAAATGAAATTTTTTTATTTGAAGAGATTGTTAAAAAAAATTTTGCTTCAAAATATAAAGGTTCAGTATTAGGAATATTATGGAGTGTATTAAAACCATTACTCATCATGATTTTGTTAACAATAATCTTTTCTACTCTATTTGGAGGCAGTATTAAGAATTATCCTGTTTATTTTTTGTCTGCAAAATGTATTTTTGATTTTTTTACTGCTGGAACTAATAGTGCTATGAATGCGATCAAAGGAAATAAGAATATATTGAAAAGAACTGCTGCTCCTAAACATGCTTTTGTATTAGGAAGCATTATCGCAGAGTTTATCAACTTTTTAATCACATTAGTTATTTTAGTGGCAGTCATGATTGTAACAAAAGCACCATTTAATATTAATACAATCCCTTTCACAATATTGCCGATTATATCATTATTAATGATGATTACAGGCATTGGATTTATATTATCCATATTATGTGTTTATTATACAGATATACAACATTTATGGAGTGTTGTAACATTAATGGCCATGTATGCATCTGCAATATTTTATCCAATGGATATTATTCCAGAACCCTACCATCAATATATGATTTTAAATCCTATTTTTTGGATTATTGATCAATTTAGACATATGACACTATGGCAAAGTATGCCATCTACATTAAATTTAATAAATTCATTAGTTTTATCAACAATAATATTAGTGATTGGAATAATTGTATATATAGTGTACGAAAAAAAGGTTGCAATGAGATTCTAGAGGGTTTAAAATGAATAAAAGAGATAAAATAAAAACAAATCTAATTAAAAAATATAATATTTCCCCAGAAGAATCTGAAATTCTATTAACTAAAATTGAGAAACGAATTGCAAAAGAAAATGCTCGAAAAAGAGAAATACTCTCTAAAAACATGTTCAATGAATCTAAAGAAGAATTTAATCAACCTGAACATAAAATAAGGAATATTAATTCAGAAACGAATAAATATAATGACTTTGAAACTATAACTCAAAACATTTCATCAAAAGAAAGTGAAAAGTTAAAAAAAGAAGAAAATAATAATGTTGATACAATCCTATCAAATATTATTCCCAATTATGATCAAGAGATTTCAATTGAATTAAATAATGTCGATTTAATCTTTGAAGTTGAAACAGATAAAATTGACAATATAAAAGAAAATATAATAAGAACTTTGAAAAGAAACAAGTCTAAAAAAACTAAATTTCAAGCATTAAACAATATTTCCTTCAAAATCAACAAAGGAGAAAAAGTAGGAATTATTGGATACAATGGAGCGGGAAAATCTACTTTATTAAATGTTATTACTGGAATTTACCCTATAAATAATGGTACTGTAACTACACATGGAAAGATATCACCATTACTTTCATTGGGAGCTGGTTTTGACCATAATTATTCTGGAAGAAAAAATATTTATTTAAATGGAGCAGTATTAGGTTACAGTAAAAAATTTTTAGAAGAAAAAGAAGAAGAAATAATTGAGTTTTCAGAATTAGGAGAATTTATTGATTTCCCTATTAAAAATTATTCATCAGGTATGCTCGCCAAACTAGGTTTCTCTATAGCAACAATTGTTGAACCAGATATTCTAATAATCGATGAAATTTTAGGAGTTGGAGATGTTAATTTCCAAAGAAAAAGTTCTGATAAAATTAAATCATTAATGGATGGTGGTACTACTGTACTTTTAGTATCTCACTCCATACCTCAAATCAGAGAAATATGTGACAAAGCTATTTGGATAGACAAAGGAAAAGTACGAGAAATAGGTGAAGTAAATAAAGTCTGTGATCATTATCTTAAAGATGCTGAAAAAGCCAGTAATAAACAATTAGCAAATATTAAATTTAGATAAATTGTATATATTTATTTAATATTTTGCATATCTGTTTTTACTTAATAGAATTGAGATATATTTTAAAAACAACCATTAGATTATATGAAAACTCTTGACAAGTAGAATACATAATAAAAACAAGATTATTTAACCATATGAATTATTTTTTAAATTATTCAAATCAAACTGATATGTATTGTATTAATCAGAATCATATTTAAAGAGATTCTATAAATAGAATCCATTAAATTTTCAATTGATAAAAATACATAATTTAAATACTGCAAATAGCTATAAAACCATTATTTTTGATATTTAAAATCATTTACAATTAATTATTCCAATATTCCCCCAATTGAAACGGAATTTGATACAACATGAATTTTATTATTCCTTATTCAATCAAAAGATTTATAGATTTTCCTTTGATTTTTTATCATGATAAAATATGTATTTAAAAAATTCATCTAAAACTTTAATAAAAATATCATACATATACTGTAGTATTAGGTGAATTTTAATGGATTTGATAGTAGCAAAGTTTGGTGGCACTTCTGTTGGAAACGGTAAAAGAATTAGAAAAGCCGCCGAATCAGTGGCAAGGGAATATAAAAAAGGCAGCGAAATTGTTGTTGTAGTATCGGCAGTTAATAAAACCACTGATGATTTAATAAACATTACAAACGATGCGATTACATGTAATCTTACAGAAAAACAACATGCTGAAATTGTTGGTATGGGTGAGAGAACTAGTGTTAGACTATTTTCAGCTACTCTTGAATCTTTAGGCATCAAATCCTTATTCATCGATCCGTATTCTGAATTATGGCCCATTATTACTGATTCCAATTATATGGAAGCCAGGATTGATCTTGATAAAACCAAAGAGAAAGTTAACAATCTCAAAAGTTTGCTTGATCAGGGAATCGTTCCGGTTGTCTGTGGATTTTTAGGCAAATGCAAAAATCAGGTTACCACTTTAGGCCGTGGGGGAAGTGACATCACCGCATTTTTAATTGGTGAATGTTTGAATGCAACTGAAGTGATTATTGTAACTGATGTAGACGGAGTCCTATCAACTGATCCTCAAAAGATTAGTGAGGCCGAACTTTTAGAAAGCATTACTGTTGATGAGATGAAAACACTTGCAACCCATGGTGCCCAGGTTCTACATCCTCATGCACTTGATTATAAACACCCCAAAATTGATGCTAAAATCATCAATTACAACAAAGAGGATCTGAAAGCGGAAGGAACTTATATTACCGGTCCTAAGGATTATAAGCCTATTGACTTATATGAGAATCCTGTTGCGTCAATAACTATTGTCGGTAAAAGCTTGTTGAACAAAGTGGGAATTGTATCTGCACTTTCAAATATTCTTTTAGAAAATGGAATCAATCTTTTTAAGATGAATCCTCATCACAATTCAATAACTGTTTTTATTGACAGTGAAGATGCGGATAAAGCTTATGAGTTATACCATGATCATGTTGTTAAAAGTGAAGATTTAAGTTCCATTTCACGTGACAAGGACACTGCAATGTTTAGTATTACATCTCCCGAGATTAGTGAGATTACATTAGCTAATCTTTTAACTGAAAATGACATTGATGCTGTTTTAATCAATTATACGAAAACTGAAATTTTATTATTTGTTGAATGGGAGTTTAAGTATGAAGTTTCCAAATTGCTCAACACTTATAAAAATTAATTATTGACATGTTAAACAATTGCAGTAAAATGAACTCTGAAATTGAATCAAATATTTTTCATTTTCAAATAAGGATAATGTTAAAAATAAATACTAAACTACTTTTAATTGACTGTAAAATCAACTAAATCAAATGGAAACTTAATAAAAGAAATTTGACTCGAATATGATATTTTAATTGTTGTGATTTACAACTATGCAGTTTTTAATAAAAAAATTCGAAGTGCTGCAGGCAACTTCGAACGGCATTTCTTTCACAACTTGTTTTTAGCCACTTTATACATTTTAATTTCCTATAATATAAATTAAATGGTTTTATTTCACATTGTCACTAAACTTATGTAAAATGTGACAAAATTTATTTATTGAATAATAAGGAAATTTAAAAACAGATGAGCAATAAGAAGGAAATTCTATGGAAAACATGATAAATTCACTAAAAAAGTTAGGATTAAACCGTTACGAAGCACTAGCTTATATAGGACTTAACAAAATAAAAACCGGACAGGCCGATGAAATTTCAGAAGTTTCAAAATTACCACGCTCAAGAATATATGATGTTTTAAAAGAATTGAATAGAAAGGGATTTGTTGAAATTGAAGGTGGAAAACCATTAAAATATAAAATAATCCCTCCGAGCAAGATATTTAAAGAAGAAAAAAATAAATTGATTGAGGAACTTGAAAATACTGAAAAAAAGTTGGAAAAGTTATACAATGATGAATTAGATGAAATCCAAGCTCCAATATGGTTAATTCATTCCAGTGAAAATATTATTGAAAAAGAAGTAGGCATTATCAGAAAAGCTAGAAAGACAATCACATGCAGCATCGGCTTTTTACTTGAAGGTGAAGGAAAAGCTATGATTAAAGCATTTAATGAAATTCCAAGAAACGTTGAAATCAAAATTCTTGCTAATCAGTTCTGTTATGTGAATAATCACAAAATAGACATCATCAAAATATTTAAAGACACAAAATTAGACAATCTGGAAATTATCCCCTCAGATTTGCCAATGATGAAATTATTAATTGTTGATGAAAAAGAGCTCATTAGAACATTTACACGTTTTACAGGTGAAAATAATGAGATATTGCCCCAAACAGCAATTGGAGTTCACAATACATACGAAGACATTTGCAAAAATTTCAGCAGACACATTCTAAAAGAGTTTGATAAAAACAGACAAGAGAATTAATCTCTTATTTTGCTATTTTTCAGTTTAAACCCGGTACCTACAAACTGAGCAACATCACAACCCAAATCATCCGAAATATCTACAATAACAATGGATGATGTTCTGCCACTTTTACGGCAAGCTGCCTCGGCTATCAGCATGTCCCCCTTTGGAGCGGACAAATAATTAATACTTACCTGCTGAGCAACAGTTAACTGATGGATCTGATTAGACAATACTGCAAAAGCAAAATCGGCCAATGTAAATATTACGCCTCCCATTACCCCACCATAAGCATTTCTATGCTCATCATTTAACATTAAAGAACAAATAGCTTTGTCTTCTGTTAATTCATCTAATGTAACTCCTGTATTTATTGCAAACTTATCCTTGTAAAAAAATTCACGTGCTTCCTTTAGTGAATTGAAATTAGCCATTTTACTACCTCCTTTTATTAATTGGTAATAATATTAAATAAATTATTGCACAAACTATTAATAAGGAGAAATAATATGTCCGAGTTAACATTTAAAATAGCCGAAAGAAAAGATTCCCGATTAATCTTAGAATATATTAAAAAACTTGCAGATTATGAAAAAAGATCAGATGAGGTCATTGCAACTGAAAAATCAATTGAAAAATGGATATTCGATGAAAAACAAGCAGAAGTCCTATTTGCTCTTGAAGATAGGCATATAGTCGGATTTGCACTTTATTTCTTAAGCTTTTCAACATATATTGGAAATGTGAATATGCATTTAGAAGATTTATTCATTGACCCCGAATATCGGAGAAGAGGATACGGTAAAGCATTGCTTAAAGAGCTTGGAAAAATAGTAATAGATAGGGATTACGGCAGGTTTGAATGGACTTGCCTTTCATGGAACCGGCCGAGCATTGATTTTTACCTCTCAATTGGTGCAGAACAGAAAGATTGGGATGTATTCCATTTTACAGGAGATGCGCTAAAAGACTTTGTAAAAGAATGAAAACAATCAAAAATCATCAAATGGACAGTGTTTGTTTTATGATTCAAAATTACCCCGCGAAACTAACACTTATTAAATGAAAAATAAAAAACTGAAAAATCATAAAGTGTTTCAACCAAACATGGCTTCTAATTTCTCTAAAATAAATTTATGATTTTTATTATATTCCTCTATTCTAAAAGTATTTATTGCTTCATCAAATAATTTGGAAATGTCAAATGAATGTTGGGAACCATATAAACAGTTATAACATGAAAATGAATCAAACAGATAAACACTAATCAATAATTCACCGTTGTTGTCTCCAGAATAATTGGACATTAACAGGAGCATTTGTGCATAATATATAAAAGCATCATCCAAGTCATCATTAGCAATATAATAATTGCAATAATATATCAAATACTTAGCATAATCATCAAATTCACTTTCAGTGCCTAAGGATTTATTTAATTTATCATTAATGAACAATTCTGCTATTTGCTGCATTTCAAGATTTTTATCCGCCCGATTGTAAAATTCTAAAAACTCATGATAATCATAATTCAACATGAAACTGTTATAAAATGTTTTAAATTCAAATAACTCATCATCATCCTTAATAAAAATCATATTACCCAATTTAGAGTCCATATCATCAAACAATTTATCAAAACTTTCCCTGAAATCAGTGTATTTATTAATAGAATTCTCTTCAAAATCAATATCCCTTATACTTAAACCACACACAACACATGACCTGACATAATCCGGAACGGGCATTTCACAAAAAGGACATACATCCACAGCATCATACCCGTCATCAATACTCCAGTCAACTGCATCAATATTTGAAAGTAAATACAATATTCTTTGCCTATAAGAAGTTTTGGTTAACTGACCAGAATTTATGCCGTCAACAATATGTTGTCTAATCCTAAATCCATCATCAACACTTAAATTAAAATGACCTAAACTATCAATAAAGTCCTGGCATAACTCCTCCTCATCCCAATCATATTTTCAATATTTAACATTTCATCAAATTCCCTATCTTTCAGGTCAACGAATTCGTTGATTATATCAACACTATCTGTCCAGACAGAATATTTATCGTCAAGATATGATTCGGTCACTTTTTTTAGTTTTTTACGGCATTTATATTTTTTCAGATCGTACTTTCTAGGTATAGTTACTGCAAAAAAATCAGTGTATTTAATGAAATTACCTGCAGGATCTCTAAACATTACGCCACACAGATCCATATCAAATAAATTAGCCTTATAGGGGATGGTATGCTCTGATTTTTTATAAAATTTTTTGATTTTCGGATTTTTATAAATCTCATCAGTATCTACTATAAACTTCAAATAGCTTAAAATAAAATTAGACGTTAACTTGATTGCATAATCATTTTTCAACAAACATTGATAAAAGCTTTTGTTGGTTTTCTTGGAAAATATCTGAAATTGTCCAAAAGAAACAGATTATTTAAATGTTCAAAAAGTAGATTATTTCCCCGATATTCAGGTATTATATATGCTTCATCAATAGCAAAATAATTCTCAACAATGTCAAATCTCGAAAATGAAATAAAACCAACAACATCGTCTTCAAAACGAATTTCGGTAAATACATCAAAAGACAAGTAATCTAAAATATAACCTTCCTTCTCGATAGCTTTAAGAATATGAGGATATTCGTTGAATAACTTATCTTTAAGATTTTTATCTTGAAACAATCCTTCATCCATAACATCTCACCCAATAGTAATTGTAATAAAATCTTACTTGCAAAAATAGTGAAGAACACATATTCCTTTGAAACCATAAAAATGAACATCTTTGTAACATAATTAGGACATATGACATTGCTGCAGGAGATGAAATCTCATGGACAAACACAGAAGAAGGGATACTATTGAAAATTGAAAAGAAAGTTACAGAAGAAGACATAATTGGATTAATAAAAAATGAATTGCGATACAACAGCGTTGAAATTAAAAAAAGAGGGTCAAAAGGATTGAAATGGTGATAACTTGATATTTGTAGATGCAACTTACATAATTGCATTAATAGTCGAAAAAAGACCAGTGGCACAAGGATGCAGTTAGATTGCTTGAAAAATTAAAATCTGAAGACAAAATAATCACCGGAGCGATGATTATCGAAACATTGAATCTCATTGGAAGTTGTCACAGCGGAAAAGTAGGGGCAATAGCATTTAAATATATTAAAGATAACTTCACCATATTTAAATCAGATACATTACTTGAAGAATCACTTAGATACTACCTCAAATTTGATGGAACGTTATCACTAGCGGACTGCACAGCAATCCACACCATGAAAGAAAATAACATCTTGAAATAGTATCATTTGATGATGATTTTGATAAAGTTGGAGGCATACTAAGAATCTGTTAAAAAAGAAAAAAAGAAAAGGAAGTCTATACGATTCCTTGTGCGTTCATTGCTTCAACTACTTTTTTGAATCCTGCAATGTTTGCTCCTGCAACATAGTTTTTATCTAAACCATATTCTTCAGCAGCAGCTGCAGCATTTGCAAAGATGTTTTCCATAATATTTTGGAGTTTTGCATCAACTTCTTCAAAGGTCCAGGATAATCTTTGGGAGTTTTGAGCCATTTCTAAAGCGGAAGTAGCTACTCCACCAGCGTTGGATGCTTTTCCCGGTGCGAATAATACATCATTTTCTTGCAAGTATTCGGTAGCTTCAATAGTGGTCGGCATGTTTGCCCCTTCAGCAACTGCAAGTACCCCATTTTCCACTAATGATTTAGCATCTTCCAATTGCAATTCGTTTTGGGTAGCGCATGGCAATGCAATGTCACATTTTACAGTCCATACACCTTTACCTTCGTGGTATTCTGCACTTTCTCTTGCTTTCGCATATGCAGTTAATCTTTCACGTTTTACTTCTTTTATTTCTTTGAGTAATTCCACATCGATTCCTTCAGAATCGTAAATCCAACCAGTTGAATCAGAACAGGTTACTGGTTTACCGCCTAATTGTTGAGCTTTTTCAATAGCATAAATTGCTACATTTCCAGCTCCAGATACTGCGATGGTTTTACCAGCAATGTCAATATCATTTGCTTTTAACATTGCGTTAGTGAAGTATAATAATCCGTAACCGGTAGCTTCGGTTCTTGTGAGGGATCCTCCGAAGGTTAATCCTTTACCAGTCAATACTCCTTCATATAAGTTAGAGAGTCTTTTGTATTGGCCGAATAGGAAACCAACTTCACGAGCGCCTACACCAATATCTCCAGCAGGCACATCAGTATCAGCGCCAATGTGTCTGTATAATTCAGTCATGAAACTTTGACAAAATGCCATGACTTCCCTGTCAGATTTTCCTTTAGGATCAAAGTTAGATCCTCCTTTTCCTCCACCAATAGGAAGACCGGTTAAAGAGTTTTTGAAGATTTGTTCAAACCCTAAGAATTTAATAATACCTATGTTTACCGAAGAGTGGAAACGTAATCCTCCTTTGTAAGGTCCGATTGCACTGTTGAACTGTACACGGTATCCTGTGTTTACCTGTACCTGACCGTTGTCATCTACCCAAGGAACACGGAATTTGATTTGTCTTTCAGGATTTGCTAATCTTTCAAGAAGTGCATTTTTTTTGTATTCTTCTTCGTTTTCTTCAACTACGACCCTAATAGATTCCATTACTTCGCGTAAAGCTTGGTGGAATTCTGCTTCGCCAGGGTTTTGTTCAATAATAGTTTCAATTACTTCATCTACGTATGACAAAATTATTCCTCCAAAATTAAATTTTAGATTTATTTTTTTATGATATTATTAAATTAATTTTTTTGCCGGAATTTTTCGGCAAATTTAACAATATACTTAATTGTATGGATGTTCTCATATTTAAATATTATTCAATTTTTAATAAAATATTCAAATAAATTTAATAAAAATCAATAATTATTATAAACATTGTATAGATAAGATAGATAAAAAATAATTAATTGGACATAAGATTTAATATAAAAATTTAAAATGTCTAACCAAAATAATCAAATAATGGACAAAGTCGGAAAATGATTGCCAACCAAGAAATTCCGAAGTGTGAAAAAAATCAAACTGCCAATTTCAATAAAATGCATCTAAAAATTCCGAACAAATAAAAACATATCGGATAAATATTAAACAAAAACACATATAAATCAGAAAAGCATAACTCTTTAAATACTATAACTTACAAATTAATCTACGAAATATATTAAAAATTTAATTTTAGTAGACAAAATCATAAGGTTAAAAAATGAGTGTGGAAAAATTAACTAAATCCCAATATAATGATTTGAAAAATAGCTATCTTACAAAAAACAGAACAATGCATTCACTATATGCTGAAATCAATAAAGAAAACAAAGTCGACAAACATTTATTTTTCAAATTAATAAATAAAATCAGACAAGAGGAAGGATTAAATGATTTTTATACAATGAAAAAAGAAAAAAAGAGAAATAACATTATAGAAAATTTGGACAAATCTCCAAAATACTATAACTAATATTCTACATAATACCTTAAAATAGCAGCAATACCACCGAATGCTCTGAAAAGCTGCATGCCCTCTTCAGTTTCAGTGGAAATGAATTCAACATTTGTATTCATCTCTTCTGCTTTTTCAACAAATTCATCAGTCAAATCTTTTGAAGCCACTTCTTTAAAAGTATCGTTACAATTAGGACATCTTTCATTGAATTTATCCGCTTCAGCCTGAGTTTTAACAGTGACTTCAATTTGAGTTCCGCAATTGGTACATTCAAATGTTTTACGCATACTTGACAAATCTTCTGATAACAGCAGAGTGTCAACAGCACCCATAATCAAATTATTTCTAACCTGATTTTCACCATAAGAACATAAACCTTTATCTTTAGTTAATTCTTTCAGGAATCTTTGAACCTGTTTTTTCTCATGCATAACATCCAAATTATCCAAAATATCTGCAGATTTATCAATGACTTCACGAATACCCGGTTCTCCAGTGTATGATGTATCAACAGTTGCTATTATTTTATCCTTAAGCTCATATTGAAGATAGTCCCCCTGGATAAATTCCTCTTTGGTGAAACCTGGTCCGCCAACGATGATTCCTTTCAAATCATCTTTAAGCTCCAAGAAGTCATCATTCATATGTTCCCCAATACGTTTTTTGAACTCGTGAGCCGCAAGGTCAATTACACGGTCAAACCTTCTTTGTGATTGCCCTCCTGCTTTGTGCTTACCTGGAACACCACTTGTCAGGTGAGTTAGAATATTGACCTTTTTACCCTTTAAAGTAGCGACAGTAGCTTCTTTTCTGTCAACTACTGCAAGACCATAGGTGTCTCTCTCTTCAATGATTTCTTCCAAAGGTTCAATGAAAAATTCATTATTGCATTTATACCAGTAAGTAGTGATTGGTTCAGGAGGTTCTAAAATATATTTTTCCATTTTTTCAGTGCCCGGACCTCCTTTAGGAATCATGCCCACAAACAAAACCAGACCATTTTCTGGAGGTTGTTTATATAAGCGTATACTTTGTAAAATTACTTCGATTGCGGATTGTACATTTTTTCTTGTTTGTTTACTCTTAATGTTAGCACTTTGTCCGAGTTCATCTCTCATGTGCTTACCAACATCACTTAATTGCTTATCATGTGGAATGTAAACGGAAACAAGCTCTGTACCTCTACCTCTTTTTCCAGATAGTTCTTTTAAAGTTTTTTTAAATTCATATAACTCTTTTGATGATACTTCAGCCATGTTATCCCTATAAAAATTAAATTAATATAATAGTATTAATTTTCTTTTTTTATATATAAATAATTAATTAAAAAATAGCCATTTTATACTATTTTTTGAAAGCGGCAAAAAACATAAAAATAATTAAAAGAAATAAAAATGTAATGAAATGGAAAATTGGTAATGTCAAAATATCAAATCAGATAGTCTTAGCACCCATGGCAGGGATATGTGACTATGCATTCAGAAGCATAATCAAATCCATGGGTTGCGGTTTGATTGAAACAGAAATGGTTTCAGATAAAGCTATAATGTATAACAATTTTAAAACACAAGAAATGCTATTTATGAAAGACGAAGAAAGGCCTATCTCACAGCAGATTTTCGGTTGCGGCACTGACTCTTTTAAAATTGCTTCCAAATACATCTATGAAAATATGAAACCTGACATTATCGACATTAATATGGGATGTCCCGTTAAAAAAGTAGCCATTAAATCAAAAGCTGGAAGTGCGCTTTTAAAGAATCCTGAAAAAGCAAGAAGCATTGTGGAAACCGTTGTTGATAGTGTTCCAATACCGGTCACTGTTAAAATTAGGAGCGGGTGGGATAAAAGTAGCATTAATGCAGTTGAAATGGCGCAAATAATCGAAGAGGCGGGGGCTTCAGCAATTACTGTCCATCCCCGTACAAGACATCAAAGGTACGACATTCCTGCAGACTGGTCAATAATCAAGGATGTTAAAAACCATGTATCCATACCAGTTATCGGAAACGGAGATATTAAATCATGTTATGATGCTAAAAGAATGCTTGATGAAACTGGCTGTGATGCAATAATGATCGGCAGAGCAACGCTTGGAAATCCCTGGCTTGTAAAACAATGCATTGACTACATAGATTATGGCATGGAACCTGAAAAAATTTCAGTTGAAGAAAAAATAAATATGGCCAAAAGGCATGCTGATATAATTGAGAAAACTCAAGCGGAAAAATTAGCAATTTCCAGAATGAGAACACAGACTGCATACTACATGAAAGGAATGTATAACACTGCAGATATCAAACCAAAATTGTTTAAAATGAATTCAAAAGAGGAAATATTCAGTCTTTTAGATGAGTATTTGGCTTCACATAAGCAGCATCTTAGAGAATTTGTCAAACAAAACCAAATCCTCTCCTGAAATTGTGTTTATTTCCAAAAGATCCATACCAGTGAGTTTTTCAACCTCACGAGCTAAACAGACATATGTATCCGGATAGTCATTATATCCAAACAAATGCCAAATAATCCCCTCTTCAAAAACCATTTCCAGATACCAGTCATATCCTTCCAAATCATCAGGATCCCGAGTATTAGATTTGTTGTGATATTCATCAAAAATCCAGTTATAAACATGATACTTTTCAAGTAAACTTAAAATTGCATTCTCATCGCCAGAAGACAAATTTTTATCAATATAACCGTCAATCCTCTTTTTATTAAAATCGATGATTAATCTTGGTTTTGGAATATCATAGGGATAAGTCCTGTAATGTCCAAATTCAATAGCTTTAAGTTTCAATAGCTCCCCATCATAATAAACACCATCCAAACATACGTCATAGAATAATGGGGTGACCATCTGTTTTTGATAATCAAGATGGAGGACATCAAAATTTAATAGTTCTTTTAAGATTTCACCAAACTTAATCCAATTTATCGGAAAGTTATTCTTAAAAGCATATTCCTCATAGTTATCAGTTGAATAGATAATAATATTGCATGAATAAATCAACTCTATTTTTTCAAAATAAGAAAAATTTTCAGACCTGAAATCTTTAAAAAGATTTAGCTTATTAAAATCATTCAAGAATTTATCAGCTTGTTTAAGATTGAAATGGCAGATTTCACTTGTCATGTTACGACGCAGCCCGCTCAAGATTTCAATCCAGGAATCGTCACAAAGATCACTTTCACTTAAAAACTTATCACCGCTGCCCCTCTCAGAGATTTTATAGTATGCCGAATTATTTGAAAAATCAATTGTGAAACATTCATAATGGCGATTAAGACGTTTGAAATTAAATCTTTGCGTAATCTCTATTTTTTCAATCATTTAATTAAAATATCTAATGCGAGTTTAATATAATTATGGTAATAATTGAAAAACTTTATAATATATTAATTAGTTAATTATTAAATTAAGTGATAGTATGGTTTTTAGAAGATGCCCGCAATGTGGTTCGACAAGTGATGATCAATATGGTTTTTGTATAAAATGTGGGTGGGAATTTGCAAAAATAGACGCCACAAAGAATTTATGTCCTTTATGCGGACATGAAAATCCGAATGAAGCAGATTTCTGTGTTAAATGTGGTGCGCCACTCGTTTTTAAGAATCATCCGAATGAAGAGCAAAGGAATATAACCCCAATAGTAATAAACAAAGAAGTTGCTGGAACACCTATTCAAAAAAACAGCGGCGGATGGATTAAATGGATTATAATACTGGGATATATCTTTTCAATTTTAGGCGGTCTTTTAGGATTGATCATTGCAGTTTATTTAGTTACAAGAAAAGAAGCGACTGTTAGAAAACATGGAATCATACAACTTGCAATATTTGCATTCTATATCGTATTAATTGCCGCATTATATGCAACCGGAATGATTCCTGCAGATGCAATTACCAACTATCAACAATTAATTGCTGGAAATATGACCCTTCCTTAACGGCAGATACATAATAACTGCACCATCACCACTTGCATAATAATTCGGAACAGTTCTATCTATCTGAAAATTAAATCTCCTATAAAATTCAATAGCTCCATCATTATGTTCATTTACTTCCAAGTAAATATTATCAATATTAAGCATGGACAAAATAGAAATAGCTTTAACTAAAAGTTTAGTTCCAGCACCTAAACGCCTGTAATTTTCATCAACAGCTATTGATATGATATGTCCATTAAATTCGTATTTAATCCAAAACATCACATAACCAATCACATGACCTTCATGTTCTGCAACTAAAAATCCAATACCCATTTCATATAACTGCTGAAACATTTTTATTCCGTAAGACTGGTCAAAAGACATGTTTTCTATTTCAAAAACTCTTTTTAAATCATTTGGATTGAATTTTCGTATAATCATAACAACATTAACTATAAAAACCAAGATATTTAATAGTTTGGTATATTAAATATTAAATGAGGATTAAATATGTGGCAAGATTTTGGAGATTACATTTTAAGCGAAGCCGGAGATGATCCGGTTAAAATTGCAGAGATTGGTGTTGGAAAATTCGACAAAATATCAGAAATATTATCCGAAAAGAAGAACATAACCGTTCTTAAAACAGATATTCACCCAAAAGATTCAACAGTGATAAAAGACGACGTTACAAATCCCAATCTTGAATTATACAAAGATGTTGATATTATCTACTCAATCAGACCGCCAAGTGAACTTCAGCCTCATCTAATTAATCTTGCTGAAAAGATAAACTCCCAGTTAATAATAAAACCTTTGACAAATGAAGATTTAAATACTGGCAGAGTTAAAATGAAACTAAAAAACTATAAGAAAGCTAGTTTTTATATATTGAGGTAATTTAATGGAAAAACTTCTAAAAAAATATAATACAACACCTGATGGATTAAGCGAAAGTGAAGTTCTTAAAAGGCATGAAAGATACGGTTTAAACGAGCTTGATGAAAAAAAACCAACACCACCAATAATATTATTTTTATCCCAGTTTGCAGATATTTTAATAGCTCTTTTAATTATTGCAGCCATTGCATCTTTTGCAATTGGTGATACAATAGATGCAGGAGTGATTTTACTTGCAGTGCTTTTAAATGTAATAATCGGATTCATTCAGGAATATCGGTCAATAAGAGCAGTCAATAGCCTTAAAGATTTAATGGTCAAAAAAGCCATTGTTAAAAGGAATAATGAAGTCCTTGAAGTTGATGCTAGATTCTTGACCATTGGTGATATTGTAATTCTTGAAGAAGGAAATAAATCACCTGCCGATTTAATACTAATTGAAAGCAATGATATAAACTGTGATGAATCATTCCTAACAGGAGAATCTGAAGCGGTTATAAAAGAAGAAAAAGATGCTGTTTTTATGGATTCCAATATTATTTCAGGCCATGGGCTTGGAATTGTTACAGATATCGGAATGGATACGGAAATCGGGAAAATCGCAGAAATTGTTCATGAAGAAGATGAGAAGACACCGCTTGCAGTGAAAGTTGGAAAACTTGGAAAAATCTTATCAGCAATTGCGATTTTGGTTTGTACAGTTATTTTTATTTTAGAATTAATCCAGGGAGCAGGTATTGTGGAAACGTTTATGACTGCTGTTTCACTAGCAGTTGCAGCAATTCCTGAAGGTCTTCCTGCAGTTTTAACATTAACACTTGCACTTGGAATGTCTGAGATGGCATCATCAGATGCTCTTGTTAAAAGATTATTATCTGTTGAAACATTAGGTTCATGTACCATCATCTGCAGTGACAAGACAGGAACATTAACTGATAATAAAATGAGTGTTGTTGAGAGTTATTTATTAAACAAAGACAAATTATTGTTAATTTCAAAATTATGCAACAATGCGATAATTAAAGATAATGCCCTTATCGGAAATCAGACTGACGGAGCTATTTTAAGATTTGCACAAAATTATGAAACTTCCCTTGAGCGCATTGATGAAATCCCTCTTGACAGCAACCGTAAAATGATGACCACAATACATAGGTTAGACAGTGAAAATAAAATTGTTTTATCAAAAGGTGCACCAGAAATAATTCTAAATAACTGCAAATATATAGATAACAACGGAAGTATAGAAATACTTGATGAAGAAATAAAGGAAACTGTAGTTAAAAGAATTGATGAAATGAGTGATGAAGCATTAAGAGTAATCGGATTTGCATACAAAATCAATGATGATGAACGACCTGAAGAAAATCTCATTTTTACAGGACTGCTTGGATTAATTGATCCCCCAAAGAAAAATGCCAAAAAAGCAGTGAAGGAATGCATTAATGCTGGAATTAAAGTAAGAATGATTACCGGAGACCATGAAAAAACGGCAAGTGCAATAGCAAAGCAGCTTGGAATATTAACTGACGGCCGTGTAATTACAGGCAAAGAATTAGAAAAAATCAGTGATGAGGAATATCTGGCCATTGCAGATGATATTCAGGTTTATGCAAGGGTAAAACCTGCTCAAAAAATGAGAATAGTTGAAGCTTTAAAAGATTTAGGAAACATAGTTGCAATGACAGGAGACGGAATTAACGATGCACCTGCTCTTAAAAAAGCATCAATAGGTATTGCAATGGGCGATGGTACTGATGTTTCTAAAGAGTCATCGGACATGATTTTACAGGACAATGATTTTTCAACAATTGTAAAAGCAATAAAAGAAGGGCGTAAAATTTACGACAACATTAAAAGATTCGTCAAATTCCAAGTATCAACAAATGTGGGTGCTATTCTAACAATAGTCGGAACAAGCCTACTCAATTTACCTCTGCCATTCAATCCTGCACAATTATTGTGGTTGAATATAGTTATGGACGGCCCGCCGGCACAAACATTAGGTATGGAAGGTGCTGAAAAAGATACAATGGCAAGACCTCCTGAAACCGGAGACATCTTAACCAAAAAAACATTAACTGAAATATTTCTATTAGGATTAGTGATGGCTACCGGAACAATTCTAGTATTTAGCTGGGAGATATATAGTGGTGCACCAACTGAAAAAGCAATGAGTGTTGCATTTACATTATTTGTAGTTTACCAATTATTTAATGCATTTAACGGAAGATCAAACTCGACTAAATCAAGCAAATATTTATATATTGGACTTGCATTGTCATTCATGCTCCAATTGCTAATAATATACATACCGCAGCTACAAATAATATTTAGAACAACTGCAATCGGCATTGCAGAATGGACAATCATAATTATTGTTGCATCAACAATAATAGCTGCTCAGAAAATAATGAATAAAGTGATAAAATGAAGATTTTCCTATTAGGCGGTACAAAAGACTCAATAAATATTATCAAATTTATAAAAAAGAATTATGATGCATATATTCTAACAACCACAACAACAGAATATGGCGCTAAACTTGCAAAGGAAGGCGGAAGCGATGATACAATAGCCCGACCGCTTCCAAAAGAAGAAATAATTGATATGATAATAAGTAAAAATTATGATATTTTAATTGATGCAACCCACCCTTTTGCAGAGCACATAACACAGACTAGCGCAAGCATTGAAAATGAATTGAAAATACCATATTTACGCTTTGAAAGACCTATCACCAACCTTGAAAACATTGACACATCAAATGTGTATTATGTAAATTCATTCATTGAAGCGGGAAAATTAATAGCTAGTGAATTCAGTAAAGGAAATGTACTGCATTTTGCAGGTGCTAACACCATGGAAGACATCCTAAAAAATATCCCAACAGACAGGTTTTATCCAAGAATTTTGAAAGTGGAAAAATCTGTTGAAAAATGTAATGAACTAAATATAAACCCCAACCATATTATTCCAATGACCGGTGCTGCAAGCACAAAAGAAAATATCGAACTGATTGAAAAATACAATGCCAGTGTAATAATTACTAAAGAAAGTGGTGAAATAGGAGGAGTTATTGATAAAATAGAAGCAGCCAATGCGAAAAACATTGCAGTGGTTATGATTCGAAGACCACAGATAAAAGAAATAAATAAAAAAAATATTGTATCCAATTTAGATGAATTAGATGTTGAATTAAAAAACTTTTTTTAAAAATAGATATAAAATAAACGCCGAGACTGGGATTTGAACCCAGGCGGAGAGACTCCACAGGATTTCAAGTCCTGCGCCTTACCAGACTAGACTATCTCGGCATATCAAAGGAATATTTAGAAAAAATCTAAATATCTATCCTTTAAGTTCAATTTCGATACTTACATTATCAGGAACATTAATTTTCATGACTTGTCTCATAGCACGTTCATCAGCTCCAATACCGATTAAACGTTTATGGATCCTGAGTTCCCATTTTTCCCAAGAAGCTTTACCTTCTCCATCTGGAGATTTTCTTGTAGGCACTACTAATTTTTTAGTAGGTAATGGAATAGGACCAGATAAGTCGACACCAGTTCTTTCAGCAATTTTTTTGAGTTGATCGCAAACATATGCTAATTTTTCCGGATCTGTTCCTGTAAGCTTAATTCTTGCTTGATTCATTTATTATCCTCCAAAAAAACAAAAAGAAAGTAAATGATTACTTTCTAATTATTGTTTACAAACTTATTTCGCTGGGGTAACATTAAGACATAAACCAGCTGCAACAGTTTGACCCATATCTCTGATAGCAAATCTACCCATTTGAGGGATTTCTTTTGCGTTTTCGAGACACATTGGTTTGGTAGGTTTAATTTTAACAATTGCCGCATTACCAGTTTTTAAGAAATCAGGATTTTCTTCATCAACAGCACCAGTAGCAGGGTTTAATTTTTTAGATAATTCCAAGAAAGTACATGCTACTTGAGAAGTGTGGCAGTGGAATACAGGAGTGTATCCAACGGTGATTACACCAGGGTGTTGTAAAACAACAACTTGTGCATCGAATTCTTTAGCAACAGTAGGAGCATTGTCAGTGTGTCCAGCTACGTCTCCTCTTCTGATATCGTTTTTACCTACACCTCTTACGTTGAATCCGATGTTGTCACCAGGTTCAGCTACATCAAATACTTCGTGGTGCATTTCAATAGATTTAACTTCTCCAGAAGCTCCAGCAGGTTCAAAAATAACATTTTCACCTTTTTTCATGATACCGGTTTCAACTCTTCCCACAGGTACAGTTCCTACACCAGTAATGGAGTAAACGTCTTGAATAGGAATTCTTAAAGGTAAGTCGGTAGGTTTTTCAGGTGGAGTTAATTTGTCTAAAGCATCCATTAAAGAGTCGCCTTTATACCAAGGAGTGTTTTCACTTGCTTCTTTAATGTTGTCCCCTTCAAATGCAGATAATGGGATGAAAGGTACGTCTGCTGGGTTGAATCCTACGGTTTTGATTAAGTTAGCAACTTCTTCTTTTAATTCATTGTATTTGTCTTCAGAGTAGTCAACAACATCGATTTTGTTGATTGCAACGATTAATTGACCAATACCTAAAGTTCTGGATAAGAAAACGTGTTCTTTAGTTTGAGGCATTACACCGTCGTCAGCTGCAACTACTAAAACACCAGCGTCTGCTTGGGAAGCACCGGTAATCATGTTTTTAACGAAGTCTCTGTGTCCAGGACAATCTACAACAGTATAGTCGTATTTTTTGGTGGAGAATTTTTGGTGAGCTAAATCAATAGTTACTCCTCTTTCCCTTTCTTCTCCTAATTTGTCCATAACAAATCTGAATTTGTTTTCACCGTCATCTAATTGTTGTTCTGCGATTGCACCAGCTTTCAATAATAAATGTCCAACTAAAGTGGATTTTCCGTGGTCAACGTGTCCAATAAATGCTAAGTTAAGATGTTCTTTTTCTTTTGCCATTATAATAACCTCTTTGTAATATTAACAAACAATATCTATAAGCTTAAATGATAGCTTAAATGTTACTTTTATACTTTAACATATAAATAGCTAATGTTTTTTTATAAATTTTAATAAAAAAATATAAAAATTAAAAAATTTTAATTTTATAAATCTCCTAAGTAGTGGCTTGCAGGGAATGGTTCTGCAGATAATCCTTTTCTTTGTCTGATTTCTTTTACGATCTGATTTTGCATCTCACGTGGAAGTGGTTCAAATCCGGCAATTTCAGTAGACCATAAACATCTTCCTTCAGCAGCGGATCTGATATCACCAGCGAAACCAAACATTTCAGCTACAGGAACTTTAGATTCAATTCTTGCCATATCTCCAGTTTCCTGACCCATGTTTACAATTTGACCTCTTCTATTTTGGATTTCACGAGTACATGAACCCATGTAATCATTAGGAGTGTCAATAACTACTTTTTGCATTGGTTCGAGTAATGCTGGTTCAGCAAGCATCATAGAACCTAAGATTGCATTTCTGATAGCAGGCAATACTTGAGCAGGTCCTCTGTGAACTGCATCTTCGTGAAGTTTTGCATCATGGAGTTTGAATTTTAATCCCATAGCAATTTCATTACCTAAAGGACCATTTTCCAATGCAGATTCAAATCCTTCAATCAAGAGTTCTTTAACTTCATCTAAGTATTGGATACCACGAGTCATGTTAAGGAAGATACTTCTGTTATGAACAGCCCATACTCTTCTAGCCTCTTCTTTTTCCAAACCGTGTTCCATGAAGTCATTAGCTCCTTCTTTACCTTTAACTTTACCCTCTTTAATGTCACCATCCTGAATAGCAGTATAAAGTTCAGGTTCAATAGGTTCAACAGTGATGTAGAATCTGTTGTGTTTGTTAGGAGATTTACCTTCAACTTGTGGAGATAACTGTCTTACAGTTTCTCTGTATACAACAATAGGTTCAGAAGTAGTAATATCCACACCTTTTTCTCCAATTCTGTAACCGATAACTTCCAAGTGAAGTTCTCCCATACCTGATACTAAGTGTTCACCTGTTTCTTCGTTAATATCTATTTTAACGGTAGGGTCTTCTTTACCTACTTGTCTTAATACTTCAATTAATTTTGGTAAATCCTTAGTATTCTTAGCTTCCACAGCAACAGTAACTACAGGTTCGGATATGTGTTCCAATCCTTCAAATTCAACAATTTTATGTTCGGGATCACATAAAGTTTCACCAGCAATAGCACCTTTTGCACCAGCAACATATACAATGTTACCTGCAGGAACTTTATCAGTGTTAACTCTTTCAGGTCCAAAGTAGACACCTACTTGTTGAACTCTGGATTTACCATGAGAACCAACGAGATATACTTCAGTACCTTTTTCAATAGCGCCTCCGTAAACCCTACCAGTTGCAATTTCACCAGCGTGTTTATCAACAGATACATTGGTAACCATTACTGCTAAAGGTCCATCAGGGGAAGTGGTGACCATACATTCTCCAGCAGGAGATTCAATGTCTCCATCCCATATGTTAGGTACTCTGTAAACTTGTGCTTCTTTAGGGGAAGGCAAGTGTTCAACTACCATACCTAACAACACATCAGATAAAGGTACTTTTTGTGCTAACTCTTTTTGCTTATCCTCATTACAATATTGGATAATATCATTAAAGTTAACTCCAGTTTCTTGCATAGTTGGTACGTTAATAGCCCAGTTGTGATATGCAGAACCAAATGCTACACTACCATCAGTGAAATCTAATGACCAATCATCTTTTTTATCTTCAGGAGCCATGTTTTTGATTAATTTATTAGCTTCCATGTAGATATTGATGAACCTTTTTTGTAACTCTTCAGGTTCTAATTTTAACTCGTTGATTAATCTGTCAACTTTGTTAATGAATAAAACTGGTTTTACGTTTTCTTTTAATGCTTGTCTGAATACAGTTTCAGTTTGAGGCATAATACCTTCTACAGCACAAACTACAACTACTGCTCCATCTACAGCCCTCATAGCACGGGTAACATCCCCACCAAAGTCAACGTGACCAGGTGTATCAATTAAGTTGATTAAATATTCATCATCTTTGTAATCGTGTACCATGGATACGTTAGCTGCATCAATAGTAATACCACGTGCTTGTTCCTGTTCATCAAAATCTAAGAATCTTTGATCACCGGCAAGTTCCTCGGAAATCATTCCTGCACCTGCAAGCAAGTTATCAGATAAAGTGGTTTTACCATGATCAATGTGAGCGCAGATACCAATGTTTCTGATTTGATCAGGTTTATACATTAATTCTTTGATTTTCGCAATCATTTTGTCTCTTCTACTCAAAATAACCACCTAAACATTATAATTAGTGTGCTGCTTTAGCAACTCTTTCTTTCTCTTCAGCTTTTCTTAAAGCGAAGCTTCTTGAATCTTCTTCAGATGCAAGAATTAATTCATCAGCTAAACATTCAGCAACAGATTTCCTGTTTTTGAATGAAGATTGTAAAGTACCTCTAGTTAAGAAACCTAATGAAAGGTCAACTCTTCTTTGTGGAGAGATATCTACAGCAACTTGGTATCCAATACCACCGTATTTAATACGGGTAGTCTCTTCACGAGGTGCAGTATTTTCAACTGCTTTAACTAAAATTTGAACAGGATTCTGTTTAGTTCTTTTATTAATAATTTCTAAAGATTCTTTAACAATGTTGTAAGCTTTATTTTTCTTACCAGAGTTGAGATGGGTTCTCATGATTTTGTTCATTAATCTTTCAACAATTGATACTTTAGATTTTGCAAATTGTCTTTTTACATGTCTACCAGAAGTATGTGGAACTAAAGTTTCATCTAAGCAGATATATTTTACCAAACCTAAGTCCTCAACTTTTACTTCATTGAGATCCCATTTATCGAATAATTTACTCATAAATATGACCACCTTATCTTACAGGTTTTTCTATTTTTCCACTTACCATTTCTGATAAAGCTACGTTATTAACTTTGGAAACTTTCCAACGAACCCCAGGAATATCCCCCATGGATCTTCCAGACGGTCCACCAATTCCTTCAATCATCACTTCATCGTGTTCATCAATAAATCCAATAGCTCCGTCACCTGGTGCGAAAGCAGTTAATTGTTTACCGTTTTTAATCAATTGAACACGTACACATTTACGAATAGCAGAGTTAGGTTGTTTTGCTTCTATCCCTACCTTTTCGATTACAATACCTCTAGCCTGAGGAGCTCCTTCAAGAGGATCTGCTTTAACATCTAATCTTAAAGCTCTTCTTTTGTAATCTACATCTTTCCACTTAAAATTTTGTCTATTTTTTTTAAGTTTTTTTGCAGCAAAAAGTCCTGGCATAATTTTTCCTCGAATTTTTTATATTAAAAAACATATCTAAGAATCCACCGCTGCGATTTATACTACAATCTTATAGTACAATCTAAATTCTAAGATATAAATCAGTAAATAATAATCAATAGATAAACAAGTTTATCTAAAAGAAGATATCTTGAAATAATATTAAAAACCTTGACACAAAGCACACGTAGTCAAGTTATAACCAGTACAGATATCTTATGATAATTTATATATTTTAACCTTTATAAAGGTATGTATTTAATATATTAATAAAAAAAGTAATTTTTAAAATGAAATAAATTAAAATAAAATAGCTCGGAAGCTATTTTAAAATAATATTATCAATATTATGTTGTCTATTAGCTAATAATTTAGCTCTTTCAATATTAATTCCATTTTTACCGATAGCAATACGTTTGTTGGTATTGTCTGCTGTGACAATAGCTATTTTTTCACCTGACTGTTTTTGACTTATTTTAACAGACTGTAACTTTGCAGGGGATAAAACATTTTTGATAAAAATTATTGGATCATCATCTAATTCAATGATTTCAACACTTTTATCTACTGCTCTTTGAACTTTAGAAACAGAACTTCCACCTTTACCAATAGCAAGCCCCATATCACCTTTCTTAACAATGAAAGTGACTTTTCCATGTTCATCATCGATAATGCAATCTTTAACCATTGCTCCAGTCATACTTTCGAAAAGAGCTATGAATCTAATTTCATTTGCACTAAGTTTAATAGACACTTAAATCTACCTCAAATCATCTAATATTGTAGAATCTCCTGGATCGTTAACGATTAATGTAGCAACTGTGAAAGGTTTACCACAAACAGACCCTAAATCTACACTAGTTCCATCATATACAACAAATGGAATTTCGGAAAGATTTGCATAATATTCAACATCTTCAATAAGTTCTTTAGGAGCGTTAGCAGCAACAACAACGAGTTGACCTTTTCCTAATTTTAAAGATTGAATTGATTTTTCAGAGCCTAAAGTTACATCACCAGTATCGACAGCTACTCTGATTCCTCTATCTACGTCCATCATCTAGCCTCCTATTCTTTTTTATAATCCATTTTGACACCGACAGAACCGGTACCAAGAGGTATTGGTTGTCCAATAATAATATTTTCGATGATACCTGTTAAATCATCCACTTCACCACGAATACTTGCATGTAGTAAATGTTTACCAGTTTCTTCAAAAGCTGCACGAGCCAAAACACTTGATTTTTCACCACTAATACCATGTCTTCCAATAGATTTAACAACACCTTCGGAAGTCATAATATCTGCAACCAGCATAATGTGTCTTACATCAACACTAAGACCTTGTTCTGAAAGGGTTTTTTGAGCTTCGTTAATAATTGACCTGCGAGCTGCTTCAATACCCAAAATTTGACCAATTTCATGAATATTGTTAGTGGTAGTTCTTACTTGGTCAATACCATCCATAGTGAGAACTTCTTTAAGATTGGATCCTTCAGTGTGAATAATCCATTCTTCATCACGACGAATAATGACTCTTCCAATATTTTTAATACCACTAATTTGCAAATCACGGAATTTATCTGCTAAAAGACGAAGTTCTCTAATAATGAAATCAGAATCTGTCTTGTTGCTGGATAAAACAATATTATCCCCATTAATTGTAGCTTTTTTAAATGTTTTTAAGATTTTTGCATCAATCTCTTCCCTGTTGAGTCTTTTTTCTTCAATTTTCTTATTATCCAAAACAGCTTCAACTTCCATGGTTCCATAATTTAAATTGAAATCTGAAAGAATATCGTTAATAGTGCTTTTACCAATTTTATTAGCTAAAGTTCTAACAAATTCTTCATCATCCCGTTTATCTTCAGTGAAATAAATATCCATAGTTGGAGTTTTGATTTTTTCTCTAGCATCTACAATTTCAATAAGCCTTGGAAGACCTAATGTTACGTTTAACTCAGTTACCCCTGCATAGTGAAAAGTACGCATAGTCATCTGAGTACCCGGTTCACCTACAGATTGTGCAGCTACTGTTCCAACAGCCTCTCCAGCTTCAACATGAGCTCGGTCATAGGCCTGTTTAAGTTTAATTATGAGTTTGCGTAATTCATCATCAGTTAAATTTTTACTGATATAATGTTCAGCTAAATCTTTGATATAACTATCTGCAAAATCAATACCAAGATTTTCAGTTTCGTTGATCTCAGTAATCATGCCCCTAATTTTAGTTATAATTTCATCCATAGTTACACCTATTTACCTTCCATCCTAATTTCATCAATAAGTTTATCCAAGTTTGCCGGCTTACCAAAGTCAGATTTCGCCGGATCCACACCATCTTCACCGAACATGGTCTGAATAACATTTCCTTGGTTATCAGTAACAAGTCCAGTAGACTTAACTTGTAAATCCTGTAGTGCATTAACAAGCCTTCTTTGCATGTAACCAGACTGAGCGGTACGGATTGCTGTATCTACAAGACCTTCTCTTCCACCCATTGCATGGAAGAAGAATTCGATTGGATCAAGTCCGGATTTATAACTTGAGTGAACAAATCCTTTTGCCTTTGCCCCTAACTCACCTTTTTTGAAGTGAGGTAAAGTTCTGTTAATGTATCCTCTTTCAATACGTCCACCCCTAACTGCTTGTTGTCCTACACAAGCAGTAATCTGAGTAAGGTTCAGCATTGATGCTCTTGCACCAGTACGTGCCATTACAACAGAGTGATTTTCAACAGCCATTACATGGTCATAAGGATCATCAGGATATTGTTTACCCATGTTAAGATAATGTTCTGCGATCTGACCAGACATATCCCTAGCTTCCCCAAGAACTTGCATGATTTTCATCTCTAATGTTTCTTCAAGACTTCTACCAGGCAGAGCTTCAAGGTAACCTTCTTCATAAGCCTCAACAAGCTTATCTACTTCATCCATCTTATTTTGTAAATGCTCATTAATACGGTCTTGAGCTTCTTCAGGAATTTCTTCATCGTTTAAGGAAGTGGTAATTCCAGTTTTCATGATTCCACAGATAGCAAGGTCAGTGGATCTATCTAAGAATTCTTTAGCTCTTCCAGGACCATATTCTTTAACAATTTTATCTAATATTTTACCTGAGAATGATCCGTATGCACTTTCATCTATTACTCCTTGTATGAGAATACCGTTTTTAATGACAACTTCCGCATCTTCAGGAGGGTAAACAACAGGACATTTGGAAATTTCAGCACTGTAAGATAAGTTTAAATCGTTAGGCAATAATAAAGAGAACAATTCTTTACCAGTCCATTTTTCACCTTTTTCTTTGTAGATGAATGAATCTTCATTTCCATTAGAATCATATTTTAAAATCCACTGATTTGATTTGAACTCAGGAATTTTAAGGTGAGACTTTCTGATAATTTGTAAAGCTTGCTCTTCACTGAATTCAACCCCATCACGAGTTAAAAGATATGCACCGGAAATATGGTCGTGAATAGCTCCAATAATTGGTCCTCCAAACCTTGGAGACAAAATATGTTCTTGTACACGCATTAATGATTTTGCTTCAGCACGGGACTCATCAGTTTGGAATACATGCATGTTCATTTCGTCCCCATCGAAATCCGCATTGTATGGAGGACATACGCATAAGTTTAATCTGAAAGTTTTGTAAGGTAAAACTCTTACTTCATGCGCCATCATACTCATTCTGTGAAGAGAAGGCTGACGATTGAATAAAACCATATCCCCATCTTTTAAGTGCCTTTCAATGATGACACCAGGTTCTAATGTTTCAAGAATGTACTCCTTAGTTTCATCAGTAACCCTTCTTTTCCTATCTCCATTGATTACATAGTTTGCACCAGGATGTACATCCGGACCATTTTCAATGTATGTTCTCATTTCATCCATGTTCCATTCGTTTACATGAACAGGCACAGTTACTTCTTTTGCAATCATTTCAGGAACACCAACTTCATTAATACTGATATTAGGATCCGGTGAGATTACAGTACGGGCAGAGAAATTAACCCTTTTACCGGAAAGATTGGATCTGAATCTTCCTTCTTTACCTTTTAACCTTTGGGTTAATGTTTTAAGTGGCCTGCCTGATCTGTGCCTTGCAGGTGGAACTCCGCTAGCTTCATTATCAAAGTAAGTGGTTACATGGTACTGTAATAATTCCCATAAATCTTCAACGATTAATTGTGGAGCACCTGCCTCCATATTCTCAAGTAAACGCTGATTAATACGTAAAATATCAACAAGTTTATGAGTTAAATCATCCTCAGATCTCTCACCAGTATCCAGGATAATAGATGGTCTTACAGTTACCGGAGGAACAGGAAGAACAGTTAAAACTAACCATTCAGGTCTTGCAACCTCAGGATTAACACCTAAAACAAAAGAATCTTCATCAGAAATTCTTTCAAGTCTTTCACGAACTTCAGAAGCAGTTAACTTATAATCCTCAGTTAAATTATTATCACTGATAGCTGTTTTGAAAATATTATTCAGACGAGTATTATTCACTTCATAAGAACCATCTTCATCTTCCAAATCTAAAATATTAATAATGTAATCAACATCATGCAATCTTTCACATAACCTTTCTAAAAGATTACTGTTAATCAACAATTTATTCTGGAAGAGTTCTTCTTTGTTTTCAACAATTTCCCTAGCCATTGGCCCAATCTCTTCAATAGTAATAGAATCAGAAGATGCAGTTTCATAAAATACTTTTTTAAATTCGAAAAGTGGATCAATGCGTTGAACAATAGAAACAGGTTTATCTAAAACAATTTTATCCTGGATAGTACCGCAATGAGGACATTCTTCCCCATCCTTTTTAGCAGCATCATAAATCTCTTTGAGAATACTGCTAATGCTCTCATTTTGAGCTTTGAGTTCTAAGATTTTCTGAGTATACTCTTCAATCTCTTCATCAGTTAAAAGAGTACGGCCACACTCATTACAGGTAGAACGTAAAATTTTATGAATAACATCCCCAAAACCAACATGAATAACTGGCCTAGCTAATTCAATACTACCAAAGTGTCCTTGACAAACTCCCCCTTTAGACCCACAAGTCCTACAAACAAGACTAGGATCAATAATACCTAAATGAGGATCCATTAAACCTTTATCAATAGGAAAACCGTCATCACCATAAGTATCGGGATACTCGACAGTGACAACAGACATCTTACGAATATCTTCAGGAGACATTAAACCAAAATTAATTCTCTGAATTTTTTTAATAAATGCTTTCATGTATTTGCTCCTTTAATAAATTTAATTATGCTTTGTCTCCTAAAACCAGTTTAGGGAAAATACATAAACTTTTAAGTTCATCTAATAATAATTTGAATGCGTATGAAATCTCAACAGGATATGTTTCCACATCTCCACAGATCGGGCAGTATTTTTTATGTTTGCTTGTATCCTCTACAGCTAACATACCACAGTTTTCACAGACAACAGCTTCATATTTGTCAGATTCATCAAGCAATCTTTCTTTTAAAGTTAATGCGGCACCATGTGCAATAAGACAATCCCTTTCCATTTCTCCAAATCTTAAACCACCTTCACGAGCTCTACCTTCTGTAGGTTGACGTGTTAAAACTTGGACAGGACCTCTAGAACGAGCATAAACTTTATCAGTGGTCATATGGTGTAGTTTTTGGTAATATGCAACACCAACAAAAATTTCCGCATCCAATCTTTCACCAGTTACTCCGCTGTATAAAGATTCACATCCTGCAGACTCAAATCCGTTATCAACAAGCAATTGCTGAATTTCATCTTCAAGAGTTTGATTGAACGGAGTTGCATCAACCCTTTCACCTTCAAGACATCCAGCTTTACCTGCAACCATCTCAAGTACTTGTCCAATAGACATCCTGGATGGAATCGCGTGAGGATTAACTATTAAATCTGGAACAACACCAAATTCAGTGAACGGCACATCTTCCGGAGATAATATTAAACCAATAACCCCTTTCTGACCGTGTCTTGATGCGAATTTATCACCAAATTCCGGTTGTCTTGTATCCCTTACTCTAATTTTAGCCAGTTTAGAACCTTCAACAGTTTCAGATAAAAGAACTGCATCAACAATACCTTTTTCACCATGTCTTACAGTAACAGAAGTTTCTCTTCTTCTATCCGCAACACTGCCGAAGTTTTCTTCTAAAAATCTTGGAGGTGAAGTTTTACCAATCAATACATCCCCAGATTTTACGTAGGATTCGGGATTTACAACACCGTCATTATCTAAGTTTCTGTAAGCTTCCTCAGATCTGTAACCTTTAATGTTTTTATCAGGCACTTCAAATTTATCTACCTGACCACCAGCATATTTCTTTTCTGATGTGTCATATGCTCTGAAGAATGAAGATCTTGCAAGACCTCTTTCTAAAGCCGCCTTGTTGATAACCATTGCATCTTCCATATTATATCCTTCATAAGACATTAATGCAACAACAAAGTTTTGACCGGACGGTCTTAAATCATAATTGGTTGAATCAATAATACGTGTTTTAACAATAGGAGTTTGAGGATGATGTAATAAGTGAGCTCTAGTATCAGTACGTAATGCATAATTTGACACATATAATCCTAAAGCTTGTTTTGTCATACCTGCTTCCATTGTGTTCCTTGGAGATGAATTGTGATCAGAGAATGGAATAATACCGGCGCAAATACCTAACATTGTAGCCGGATCGATTTCTAAATGAGTATGATCTTCACTTAAATCAGCTAAATTCATTGCGATATATGCATTTTCTTCTTCTTCAGCATCCAAATACTCAATAAGACCATCATTAATTAAATTATCCCAGTTTAATTTACCGTTAGCAATTTTATTTATATGCTCTTCTTTTAACAGAGGAACACCATCTTTAACTATGATTAGAGGCCTTCTTGCTCTTCCAGGATCATTGAAGATATATATCTCCTGATTATCAGCATAATAAGTAATATTCATTTCATGAGATATTTCCCCATTTCTCCTTTTTTCCCTCATTTCCTGAGTGAAATTAATTGGATCATCACAATAACCTAAAAGTTCTCCATTAATATAGATTTTAGTTTGAGGATGTTTTTTATTAAATACGTTAGGCTGTTCCCCAACAGTTTCTATCTCATCGTCACTTACAATAGCTTCTTCAACAGTTTCT
Organism: Methanobrevibacter gottschalkii DSM 11977; assembly: GCF_003814835.1. NCBI lineage: Archaea > Methanobacteriati > Methanobacteriota > Methanobacteria > Methanobacteriales > Methanobacteriaceae > Methanobrevibacter > Methanobrevibacter gottschalkii. Next base: position 50,115 of record NZ_RKRG01000001.1, read on the forward strand.
TCTTCTGCAGGTTCAATTGAATCTTCAGTGTCTACTTCCTCAGTTAAATCTATTTCAGGGAAGTCTTTCTTATATGATTCCCATTTAGCTCTACGTTTATCTTTTTTAAATGGAACGTTTAAACTATCATCAGCTTTCAATTCATCACTGTCAAAATATGATTCAATGAATTCAACATGTTTATTAATTTTTTCCAGTGCTTCTTCATCATCCCCCAATTTTTCTTTTAATTGGGTAATAATTACATCAACTTCATTAAAAGGAGCTAATCTTTCAAAACCAAAATAATAAAACGCCTTTTTTTCATCAGTTTCGGGTTTTTTATAATCTTCAGACAACATTCCACCTCCTTAAATCAATTCAACATCCATCTGTCCAATAACATCAATAATCTCTTGTTCATCAGAACCTTCTGAAATATTACACAGTAAAGCTAAATTCTTTACCAAACCACAGTTAGGTCCCTCTGGGGTTTCATTTGGACATATTTTACCAAATTGAGTCGGATGCAAATCTCTTGCTTCAAAATGAGGTTGACTTCTAGTTAAAGGAGATACAACACGTCTTAAGTGAGAAAGAGTTCCCATATAACTTGTTCTATCTAAAAGCTGACTTACACCTGCTCTTCCACCAACCCAGTTTCCGGTAGCAATTGCATGCTTGATGTTTTCAGTTAAGACATCGCTACGCACTGCCTGCTTAATTGAAAGCTCTTTACCACGAGAAAGACTTCTTTCAAGCTGATAACTCATGTCTCTTGTCAAATTAGTAAAAGCAACTCTAAATAAATCTTCCATTAAGTCACCGGATACTCTAAGTCTTTTGTTAGTGTAGTGGTCCTTATCGTGAGGTTCTCTTTTTTCTTCAATAACCTCCAATAACATTTCAGTCATTTCCGCAAGATAAATTGCTTTATCATAACATCTTTCTTCTTCAATACCCATGTGAGGTAATAAATAACGGTTAATAACATCCTTAGCACGTTTATAACGATAATCTTTAGGCATGTTTTTAGCTACCCTATTACCAATGTACTTAATAGCAGCATCTTGTAAATGCTGCTTTACTTCATCCTTGTCACCATTTTTAATGACATTTTGATCTATGAATTTATCCAATTCTTCTGCAGAAACCTGAATATCATCCGCAATCATCATCTGGAAGTTATTATCATCAGAAATAGCAGTAATGATTTCCTGATCAGTGGATAAACCAAGAGCTCTTAATAACACGACTAATGGAATTTCCCCAGGAAGATATGGGAAAGATATTCTTAAAAATGCTTTATTTTTACGTGGTTTTTTATATTCTAAAGTAATTCTAGCTCTGAACCCACTTTTGATTGAAGTTACGACAGCTTTGGCATGCCTTTCTTCAACTTCACCTATACGTTCAAGAATAATCTTATTCGGTGCAATCTCTTCCATAGTAACAACAGCTCTTTCAGAACCATTTACAATGAAATATCCTCCTAAATCTTGAGGGTCTTCGTGTTTTGCAATTAATTCTTCATCACTTAGACCATTAAGATGACAAATGTCAGATTTAAGCATAACCGGTAATTCACCAATATATACTTCCTCCAATGGATTGTCTTCGCCTTCTTCATTTAATGCCATTTCAAGATACATATCTGCAGAATAGTTTAAATTCCTAAGTCTAGCTTCAGTTGGGTCAATAATGCTTCTAGAACCATCCGCTTCTTTATTAGATGGTTTTTCAATGCGTATTTTACCAGTTTTTAAAGTGTATTTACCATCATCTAAAGAAATAGGGTCAGTAATATCAATAATATTCTGAATCCTATTATTTACAAAATCATTGTAGGATTTTATATGATGGTCGACTAAATCATATTTATCGAAAAATGCATCAACTAATTTCCAATTATTCACTGTCATGAACATCCTCCAATTACATAAACGCAATAAAAATAATTAACTAAATAAAAATAAATAAAAAGGGAAAAACCTAATAACTAAATCATTTAATCATTATTCTTAATTTACTCCTAACTATCTCATTTAAGATAATTCCTCTCAAACTAAGTTCAAATTTATTATAATGAATTTCCAAAAAAAAACAAAAAACACAGAAATTAATATATAAACTTCACTAATTCTAAATTCATATTATTCTTCAACGATTCTATAAGTAACAAAAACACCAGCAGTTTGACTTTCACGAGTTATTCTTAAAACATCACCTGGTTTTGCACCAATAGATTCTGCAACAGGATCATCAACTTTAATTTTAGGAAGATTCTTAAAACTATAATCCAAATTACTAAATTCGTTTGAAATTTCTTCATCAGTCATGATTTCATGCTTTGGTACCAGCATATGCTTTTGAATATCAAATTCACTTTTCAAAATAATTTCCTCCAAATAGAAAAGTTAAAATATAAAATTAGAAACAGGCCTGACGGGAATTGAACCCGCGGCCGCTTGGTTAAAAGCCAAGCGCTCTGCCAGACTGAGCTACAGGCCTATAAGATAAGTTAACACTATTTAAGTTAGAAGCGCCCTGGCCGGGATTTGAACCCGAGTCGCGGGCTCGACAGGCCCACATGATAGCCCCTACACCACCAGGGCATAGAACCTTAAACAGTATAACAATACACTATTCAATTATTATGTTTCTAATCATATATAAATGTTTTGGAAAATCACCCATATTTCCAAATTTATGATATGAATCAAAATAAATAATTGATAAATCCCGCCTGCCGGACTTGAACCAGCAACATTTGGATCTACAGTCCAACGCTCTGCCAAATTGAGCTAAGGCGGGTAAATGGGTCCGCCCGGATTTGAACCGGAGTCTCAGGCTCCCAAAGCCCAAAGGATCGACCAAGCTACCCTACGGACCCACACACTAAAAAGCATGTGAATAACATACTAATTATAACTATATACAAAGTAATATATAAAGATTTCTATAATTTACCTCAAATATAGAAAAATCATGATTACAATATAAAATTAAAAGCCCCGGACGGGAATTGAACCCGCGACCACGAGATTACAAGTCTCGCGCTCTACCAGACTGAGCCACCGAGGCATAATTCAATATCGTATAACAAAATTAGTTATGTTAATTGTTATTTAAATAGTTTACTATAAATTAACCTAATGTTAATAAAATTTAAATAAAACAAAATTTATAATTAATAATAATGACAAATAATAAAATTGAAATCTTAGATAAAATTGAAGAAAATTTAATTAAAATTAGAGAAAAAAACGCATTGACCCATTGCATTACAAATTCAGTGACAATAAATGACTGTGCGAATGCTGTTCTTGCAATAGGTGGATCACCATTCATGGCTGAAGATGCAGAAGAACTTGAAGAAGTTGTAGCAATAGCTGATGTATTAGTAATAAATATCGGGAAATTAAGTAAAAACCAAATTAAAGCTATGGAAATTAGTTGTAAAAAAGCTGATGAAACAAACACTCCAATTATATTAGATCCGGTAGGCGTAGGAGTAACCGAACTTAGAAACAAAATAACCATGAATTTAATTGATAACCACAACATTACTGCAATCAGAGGAAACATAAGTGAGGTCAAATCCATTGCAAAATTATCTGGAGTTCTGGATGAGAGCAACACTGCAAAAGGTGTTGATGTTAATGTAGATGACATTATAACTAAACAAAACTTAAAAACAAATGGAGAATTAATATCAACTTTAGCTTCAAAATTAAATACAGTAATATTAGCCAGTGGCCCTATCGATATTTTAACTGATGGAAAAACAACAATAGCCATTGACAATGGAGATGATATGATGCCGTTGATAACTGGTAGCGGTTGCATGTTATCATCAGTTGTAGGAAGTTGTATTGGTGGTTCAAATCCATTAGAAGGAAGTCTTATTGCAATTTTAGCAATGAACATTGCTGGTGAAAAAGCAAGAGCAAAAGTGGATGAAAAAGATGAAGGTACCGGTTCATTTAGAACTTACTTAATTGACTATTTATACAAAACCAATAGTGAAAGCCTAATTAACGAATCAAACATTATGATATTATGAAAAATATAGATTTATCCCTTTACCTTGTAACTGACAAAAGTGAAGATATCGAAAAATTCTTAAAAACAATTGAAGAATCCATAAAAGGCGGAGTCAGTATAGTTCAAATCAGAGAAAAAACTGCTGAAACTTTAGACTTTTATAATTTGGCTTTGAAAGTTAAAAAAATTACAACAAAATACAATGTGCCATTAATAATTAATGATAGAATTGATGTAGCGTTGGCTATTGATGCTGACGGAGTTCATGTCGGTCAAAGTGACATGCCTTGTGATGTTACAAGAAAATTAATTGGAAAAGATAAAATATTAGGTGTTTCAGCATCTACAATATCCGAAGCGAAAAAAGCACAGGAAGATGGTGCGGACTACATAGGAACTGGTGCTGTATTTCCAACTGCAACCAAAGATGATGCACCTTCAATTACAAAGCAAGATCTAAAAAAAATTGTTGATGCAATTGATATTCCAGTAGTTGCAATTGGTGGAATTAATCATGAAAATGCATCTGAATTAATCGAAACCGGAATTTCCGGATTATCCGTAGTGAGTGCAATAATGAATGCTGAAAATCCTAAAAAGGCATCCGAAGAGTTATTAAATGTTTTCAATGCCTAAATTTTTTAAATATCTTCGAATATGTAAGATGTCATAGATATTGAACCCAGTTCACAGACATCATTGAATATTTTTACATTATCCTCTTTTGATGCAGCTCCCAAGACATTTAAAAAAGGATAAAAATGATCAGGAGCCGGTATTGCAATTTCATTGAATTTTATATTTCTAAAATTAACAATTCTTTCAAAATCGCCATTTAAAACAGCCTTTTTAACATCATTATCAAATGCATAAGCCCATTTATATCCGCCATTCATTCTCCAGTCAACCATTCCCAAATTATGAACAATATTTCCACTTCCTAAAACTAATGCTCCTTCATGCCTTAATGGTTCTAATTTTCTACCAATTTCAAATTGTTCAACAGGAGTTAAATTTCCATTAACACTCACCATAACTACCGGAACATCAGCTTCTGGATACATATTTGATAAAACTGACCAGACCCCATGGTCAATTCCCCAATCATTATTTTCCTCTGCAATATCCAATAATTCCAATACTTTTTCAGCATGTCTCGGAGACCCCTTAGGTTCATATTTTACCTGATACAACTCATCTGGAAATCCATACATGTCATGAATTTGCTTATTTTTCTTAGCAGTTCTAACATATAATTTTTCACTATACCAATGAGCAGAAACCGCTATTATTACATTAGGTTTACCCAAGTATTCCCCTACTTTTTTCCATTCAGGAATGTAGATATTGTCACCAATTGCATTAGTCGGTGCCCCATGACCTACAAAAATAACAGGCATTCTCCTTTGTTTATTCATTTTTATCAACACACCACTGTTTTATTATTTAATACATAAAAAATACATAGAATATAAAAGTTTGTTTTTATACGAACAGGGTTCTTTCAAAAACTTGTGTGATTTTTTTGTTTTCATTTTTTATGTTCCAACAGTTTAGTTTTAGTATGAATCGGCTTAAAAGACCCGATTCTATTTTCATTGTTCTTTTTATGTGTTTTGGGAATACTTTTTGGAATATATTTTTCGATTTTTATTGTTCGTAGATGGAAAATATTCGTGTTTTCAAGGATGGTTCGTTAATTTTTTAAAGTAAATGGAATGATGAATTTTCCATAGGATTTTGTATTGTGAAGCTGTTTTGAGAGTATTTTTTATCCAATCAAGGACTTCTGATTCGACTAATTTTTGACTGAAACTATAAGTATTCACTTTAACATGGAATAATGCTAACATAATATCCAAATTTCATCTATTTTAACCTATAGACTGTCGAATAAATAAGTAATAACCAGAATAATTCCAATTTCATAGTTAAATTGATAATTAGATTCCAATAATATGTTTTCTATGATTTGATGTGAGATTTCGATGTATGTGTTGATTGTTTTTAAGTCAAATCATATTTTATGGAGTCCATACTCCATAAATTTGATACAAATTCTCAATACAACCAAATAACAGGAAAATGCAATATTAGAATTAGAATAAACAAGTGAAGATAAATCTGCATAAAAGACTTTGCCGCATTTTTGCATTTATATTTTTTGAATAATGCATATTTGTTCTCCAATTCTTAAAAAAAGATTAATTTTCTTTCGTAAGTTTCCATTTTTAACAGTGCTTTTTGACTTACAGCTTGGACAAATTACTAATCCTATTTCAAAATATGTTTTACCATTTTTTCCAGTCAAATAATGATTATCAGCAAATATTTTTCACACCCGAATAGAGAAAAGATCATCAGATTGACGGAATTCAGAAAACTCCGGAATAAAATCGGAAAGTTTATATTTTTTTAACTCCATACATCCATATGGAGCTTTAATATTATCTTTAAACATATTAATATTTAAATTTCACTCCATATATTAATTTTACTACTTTTAAATTAAAAATAAAGAAAAAATAGAACAAAAAAATCGTGACTCAAAAACTAATGAAAATCCAAATCACACAAGTTTTTGAAAGTGACAAATTTTGTGCTGGAATTTAATTAAGGAAAATTATAAATAAAATAAATTTAAATTAGGTTTTAGATTAATTGCAATGTTATTATATATTAATTTTTTGACTCAAGTTCATTTTCAATTTAACAATAATATAAATGTTCAAGCTGATATTCAAGAAGGTAAATCAGAAAGTAAATTGGAAGATGGAGATTTAACTTGGATATTCACTGATGAAAATACTAAGCAGGTTGAGTTAAACTCCAAGAGTTTAATTTTAGCTTATCGTAAAGGAGATTATGAAGGTTTTAAAGAATTTTTAAATGATGTTTCTTTAATATTGGCTGCCTTAAGATGGTGCACGCCATTTAATTTAACATTTTTAGGATAAGATATATAAACCAAATTCATGAAGATGTAATTGATGACAGTAATATCCATGAGTATGTCAATGAATCTTTACTAAATAATGTAATTTTTGAATTAGAAGATAATGAAGGGTTTTCCCAATTATTTTCTAGATTAAACTTGTTAAAGGACGATTATCAATTAACATTCCAATATGGATTTTTCAATCCTGAATATCCTAGTGCTAATGCTAAAAAAGATTTTATATTAGATTATGATTGTAAATTAATAAAGGTTGATTCAGCTAATTCGCAATTTGAAGTTGAAGAAGAATTGAAAAAGATGAATAAAATTATTTATGATAAATCAATATTAAAATCAAATTTGATGAGGATTTTAAAAAAACTTTTAAGAAAATCGATAATTCTTATAATATTAAAGTTAAAAGCAGATTAACAAAATCATCCAAAATCCAGAAATTGGTAAACCAATGAAAGCTAATAGAAAAGGAACTCAGTAAGTTTATTTGTCTCCTTTTAGATCATCTTATGCTTTTTTTTCCAAGTGAGGATGAGGAAGATCAAGGTAAAGAAATCTACAAGTTAGTTTTTTTAGACTTGTATCATAAGGATAATCAATAATTTATGCCAACAAAATTATTGGTTAATAAAAAAGATATGGAAGTAAAAAAAATTATTTTTTGTTGTTTTTCAAAGCTTCCACAACCGCTAGTTTTTTACCAGCTAGCATACTAATGCAAGCTCCACCACCACTGCTTACATGGCTCATTTGATCTTCACAACCAAGTCCAGCAGTAGCTGCAGCAATATGTCCTCCACCAATAATTGAAAAACCATCAGAGTTTGCAATTGCATTAATTAAATCTTCAGTTCCCATTGCAAATTTAGGATCTTCAAATACACCTGCAGGACCATTAGCGAATATTGTTTTAGCATCCCTAATTTCTTTTGCATAAAATGCAATTGTTTTTACACCAATGTCAAAAATAGATTCATCCGGAATTTCTCCAATATCAATGTCAACTCTTTCCCCATCAATTTCACAAGCAACATCAATAGGATATTTTACTTTATCTCCAAATTTTTCAATTAGAACCCTGGATTTTTCAACCATGTCTTCATATCCCCTATTAGTAATGAAATCTTTATTCACCTGACCAATATCTACTCCAGACGCCCATAATACAATATTTCCAACAATACCAGTTGTTAGAATAGCATCTGCTGTCCCATTATTCAATACATTTTCCATAACATCAATTGAATCGTCAGGTTTCATTCCACCCAGCAGAAAAACACAGGGATGCTGCACATTATCCAGTGCATCTTGAATCACAGTCAATTCTTTTTCCATTACACGACCTGCAGCTGAAGGAGTATTAACAGTAAATCCAACTAAAGAAGCTTGTGATCTATGAGCCGCTGCAAATGCATCATTTACAAAATAATCAATCAATGGAGATAAATGTCTCACAAGCAATGTTTTTGACTGTTCCACTGGAGTTCTTGAAAGGGATTCTTCAGAAAAGAAACGTGCATTTTCAAGTAAAAGAATTTCATGAGGTTTTAAATCACGAATAGCTTCCTTTGCAACATTTGAAAATAATGAATCAACATATTTTACTCTTAAATTTAAAATATCTGATAAAGCATCGGCATGCTGAGATAAAGTTGTGAAATCTTTTTTGCCCGGACGGCTTTGGTGTGCAAGAAGTACTACTTTAGCACCTTTTTTAGACAACTCTTTAATAGTTTTAGAATGTAATTTCAATCTAGTATCATCCAAAATAATTCCAGAACCCGGATCCACAGGTGAGTTAATATCAACTCTTACAAGAACAGTTTTATTTTCAACATCAAAATCATCAATTGTATTAAATTTCGCCATTTTCTCACTCTATAATTTACTTACCAAATCAAGCAAAGCATCTTTTGGACTTTCTGCTTTAATGATGCCTGATGCAAGTAAAACACCATCCGCACCTAAATCCATGGCCGATTTCATATCATCGCCAGTTGTGATTCCTGCACCACATAAAACTTTAATTTTTTTATTAATTGATTTAACCTCTTTTACAGTGTCTTCAACAATTTCAGGTTGGGCCTGAGATACTGGAATTCCAGTTCCAATAAGTTCCGGAGGTTCAACAGCAACAGCAACTGGATTGAGAGCTGCAACAGCTTTTGAAGTTTCAATGTTATTAGTGCATACACAGGATTCTATTTCATAATCCCTACATGATTTTATAACTTCTGCAATGTCAGCCAATTTCATCCTATTTTCAGAATGATTAATTAAAGTTCCACTAATTCCTGCATCAATTAATGTGTTAATCAAATTAGAACCGGTGTGTCCGCCAGGAGAAATTGAATCAACGTGTTGAGCAAAAATAGGGAGTGAAGTTTCTTGACTTACTCTATAAATATCAGCAGCTTGAGGAACTGCTACCATAGTAATTCCAGACTCACTAGCAGCACTTTCCAAATCGTTTGCAAGTTCTAAAGCTTTTATACCACTTGATTCCAAATAAGTTTTATAATTTAATATTACAATTGGTGTATCCATAATAATTCCCCAACAAATATTCAATAATAATATTTGATTAACACCATTAAATAAATTTTTGATTAGAAAGTCTGCTTTTGGACAATTGAATATACTTTTCTTCAATATCATACCCAATATAATTTCTTTTATTTTTAGTAGCGGCAATGCAAGTCGTTCCACTACCGCAGAAAGGATCTAGAACAACATCCCCTTCATAACTATAAAGATTTATAAGTCTATGTGGCAATTCAGTTGGAAACGGTGCAGGATGTCCAATTTTTTTTGCATTTACTGCTGGAAATGTCCAAATACTTTTTGTCCACTGAATGAATTCGTCATGGCTAATGGTGTCTTTCTTTTCTTGAGATTTGTTTTTAGAATAAGATTCCTTTGAAAAAATTAAAATATACTCATGAAAATCTCTAAGAACAGGATTTGAAGCAGACATCCAACTTCCCCATGCACATGATCCACCAGCACTTGCAGATTTATCCCATATGATTTCTCCACGCATCAGAAATCCCAGATTTAACATTATTTCAATAACCATTGCATGAAGTGGAATGTATGGTTTTCTTCCAATGTTTGCTATATTAATACATGCCCTACCCCCACTCACTAATTTTTTGTAAGTTTGAGCAAAAACAGAAGTCAATAGTTCCAAATATTCATCTAAAGTTAAATCATCATCATATTCTTTTCCAACATTGTAAGGAGGAGATGTAATCATTAAGTGAATGCTATTATCTGGAATTTCATCCATATTTTCACTAGATTTACAATAAAGTTTATTTAAATCTTCTTTTTTAATTTTAAATTCCTTAAAATCAATATTTTCGGGAATTTTAAGATTTTCATACAATTTTGAATTGTAAAATTTTCTTGAATTATGGGATTGTCTTAAAACTGATCCGAAAGATGCAGTTTGAGTTTTTTTTACCATTTCAATACCTTCTTATTAACTTCAAAAATTTTAAACCTTTATCTTCATAATTATTTTCATTATTAGCAATTTCAATGTATTTACCTAATGTCTTAGGATTTTCCATTCCTGAAAAAAAGTTTAAATCCTGAGAGAATAAATTATCAAGATTTCTTTTTAATTCAGAAGTATTATTAAATCTGATATAACCTCCATAAGGTGTTGTTTTTCGAGTATTTCCATGGTTTAGAGGAAACGGATTTAAAGACCAAAAACCTTGAATTACACCAACTCTTTTTAAGTGATCTGCTTTTTTACAGAAACCATTAGATAATGGAGCATTACCTATAACAACGATTGGAATCTTTGATGATTCGAAGCTTGAAACTCTAATACCAATACATTTACCAATAGCTTTTAAAATAGAGTCTGAACGTGTGAAACTGGGCTTTCCCTGATGAGTTCTAAAATCTCCGATTTCCACAACATTATTGGAATCATCGAAATATTGCCAATTCCAGACAATAGACATCTTAACCTCAAAAATAACTTTTACCTCACTTGCCTTTAAAATTTTTCTATTAGCAGTTGAAATAACCAAGTCTACTGGAGAACGGGATGTAATACCTAGTGAAGGAATTATTGCTTGTTTAACTAAATACAAATCATCATCAACGATCAGTCTTCCAAATAGCTTGCAAACCCATTCTTCTGTGAATTTGCCAATCAATGAATTTCTTGACTGTAATGTTGATTTTCTGCCCCTATAATCTTTCGGCCAATATGCCAAATACCTGCCATCATCTGTTTTATAGAATAACTGAGATGGAAATGCAACTTTTCTTGAATTAATAAAAAATATTTTTTCCTGATTTTTACTCCATAATCTCATAATAACAACTATAATTATTAAACATATAAATAGTTTTAAAAAATATATTACAATATTGTTCATAAAATATTAAATTTATTTGCATTGAAAAATATTATATAATCAAAAACTAAACATAAAAATAATATGTCATTTAATGAAAACCAAATTCAAAAATTAGAAAAAAGCGGATATAGATTTGTAGGTAAACATAGACATGCTGCCGTTAAAACTTGCCATTGGACCCGTCAGAGTATTGTTGAGAAAGGAGTTTGCTATAAAGAAAAATTTTATGGAATACAATCACACAGATGTCTTCAAATGTCTCCTGCAGTTCCAAATTGCCAACAAGAATGTGAATTTTGTTGGAGAGATTTGACTCATACTCAAACCGAATGGGAAGACAATGAGTACGATGATCCCAAAACAATCGTTGATGAAGCTATTGAAGCACAGAATAATTTATTATGTGGTTATTACGGAAATGACAAAGCAAATAAAAAGAAATTAGAAGAACTTAAAAAGCCAACCAATGCTGCAATCTCCCTTGCAGGAGAACCAACTCTTTATCCGAAAATTGATGAATTGATAGGTGAATTTAATCATAGAGATTTTACAACATTTGTAGTTAGTAATGGTCAATGTGTTGACAGATTAAGAAATCTGGAAAATGATCCATATCAATTATACCTTTCCTTAGATGCACCTAACGAGAAAATATTTAATGAAATATGTAGGCCAAGAATAAATGATGCTTGGAATAATTTAAATGAATCACTTGAAACATTATCCAGTTTTAACTCCCGTACATGTATAAGGAATACATGCGTTAAAGGAAGAAACATGGAACAACCAGAAAAATATGCCGAACTAATAAAAAAAGCAGATCCTGATTATGTAGAAGTAAAAGCATATATGTGTGTTGGTTCATCACGTGACCGATTAACCCTTGATAATATGCCAACATTTGATGAAGTTAAATCATTTGCAAAAAGAATAGGTGATGAATGCGGTAAAGAATTAGTAAATGAATCTGAAATTAGCCGTGTTGTTTTACTAGAATAAATTAAAAATTTCAAATTCATTTAAAGTAAAATAAAAAATATCTATTTCATTTCCTGTTTTAACTCATTACAAAGATCAACTGCTTTTTTAGCTGCTTTTTCCATTGAAGTTTCATAGGGAATCCCAGCTTCCTCTAAAAGTTTTTGACCTTCTTCTTCGTTTGTGCCGGTTAATCTGATTACAATAGGAACATGACGTTCAGATTGTTTTAAAGCTTTAATCACACCACGAGCAACATCATCTGCTTTAGTAATACCTCCTAAAACATTTAAAAATATTACCTTAACTGGTTCATAGTTCAATACAATGTTTAAAGCTTGGTTAATGACTTGTTCTGAAGCTCCACCACCAATATCTAAGAAAGTTGCTGGTTCACCACCATTAAGTTTTATCATGTCCATAGCAGTTAAAGTTAAACCTGCACCATTACCAATAACTGCAATATTACCATTTAACTTAACAAAATCAACAGCTTTCCTTTTATAATGTAATCTTTTAACTAAATTTTGATGTCTGAATAATGAATCATTTTCAACAACCATTTTAGCATCCGCAGCTATTAATCCGTTAGGAGTTGTGATTAATGGGTTAATTTCAGCAGTATCACAATCATATTTTGTAAATACATTGTACAACTTCCAGATTATAGAACCTAATGGAGAAATCAAATCAGAAGAAACACCCATTTTACGTGCGATTTCACGTGCTTCATAAGGTAAAAATTCGATTAAAGGATTTGGATAATATTTAATAAGTTTTTCAGGGTTTGTTTTAGCTAAATTTTCAATTTCAACACCCCCTTCTTTACTTGCTATAATAACTGGTCTTCTAGCACCTCTATCTATAGACACAGTAACAAAAAACTCATTAAGAATTTCAGCTTTTTCCTCAATTAATAAATGTTTTACTGTTTCACCTTTAATTTGCATTCCTAAAATCTCATCAGCTACTTTTAATGCTTCACCAGGATTATTGGCAAATTTAACTCCACCAACTTTACCTCTTCCACCAGTTAAAACTTGTGCTTTAATAACAACTGGAACACCCATCTCCGATGATATGGACATGGCTTCCTCTGGAGAATAAGCAACATGCCCTTCCAAAATTGGAATGCCTTCCTTATTAAAAATTTGTTTTGCCACATTTTCAAAAAATTTCATTATAACACCTATTCCACTAAAGCATATCCCGCTTCAAAAGCACTGATATTTTTCTTTTCAGTTCCTTTAGGAACACTAACTTCAATTGCTTTAATAGCTGCTTCTTTGGATATGACTCCAGTAATTTTTGTAATAGATCCAACCATAACAATATTTGCCACTATTTTAAGTCCTATGTCATCAGTAGCTGTTTTAGTAGCAGGAGCTTCATAAACTTTAATATTATGTTCTTCAATATAGTCCCTAACATCTTCAATATCAGTTGTTCCAGGATCAACAATTAAAGTTCCATTATCTTTTAAATCCACAATATATTTAATTAAAGCTTCGTTAGACATTGCAACTAAAATATCTGGACTTTGAACTTTAGGATAGTCAACTTCAGTATCACTAATTACAACTTCACATTTAGAAGCTCCTCCACGAGCTTCCGGACCATAAGATTGAGTTTGAACAGCTTCTTTACCATCAAAAAGACATGCAGATTTACCTAAAATAATACCTGCAAGAATAATTCCTTGACCTCCAAAACCACAAATTCTAATTTCAGTTCTCATATTATCCCCCTATAACTCTGTTTCATATGCAGAATTGATACTAGTTTTATTACCTGATTTTTCTACACTTAACTTTTCAATATTTTCAGTGAATTCACTTCTTTGAGAATTAGCGAATTCCCCGACGACAATCTTTCCTTCTAATTCTTTTGGTCTCATCCTGTCTGCAGCAGATTTGAATACAGTATTAGCTTTCATGACAGCTGCCATGGCAGTAGGAGTTTTAAGTTTATTTTTACGACCGAAATAGGTTGGACATTGAGTTGCAACTTCAATAAATGAAAATCCGGGATTTTTTAATCCATCTTTAATGGAAGTTACTAAATTCTCAATTTGAACAGTAGTCCATCTTGCAGAATATGTTGCGCCTGCAGCTGCAACGAGTTCTGCTAATTTAAATGGAGAATCTAGATTCCCATATGGTGCAGTAGTTCCAAAACTACCTTTAGGAGATGTAGGGCTTATCTGACCACCAGTCATACCATAAATATTATTATTGATGCAAATTACAGTTAAATTAATATTTCTTCTTGCTGCATGAATTAAATGATTACCACCAATAGAAGCAGCATCACCATCACCAGTAAATACAACAACATCCAAATTTTTATTAGCTGTTTTCAGACCGGTTGCAAAACTTAATGCTCTTCCATGAGTAGTGTGTAGAGAATCACATTTTAAGTATCCCGGAATTCTTGAAGAACATCCAATTCCAGAAACCATAGCTATATTATCAAAATCCATTTCTGCTTTTTCCATAGCTGCTAAGAATGCATTAATAATTGCTCCATTCCCACAACCTGGACAGAAAATATGAGGTAATCTGTCATCTCTTAAGTAAGGGAGAAATCTATTTTGTTTTCCTTCATTCATTTTAGTTTCCTCCTATTTTATTAATTTCGTCTAATATTTCATCAGGAGTTGGTAATGCTCCCCCTATTTTACCAAGCAAATGAACATTTTTATCTTTAACAACACGATCCACTTCATAATACATTTGACCTAAATTCATTTCCACAACTAGAACATCACTTGCAGTTGCAGTTAATTCTTTAATTTGTTCATCAGGGAAAGGCCATGGAGTATCTATTTTAATATAACCTACTTTTTTATCTGTTTTATTAACTGCCTCTACAACAGATCTAACAGGAGCACCATATGAAACAATGACAATATCTGCATCTTCACAGTTTTCACTTCTTACAGAACAAATTTTATCCCTATTCATTAAAACTTTATTACAAATCCTCTTAATGAGTTTTTCATGAGTTTCAGGAGTGTTTGTATCAGGATATCCTCGTTCATCATGAGTAAGTCCAGTCACATGCACATTGAATCCGTCCCCAAATGCAGGCATAGGTGTGGTTCCATTTTCAATATTTTCGAATGGCAAATAATCATCAGTTTTTTCTGGTCTTTTTCTAGCCACGATTTCAATATTCTCCGGAACAGTAATTTTTTCTCTCATGTGTCCAATGATTTCATCTGCCATGACAAATACAGGAACTCTGTATTCTTCAGCTAAATTAAAAGCTTTGATTGTAAAATCAAAGAATTCTTGAACACTTGAAGGAGATAATGCAATAGGTTCATAATCCCCATGTGAACCCCAACGTGCCTGCATCATATCAGCCTGTGCTGCCATGGTTGGTTGAGCAGTGGATGGAGAACCTCTTTGAACATTAACGAATACAATAGGTGTTTCAGTCATGAATGCATAGCCTATATTCTCTTGCATTAATGAAATACCTGGACCTGAAGTAGCAGTCATTGCTTTAGCTCCACCCCAAGAAGCGCCGATAATCGCTCCTGCAGAGGCAATTTCATCTTCCATTTGAACAAATGACCCCCCCACTTTAGGCAAATCACGAGATAAAGTTTCTGCAATTTCTGTAGATGGAGTAATTGGATACCCTGCAAAGAATCTACAACCTGCAGCTAATGCTCCTTTAGCACATGCTTCATTTCCTTGAATAAAAAATTCTTCAGCCATTTTAACACCCACTTTTTCCTTTTGTGAATCTAGGATTAAAGTTAATATTATTGCCATCTTTCATCCACCAATTTTCAGGCAAATCTACTGTTATTGCTTGGTCCGGACATGCAATTTCACAGGTGCCGCATTTAATGCATCTTTCCTCAAATTTAACGAAAGGCAATTGTACTCCTTTTTTATTAACTTCAGAGGATATTGCATATACATTTTCATGACACATGAATAAGCAGAGATGACATCCTTTACATAAGTTTTCATCAATAATAATCAATTTTTGAATCTCCTAATAATTCTATAATAAATTAGTTTAGAATGTATCATATCTTTGTTAATAAACCTTTAAATATCTTATGTAAAATCATTATAAATAAAAAAAATAAAAATTTATTAAAAAAATAGTACTATTAATAAATATGAAAGACTTAAATACACCAATTACCGATGAAGATTTATTAAACCTCAATATAGGAGATCAAATCACTATTTCTGGAACAATATATACTGGCCGTGATGCAGCCCTTCCACAATTAGTTGAGTTAATTAAAGAAAAAAAAGTGCCATTTGATTTAAATGGAAGTGTTATAATGCATACTGCATTTAGTAATGCAGGAATTGCGCCAACAACTAGCAGCAAAGTGGAAATCGAATCGACAATCCCCTATTTAAGTGAAAATGGCATTAAAATTCATATTGGAAAAGGAATGTTAAGCGATGAAACAATTAAAGAACTAGATAAAAATAATTCCATTTTTGTAATAACACCCCCTGTTGCAGCATTACTTACAAGCAAAGTCTTAGATAAAAAATGTGTCTTATTTGAAAGTGAAGGAATGGAAGCTATGTTCAAATTAAAAGTGGAAAGAATTCCGGGAATTGTAGCTATTCATAATGGTTTAAGAATTTAAGTTATAAAATAAGTTTGGTGTAAAAAATAATTAAGAAGAATAAAATTATTCTTCTTCAACTTCGTCGTCAGATTCTTCTTTTTTCTCGAATTCATCAACGAAATTAACTTTGGTGATACCTTCAACATTATCCCAGATATCTTTAGCTATTCTGAATCTTGCGAAAGTAACATCCATGTAAGATTTTTGATCGAATTTAGCCATTTCATCTAATTTAATGTTTGCAACACCATCAACAATGTCGATTTCAGTTTTGTCAATATCCACATTAGGATTAGCATAATGTAATTCAATCATACTTTTGATTTTGTCTTCTTCATCAGCAATGATTTCAGTTACTTCAACATCATAAACTAAATCTTTTCCTGCCAATTCATGGTTAAAATCAACTTTTACCCTTCCACCATTTACGGTTAAGATTTTTCCATTTGAACCTTCAGATTGAATCCTCATACCTGGGAAAGGAGTCATGCCTTGTTTTTTGAACTCTTTCATAGGCACTAATTGAACCATTTTAGGATCTCTAGGACCAAATGCATTGTCAGAATCTACTTCAATGTGTTTTGTTTCTCCTTCTTCTAATCCAATGATTGCTTCTTCAATAGCGGGCAATAAGTGGTTTCCACCTACAACAATAGGAATTGGTTTATAAGTTTTGTTTTCATCAAAAAGTCCAGCTTCTTGTGCAATTTCATCATAAGTAGTATCAAATACTTCATCAGTTTCTTTAACTTTACCTGTAAAATTTACTCTTACAAAATCTCCGTTGTCTACAGCCATAGTAAATACGCTCCTTAATAATTTTGATTAAAATAATCTTGTTAATAAATATAACATTTAATAAATTTAGTAACCATTACTTATTAAGTTTTGTATATAATATTGAAAAATAAAATACTTTTCAGATGCTCTTTCTAAAAGACCAATATTAATTAAATATAAATATTTAGTCATGAAAAGACGAGGAGTAGCTAATTTACCACTTCATGGAGGACATCCCCCAAAATGGTTATTCACAAGAATGGTGGATTTATCAGGAGCTCTAGCTTCAGTTATTATTGAAGAATATAGTTTAAATGAGTTTTTAAATAGGATTTCCAACCCATATTGGTTTCAGGCATTCTCATGTGTTTTAGGTTTTGACTGGCACTCTTCAGGAACAACAACTACAACATTGGGAGCTCTAAAAGCATCACTTAGTCCTGAAGAACATGGAATCTATTTGAGTGGTGGCAAAGGTGCAAAATCTAGAAAAACACCGCAAGGAATTGAACATGCCGGAGAAATCTTTAATTTAAAAACAGAAACTACTGAAAAATTAGTTGAAACTAGTAAACTGTCTGCCAAGATTGACAATTCATGCATTCAAGATGGCTACACATTATACCAGCATGATTTCTTTATTACTGAAAAAGGAGATTGGGCTGTTGTTCAACAAGGACTAAACACCTATACTAAATATGCTAGACGTTATCATTGGTTAGGTTCTGAAGTTGAAGAATTATTAAATGACCCCCATAGTGGAATTTCATGTGATAAGAAAACACCAGATACACTAAACATGTCTTCAAAAGACAGTGCAAATGCTCAAAAAGTAAGTGTTGATTTAATAAATGACAATCCTAATCATTTAAGACAATATTTTAAAAGAAAAAATAGTCAAATGCTTTTAGACGATTTTACAATGCCTTCACATCATCCTATTCTTGATATGGATATTTCAGATAAAGAGTTTGAAGTTTTAACAAGAGCTTATGAAATACAACCTGAAAATTACGAAGAATTAATATTACTTCAGGGAATGGGACCTAAAAAAATAAGAGCATTAGCTCTAATATCAGATTTGGTTTATGGTGAACCTGCAAGCTGGAAAGATCCCGTAAAATACAGTTTTACACATGGCGGAAAAGATGGTTTTCCATATCCCGTTGATAGAGATGTTTATGATAACTCTATTCAAACAATAAGAGATGCGCTTGACCAAGCACATATAAAAAAAGATGAAAAATTAAAGGCAATTAAAAGATTGGATGACTTTATCCTCTAACGATTTTCATTGTGAATATTAACATTCTTCCCATGAGCAGTTGGAATAACTTCCAATACAGGATTTTCGAACTTTAAATCAAATTCCTTACCATTCATTAACAAATGTTGAAATACTGCAAGTGAAGATACTTCAGAGTGAGGTTGAGTTGTAACAGACACATTCCAGTCAGCAGCCTTATAAACACTTCCAGGAACTTTAGAGCCCCCAACCACAATCAAAATATCAGAACCATCTTCTCGTACTTCAGGAGCAATTTCATGAGCCTGTGATCCATACATAGTCAAATGGACAACTTTACCCCCATCAGATTTCCATTTTTTAATTACACCCATGTAACTTTCACTGTATTCTATCTCAAAATTTCCACCAAATCTTGAAGCAGTATCCCTTACATTTTCCATTAATTTAGCATCTCTTTCACCAGAAAGGTAAATTTTACTTGCTCCAAATGCACGAGCAGTCAAACAAACATGAGTAGTAATACGGGTATCCCTTTTTAATCTATGATCTAATCTTAAAACATTAACATTCATAATATCAGTTAGTTAATTAAATTGTAAAAAATAATAATGTAATATTTTATTTTAAAAATATATAATAATTTGCTTGATTTGATGAAGTTATCACTTAAGATGTAATGTGAGAAAAATGTACTGATTAGATATAATTGAAAAATGGAGGTGAACCTACAAGTGATAACTCATCAAAGAATATTTTGAAAGTTCCAATTAATAAACTAATCGTTTAATCAATCAAAATATTGATTTGAAGTTGTAAAATTAAATTAAATGAAATATAAAGCAATTGCCATAAACAGTAATGCAAATAAACGTCCAGTTTCATTACTCATTCCAAGGACATCGCCGTTAGCTAAAATGAAATTACGTTTTGAAATAGTTGCTATAATAATACCCCCAACAATAGCTCCTAAAACACCAACAACACCAATTAGATTACCTAATAAAAACGCAATACAAATTACAAGAATTGTTGAAACTAAATAATTAACAATTGTAGTTTCTTTAATAAAATAACTTCCAATTCCCGGAATTAAAGGCTTTGATAAAAGTGCGGTAGTTATTAAAGAAGTTTTAGCGGCCATTTCACAAACTATAATCCCAAGTATAAAATAATAATCTAAAATATTATATAATCCTGCAATAGTAAGACTTGCAACTAAAAATAAAGTTGCAACACCACCTGCACCTACAGAAGAATCTTTCATTACACTGATTTTACGTTCAGGATCACCATGAACCATCACACCATCAGCCATGTCCATTACACCATCCAAATGATTATAACCCGTGATTAACATTAAAAACGCATAAACAATAACTGCGGTGAATAACGCATTTAAATGTAGGACTTCAAAAGATACATATCCACAAACAGCAGCTAAAATACCTACTAAAACATGCAAGAATGGCCAACACCAAGTTAATTTAGTCATGTACTCAATTGAGGTGTAAACATTGATTGGTAAAATTGTCGAAAAAGTTAAAAGCCCTAAAAGTGATTTTATTGGGGAAAATTCTTCATTTTCAAAATAGCTATCGTCTTCCATAATTTATTCCTCAACTATTCAATACAACTCATTTGAATTAAAAATATATGTTTATTTTATCAATGACACATCTTCTTGTACTAAATTATATTTTTACTACAACACATCGAATTAATTTTTCTATAAATACTTTAATTTTTGAAACCTCTTTTTTTAATTGCATTCAAAACCAAATTCAACATCATATCTAATATGATTTTATACTGAAAACCACTCTGCACTAGTTAAAGAACATCTAATTATTTAAAATAATCATTTAAATCGGCTGAAAAAGTATTATCAATAGCATCTCTTCCAGAGTACCTGTCCTTAAGCTCCATGTTAATTAATTTCAAATCCTCATTATTAATCAGTAATCTTTCAAAAATAATTTTAGCATCTTTTTTTGAAACAATGGACTTATTAAATTCAAAATAATCCCAAGATTCTTCAAATGAATCCAACATCTCTTCACTTGAAAATTCGTCTTTCAATGATCTTAGATTATTTATATTTTCAGAATTCAAATGTAAATAAAAATCATGATAAACCCCCCGTGAGTAGATCGGATTAATTGTTAAACAGAACCTTCTCATTTCCCATTTTAATGCATCATTTGGATTTTTATCTAATCCTGAAAATATTGCTTTAGATGAAAAACAATTTATTAAATAATCAAAATCTTTATTATTTTTAGCTATTTTTATATGTTCATCAAGATATTTGGAAACAATTTCATTGAAATTTCCATCGTTAGACTCATAAAATCTGTAAAAATCATCAAAATCAAAATTTTTTAAAAATTCATTGTATAGGCCAATCCAAGAATACTCATTTAAATAATCTTTACCTTTTCTGGTTAAAAATAATTTATCGGAGCTAAATTCACTAACAGAAATATCACTTTTACCAATTCTATCGATGAGTTCTTGTTTTCTTCCTGAAACCCTTAGCCCATTATCTCTTAAAATATCTTTCAAATCATTTACTGTTAAACTATAATTAGCAAAATCAGACCATGTTTCTTCAGTAATTTCATAAGTAACATATTCCTCTTCAAATAATAAATCATTGAATATCTCTTGAGGCAATTTTAAATTATTTAAAAAATAAAATGCCACTTCCAGATTATGATATTCATCAATAAATTTTAAAATTCTATATTGATCTAAATCATAACTTGTAGGATATTGTTTTCCATAATTAATATCTTCAAGTTTATATTTTCTGCCAAATCTTTCATATAATCCGGACATAACAGATAACACATTGTCTTTATTGATAAATATTCCATCTTCAAAATTATCATCATCTTCAAAATCAAAATCATTTTCATAAAATAGATTATAACCACAGATTGGACATGATTCATCTGTTAAATTTATAAAGTTACAACAATATGGACATAAATTAGCACCGATTTCAAATATATTGAATGGATCGATTTGCGAATCCAAATCATTAATAAAAAAGTTTAAACGGGTTATAATTCCATCATCAGTAACTTCACCTCGTTCATATTCTTCTTTTAATATATTATTAATTTTTTTTGCTTTATCTTCTGAAATAATGCCATCATCAATAATGTCCTGCATATACTCTGAAAATCCATCATCATTTCCTATGACTACATCAAATCCCAATTGAGATTTTGGCAATTCTTCTTTTAAATCAAACAGTATTTGAGTAAATTCATCAGAATTTTGTAAAAATAAATCTTTGATTTCATTAAAATAATTCTTATTTAAGGATTTACGTTCCCCATATTCTTTAAAATCATTTTTAAGCTCTTCATGATAATAAATAATATTTTTACCAGGAGTTGAGATATCCTTAAGAAATAGACAGGAACGAATATCCAAATCATATATATTGGAAGACAATATTTGATCATCATTATCAAATTCCTCACTGGAATTAGACAAAATATTTTCACTTTTAAAATCAAAGCCAATGGCACTGGCTACAATATTTTCACTTAATTTAGATGCAAATCCATAATGAATTAAAATCTCTACAAGATTCTTTGTTGGCTGTAAAATACTCAATGTATTGCCTGCTGAAAGGAGTACATTAATTTCTAATAAAAATAAAGAATTACCCCTAAATTCAGGTAAGATATAAACCTCATTTAAAACAAAACTAGTCAATGCATTTAATTCATAAAAAGCAAATCCAACAACTTTACTATCAAACAATATCTCTTTAAAAAGATCTCCTGAATTATTTTCTATTATGAATCCTTCATTTTGAATAGCCTCATAAATATATTTATAATCCTTTTTCAAAATAGACTCAACATCCAAAGAATCTGATAAATCATTATGTATAATTTTAGGCATATCATCCATTCTAATAATAAATTCTGTCGTCATGAAAATTCCCTTATAATATGTATTATTTAATAATTTAATAAAACAAGTAATAAAAAAGTTGTTATTACATTTTTACTTGAAAAATTTATAACATGTGCATTATGAATTTATAGTCATGGTTTAAAGAAATAAGAAAAATTGCAAATCATCTTACCAGAATATTCATAACAATTCCTCAAATATTTTAGACATGCATCCCGCAATCAGACCTGCAAAAATATCATCGAGTATGGGAGGCAATCCTGCAATAATTCCAGGTTTTGCTTCATGATATCTCTTAAAATTAAAAGTTGCTTTTGTTCCTGCAATCTGATTTGAAATAGCAAGACCCAATACTTCATCAGTATACAAGTAATCTGAATCATCATGTACATCAAATTCCCTTATGTGATTTCCAGTTAAATCCTGTTCCATCCTCATTCCAGCAATAATTAGTGAAACAACATTAATATCAGTCAGTGATTTAAGAATTTGTGTTTCCATTTTATCTCTAAGTTCCTGAGTTATCTTCACCCCATTTGCAAGTTCCATACCAGTATCCACTAAATCTCCAATTAAAATTCCTTCAGATACCAAATAATCAAGAATTCCAAATGTTAATTCAAGATAACTAAATGCATCTTCCAAACTTATTTCAACTGCATCTTCCATTTTTATTTTTAAATCATCCCAATCTATTTCTTCATATTCTGCATTATTAATATCTAAATCTTGACTTTCAGATACATTAATGTTGGATAAAACTGCTAAAAAGTCATTTGTATTGATTATATTTTGAATATGTGCCGGTAAACACATATTAGCCAGTACCTTTGCTTTAGTATTAGTCACTATTTTAAATATTTTAAGCAAATCTTTTGGAGAAACTACACTATCAATGTAAATTATATGACTTAAATTAATTCTTGCATCAAAAAAACCTTTTGGAGAATTTGCTACTTTTAAATATTCAGTGAAATCTTCAATAACAACATCATTTGCCATGAATGTAAAAATAGTTAAATCATCATAATTATTTTGAAAATAATCAATAGAATCTGAAGCCTGAGCAATATAAGAACCTTTGGATTGATTAAATGCCTCAGCTTTTTTTGCAGTGGCTTTAAACTCATCTTTTGCTTTTACAACATTGACATTTTCTACAATATCAATCCCATCACTTACTGTAAAATCACTTAATGCTAAGAAATGATTCGGATTATTTATACAAATTCCATAATCCTTTTTAGTGATATTTAACTCCATGTAGATAATATATATTAATTATTTAATTTAAATTTATATTAATAACATTAAAAGGACTTTTTATTATGGCAATTATTATTGATCCTCAAGTAAGCGGAATTGCAGGAAACATGTTAATAGGAGCGTTTGTGGATTTAGGTGCAGATGCAAACAAACTAAAAGAAGTTATGGAAAAATCCGCAGAATGTTTTGGAAAAGTTGAAGTTACATTTAAAAAAATAAATAAAAAAGGAATTTCATCTACATATTGTCATGTTGAAATGCTTGAACATAAACATTCCATTTGTTATCCGAAGTTTATTGAAAAAATTAAAAAATTAGACTTAGATAAAAAAGTTAAAGAAACCTCAATCAAAGTATTTGAAAGAATAGCTATTGCAGAAAGTAAAATTCATGGAAAAACTTTAGATAGTGTCCATTTTCATGAAGTAGGTGCAAGTGATGCAGTAGCCGATGTTATAGGATCCATTTATGCATATTATAGTTTAAATTTAGATAATCAAAAAATAATCGGCCTCCCAATAGCTGTTGGAGGGGGAAGAGTTGAAACTGCACATGGAATTATACCAGTTCCAGCACCTGCAGTAGTGGAGGTCTTAAAAAATGCAAAAATGATTGGTGGACCAGTTGACAGTGAACTTGCAACACCAACAGGAGCTGCAGTTTATATGGAGATTTGTGATGAAATAAAAGAATTCATACCATTAATTAAAGCTAAAAAAACAGGTTATGGAGCTGGAAAGAAAGATTTTGACCACCCTAATGTTTTAAGAATCATTGAAAGTTCAGATATTGCTGAAAGTGATAAAATTGATGTTATTGAAACAAATATGGATCATTTGACCGGTGAAGAAATTGGATACTTATTTGATAAACTCCTAGACATTGGTGCAAGAGATGTTTCAGTTACTCCAATAATAATGAAAAAGAACAGACCCGGCAATTTACTTAAAGTGATTTCTAGAAAAGAAAATAGGGAAAAAGTTATTGAAGCAATATTTAAAGAAACTGGAAGTTTAGGTATCCGAATAGCTCCAAATATGCACAGAGGAATTTCAAAAAGAGAATTTAGCAAACAAATATTCAACATAAATGATAAAGATTATGAAGTGACATTTAAAATAGGTTATTTAAACGGTGAAATAATCTCTAAACGGCCAGAATATGAAGACCTGAAAAAGATAGCTCAGGATAGCGGATTACCGCTTAAAAAAATAAGTGAGATGATTAGATGAAAAAGGCTATTTCAATTTTTTCCGGGGGCCTTGACTGTACTGTTGCAACAAGCGTTTTTAGTAAAAGCCATAAAATTCATGCAATAACTTTTAATTATGGTCAAAAAGCATTCAAAAGAGAATTAAAAGCATCAAAAGAAATTTGCAAGAAGATGGATTGGACTCATGAAGTAATTGACCTCCCATGGCTAGCAAATATCAGTAATTCTAGCCTGAATACCAATGAAAAAATCCCAGAACTTTCTGCTGAAGATTTAGATAACTTAAAAATAAGTCAAGAAAGTGCCAGTAGTGTTTGGGTTCCAGCAAGAAACACTGTTTTTACATCAATTGCATTGTCTTATGCTGAAAGTATTGGTGCAAGTTCAATAATTGTTGGTTGGAATGGTGAAGAGGGAGCAACATTTCCAGATAACTCAAAAGGATATATGAAAAAATTTAATGAACTGATCAAAGAAGGTTCACCTGAAAATATTAGAATTGAAGCACCATTAATTGATTTAGATAAAGAAGAAATTGTTAAATTAGGAGTTGAATATGATGCTCCAATGGAATTAAGTTATTCTTGCTACAAAGGCAAGAAAAAGCAATGCGGTATTTGCGAAAGTTGCATGAGACGGAAACGAGCATTCAAAAATTTAGGTATAAAAGATAAAAGTGAATATGAAAATTAATCATGTTTTCTTAAATCCTTTTTTCAAACCTCATTATCCAAATAATACCACCTCTTGAAAATTCAACAGCTCTTTACATAGAATTGAAGAAATAATCAAATTCTGCACTAATTATAATTTATTATTAACTTACACACGATATCAGTATAAGGAATAGATATTTTGATCAGATTATATACACAATATAACAAACTGGAAAATAAAATCAAAGTTTAAATCCGCAATTAATACAAAATACATCATTATTTCCAACTGCTGATCCGCAATTTGGACATCTTAATCCAACATCAAGCTTGGTTCCAGAAGATGTGCAAAATTTAGCATCAATATCAACAGGATTTCCGCAATTTGAACAAAAACCCCCCTCAGAAGAAACAGATTTAACATTAGTTTGATTAACATCACCAATTACTGGTTTTGAATAAAAATCATTATCGTTTGCTATTTCTACAATCAATTGCTGCATAGTAGCTATTCTTTTTGAATCTGCAGGATGTGTTGAAAAGAAATCATGTTCATTAGAATTTTGCATTGACATATCCCTCCAAAATGCAGGAATGCGAGAGACATCATAACCTGCCCAATGAATAATCATCATGCCCAATCTGTCAGCTTCAAGTTCCTGGTCCCTTCCCCAAGAATTCATTAAGAGAAACTGAGACCCAATGCTTGCAACATTAGTGGCTGCTCTTGTTAGACTGCCAAGTTCACCTAAACCAAAAAAATCCATTGCAATACTACCAATCCATGCTGCAGAAGTTATTGCATTTTGAGTATTTTGAGCACTGATTCTGGTTCTAGCATGATCAAGAAGTGCATGAGCCATTTCATGACCCAGAATAAAAGCAATTTTTTCTTCAGTATTTGCAACTGAAAGAATACCTGAAAACATTACAATTTTACCCCCAGGCATGCAAAAAGCATTTACAGCATTATCTCCAACCAAATGAACATCCCAATCATAGTAATCTTCAACATAATCAAGCCTACCAATTTCAGACAAATAACTGTTGACTGCATTGATTAAATTTAAAGCAACATTAATGACAATTTGACCATTTTGAGTATTATCCAAGAGTTGTACTTGATCAATCATTGAATAATATTCCTTGTATGATTCCTTGAGGAATTTATCATCATTAATTTTATCATAATGTTTTCTACCAGTGAATGGATTTATTTCACTTCTATCCTCTTTTGCCATAATTAGTATTATAGAAACATTATATTTAAATTGTGTTTAAAAATTAATAAAAAAATAAAAAAGTGACTGGAAGATTTAAATTAAAATTTTAATCACATAATATACGGAATATGCAAATCCATTGAAAGATGTTCATAATCATCCATTATGTGTTTTTTCAAAAAAATTACAGCTAGCTGCTATTTATTATTGTCTCAGTAAAAAACATTAAAATTGAAATAAAAGGAAAAAAGGTTTTTATATGAAATATAAAGATAGAATAGTTGTTGAAACTATTTTCAAAAAAGAAAGAATAGTTTTAAAATAGTCTATGCTGATTAAAATTTAAAACAAGTACTAGTTTTTTTAGAATAGCAATTGTTACAACTTTGACAAACTGATACTCCCTCACCATTAGCTTTCCAGTCTGCTAAAAAGTCTGCTTGAGCAACAAAGGGTTTGGACATTGAAATATACTCAACAGTCGAACTATTTAAAACATCATTTATTGTTTTCATATCTCTAAGAGATCCCCCTAAAACAACAGGAATATCAACTGCATCAATTAATTTTTCAACATAAACTAAAAAAGGATGTTTTTCACCTTTATCATAAATTTGTGAAATTGTACGTGCAGTAAGTTGAATACTATCAGCACCTGCTTTTTCAAGTTCTTTTGCAATTGCAATACTTTCATCGGCAGTCATTCCATCTTTTCTTGCATCCCACGGATTAATCCTACAACTAACATGGATATCCATGGTCTTTTTAATAACTTTAATTATTTCAGCAGAAATTCTGACACGATTTTCAGTATTCCCACCATATTTATCATCTCTTTGATTGAAATAAGGGTTCATAAATCTTGAAAGATAAAAATTATTCCCCATGTTAATTTGGATTCCATCAAATCCTGCAAATGAGAATTTTTTAGCTGCCATAATTACTTCAGCCTGCAATTTCCTAATGCCCTCTTGAGCAATATCATTAGCTTCTACCTTTTGATTTTCACCGTCATCATAATAAAAGAATGCAAGTTGACCAAAAATTGGAACATCATATTTATGAGCAATATCAGTGACCATTTGATAATCCTTAATGAACCCCCTGTAGTTCATATTGGTTGAATAAGGGTAAAATCTATCTTTATGGTCAAGTGCGAACATTTCAGAGACAATTAACCCTGTACCACTACTTGCAATCTTTTCATATCTATCATAAATATCAGGTGTTAAAAATCCTCCTTCGGAAGTTTCAGTTTCCCAAGTACCTGTTCTAACTATACGACTGTTAAGTTTTAAATCTCCAAATTGAACATTATCGAAAATATCTTTCATATTATCACGACTTAATAAAATATCATTATATTATTTAAAATACTCATTAATATACTTTAAGAAAACAAACAAAATAATGACTATAATTGTACAAAGTTATATTAATATGAAAGATTAAAATATATACAATTAAATTAATGGAGGGAAAAATATGGTGAATCCAATTATTGCAGCAATTATCTCCTTTTTCTTACCAGGTATTGGTCAGATAATACAAGGTGCAGATGTTAAAAAAGGAATAATAATGTTTGTTATTGCTATCATTTTAGGTTGGTTATTAGTAAACTTCCTTGGTAGTTTAGGAAACATTATATATTGTATTTATGCACTTTATGCAGCATACGATGCATATAAAATAGAAGCATAATATTATTTTATTTAATATAAAAATGGTTTAAATATATTATTTAAACCTATTATTTTTTTAAATTTTAATTTTCAAGCAAAAGTTGAATCTAAAAAAATAGAAAATAGGCAATCTATTTGATTACCATTAAAGTGTCACCGGCATTAACTGCATCACCAGGTTCTACAAAGATTTCTTCCACAACACCATCAACTTCAGATTGAATGTCGTTCTCCATCTTCATAGCTTCAATAACACATATGGTGGATCCTTTTGTTACCTTATCCCCAACATTAACTTTAAGTTTAATTACCATACCATTCATTGATGAAGTAACTCCTCCTTCAACCGGATGGAAATTACCATTATCTGCCTCTTCAATTTCCATAAATCCTGTAGGCATGATTTTGACTTCATACATATCTCCATCAACTTCAACATTATATTGGGTTGGAATTCCAATAGCCTCATCTTCACTGAATGCATGAGGTGCTTTAAGTTCTTCTTCTACAGTCTCTCCTTTAAGGAATTTCGGAGCTATTGGTGGATATAATGCATAAGTTAATGCATCTTCATCGGATTTAACAAATCCTTTTTCTTTACCGTCTGCTTTGATTTTATCAAATTCCGGCTCAAGTAAATCAGCAGGTCTGCATGAAATAATCTCTTCATCCCCTAAAATCTTTTTAGATAATTTTTCATCAACAGGTGCTGGTGGTTTACCGTACATTCCTTTCATGTAATCTTTAACTTCATTAGATACTGTTTTGTATCTTTCCCCACCTAAAACATTCATTACAGATTGAATACCAACAATTTGACTTGTTGGAGTTACAAGAGGAGGATATCCCATATCTTTTCTAACACGAGGCATTTCATCCAATACATCATTATACCTGTCAAGTGCATTTTGTTCTTTAAGTTGGGAAATAAGATTTGAAAGCATTCCTCCCGGAATTTGATATAATAATACATCAGCATCAATACTTGTAGAGATAGGATCTAAAATTCCTAAATATTTTTCTTTAATGTCTTCAAAGTATTCTTTAATAGAAGCCAATAATTTTAAATCAAGCCCAGTATCAAATTCGGTTCCTTGTAAAGCTGCAACCATACTTTCTGTTGGTGGTTGACTTGTTCCCCATGCGAGAGGTGAAATGGCAGTGTCTAAAATATCAACACCCGCTTGGCATGCTGCATAATAACTAATTGGAGTCATACCACTAGTACAATGACAATGCAAATCAACAAGCAAATCAGTTTCTTCTTTTAACTTTGATACCAATTCATAAGCAGCTGCAGGAGTTATCAAACCAGCCATATCTTTAACTGCAACAGAATCACAATCAAGAGCTTCAAGATGTTTAGCCAAATCTACAAAACCATCTATAGTGTGAACTGGACTTATAGTATAACTAATTGTACCCTGTACATGCGCACCTTGATCTTTAGCAACAGTTATCGCTTTTTCCATGTTTCTAACATCGTTTAAAGCATCAAATACTCTAAAAATATCTACACCATTTTCGTAGGATTTTTCTACAAATTTTGTTACAATATCATCAGGATAATGCTTATAACCCACTAAATTTTGCCCTCTTAACAGCATTTGAATAGGAGTTTTCTTAAATTCAGATTTTAGTTGTCTCAATCTTTCCCATGGATCTTCATTTAAATATCTAATACAAGTATCAAAAGTAGCCCCACCCCAAGCTTCTACTGAAAAATAACCTACTTTATCCATTTCTTTAGCAACAGGAATCATGTCTCTGGTTCTCATTCTAGTTGCAAGCAGAGATTGGTGAGCATCACGAAGTGCTGTTTCTGTAAATCTTACTTTTGCCATCATTTACACCTCTTTAATATTATTATTTATAAATAATCATAAAATATCCAACTATCATATATATTTTTTGTATTATATAAAAATATGCAAAATCTCCCTATAAACCAGCAATTCAAAGAGATTTTAGAAAAAAAGTTTCAAAAAATAAAAAAATAAAAAATTGAAAAATTATCTTTCCAAATCACCAGAAATGAATTTTTCAACATTTTCAAATGCTTCATCATCAGTGTATTGAATTGGAGGATGTTTCATAGTGTAAGAAGAAATAGAAGTTAATTGTCCACCAATACCCCTTTCTAAACCAATTTTACAACATCTAACAGCATCAATTACACATCCTGCAGAGTTTGGAGAATCCTCTACACTTAATCTAAGTTCAATGTTCATTGGAACATCCCCAAATGTACGACCTTCCATTCTAAGGAAACATAATTTATTATCATTTTGCCATGGAACATAATCACTAGGACCAATATGAATATCCCTATCATCCATTCTTTCTTTTAAAACTGATTGAACTGCTTCAGTTTTAGATTCTTTTTTAGAGTCCAATCTTTCACGATTAAGCATGTTTAAAAAGTCAGTGTTACCACCAGTGTTGATTTGATAGGTTTTATCTAATTTTACACCCCTATCCATAAATAAACTAGCTAGTGTTCTATGAGTGATAGTGGCACCGATTTGAGCTTTAATATCATCACCTACAATAGGAATTCCTTTTGCTTTAAATTTAACATCCCATTCATCATCACTTACAATAAATACCGGCATACAATTTACATATGCAACACCTGCATCAAGAGCACATTGAGCATAATATCTTGCTGCTTTTTCTGAACCCACAGGCAAGTAATTAACTAAAATTTCTGCTCCACTTTCTTTTAAAACTTCAACAACATCAACAGGATCTTCATCACTTACAACAAATGTGTATTCATCATCATAGTTAGACATGTGTTCTGCAACACCATCTAAAACATGACCCATACTTACTTTAGCATCATATTTAGGAATATCTTCTTGAAAAACAGTTGTGCAGTTTGGTTTTGCGAAAATAGCTTCATCAATAGTTTTTCCAACTTTTCTTGCATCCACATCAAAAGCTGCAACAACTTCAATATCACTAGGTTCATATCCTCCAATATCCCAATGCATAAGCCCTATTGCATCTTCAGGGTTCTTACCATCATAATAATGTATTCCTTGAATAAGAGAACTAGCACAGTTTCCTATTCCAACAATTGCTATTTTAATTTTATTCAATATAACACCAGCTTTTAATAATTATAAATTAATACTTTAATAAATAAAATACTAATATTATGTTAATTAATATACTTTATATAATTATGCTTAAATTATAAATTAACTAGAATATAGGAAATAAAAACATGAATCCATATATAGAAATTTTGAGACCCGGAAATGCATTAATGGGTGCAATATCCATAATTTTGGTTGCACTTATTGATAAAACAATTTCAATTCCAGTAATTCTTGCAATGATTGCTGTATTTTTTGAAACATCAGCAGGAAATGTGATTAATGATTATTTTGATTATAAAATTGATTTAATCAATAAACCTGAACGACCAATACCTTCTGGAAGAATTTCACTAAAGAATGGGAGAAACTACGGTTATTCATTATTTGCAGCTGGAACCGTATGTGGTTTTTTAATTAGCTATATTACAAATAATTGGATACCATTTGGAATTGTATTATTTGCAGACATCATCCTTTATTTATATGCATATACATTAAAAACAACACCTTTAATTGGTAATTTAACTGTTGGTTTCATGACTGGTTTCGGATTTGTATTTGGAGGATTTTCCATCAATAATCCAAATATTATAATAACTTCGTTATTTTTAGGATTTTTTGCATTTGTAATGACAACAGCACGGGAAATTGTAAAAGACATTGAAGATATTGAAGGAGATAAAACAGATGGTGCAAAAACTTTACCTATTCTGATTGGTGAGAAAAAACCAGCAATACTTGCAGCTATTTTAATAATAATTGACAGTGCATTGTGTCCTTTATTGTATTATTACCATATTTTTGGAATATTATATCTAGTAGTGATAGCATTTGCAGTCATGCTGTTCATTTACTCCGCAATATTAATATTAAAATCACAAAAAAGAGAGATTGCAGCAAAAGTTTCTAAAAATTTAAAAATTGGAATGCTAATAGCTTTCGTAGCATTTATATTCGGATCTTTAATATAATATTACCCATTAATTTATATAGAGACAATATAAAAATTACTAGTAATGTTTAAAGAGTTTAACATAAACAGAAAGGACAAATATTATTTAATAGCTATTTTAATATTCAGTGCAATTCTAGTCGGATATTATATTAATTTTAATAATGCAATAGGCATTTCATGTTCAGATGTTTATATTTATCTTATAAATTCTCTTTATTATACTGGAGAAAAAGTAAATATAACAAATTTTATCCATATATCTCCGGTTGTCTGTTTTTTGACTTCTCTTTTTTTTAGAGTGGGTTTTGTTGATAAATTGGCTATTTATGTTGTTACTGGTTTTTTTGCGATTATCGGCAATATTGGTTTTTACTTACTGTTAAAAAAATTTTTTAACGAAGAATTGAGCTTGACCGGTACAATACTGTACTCCTCATTTTCACTTTATTTAATTTGGCTTGCAAACGGAACATTAGACATTCCTGCAACAGGAGTGATAATCTGGATAGCATTATTTACAATGATTGCAGTTCGAGAAAACCCAAAATACTACCAATACCTAATCCCATTAATGGTAATCGGACTTTATACAAGATACACAGTAATATTAACCCTTCCAGCATTTTTCTTATTCTATGTTCTCGAAAACGGATTCAAAATAAAACCAGAAGACTGGAAATACATAAAAAGAGGAATCATCATCGCAACAATCATAGCAATAACAGTATTCCTAATAGTTTTTACTATGGGAAATGGCAGATTTGATGCAGCTAGTCAAATGGCGAATGGTGTAAAAGGAACAAATGGAGAACTCACAGATCCTGCATACAATCCAGATTCAAGTTATTATTTTATGAATTATATAAATTACATATCAAATTCACATACTGTATTTGAAATAAACCCTACATTATACTCCCCTACAATTTTAGCATATGCAATATATGCATTGCTGTTTATTGGGGCAGGGTTCTGGTTATATGACCATAAAAAAGTAAATTTTAGAAAAACAGATGCAATTTCAATTATAATAATCCTAATGGGAATTATAAGTTTTACAAGAGTTACCTCAGTGATTACATCCATATTAATTTATATTGGAATTTATTTACTTGCCAGAGATAGAGAATATAATGATGGAGTATTCATGTTAGGCTGGATTTTAGCAAATGCAATTTTCCTTAGTTTCAACATAGTTAAAGTTAACAGATACATAATTCCCACATTTCCACCATTTATATTCTTTGTATTAACGGCAATAGAAACTATTCATGCGCATGTCAAAATTAATAAAAACATGATACCCCTAGCATTAATAGTATTATTTGTTATTCAGGCTTTTGCATTCACAGCAACAGTTGAACCAACAGACAAATACATGAGTCCCGAAGAAATTTCAAATTACATAATCGACAGCAATCCGGACTATGAAAATATGACCATTGGAGTTTACAACA
The DNA here is from genome assembly GCF_003814835.1 of Methanobrevibacter gottschalkii DSM 11977. Taxonomy (NCBI): domain Archaea; kingdom Methanobacteriati; phylum Methanobacteriota; class Methanobacteria; order Methanobacteriales; family Methanobacteriaceae; genus Methanobrevibacter; species Methanobrevibacter gottschalkii. The sequence goes on from NZ_RKRG01000001.1 coordinate 84,614, forward strand.
TAAGACCATACAGCTGGTGGGTTGGATCAAATACCATAGGAATCCCTTCAAGCCATCAAAGTGAAATAGAGCAAAGCAATATAAGTTATTACATCGTGAATAAGCCTATGGACAATTTAACAAATTTTACTGAAATAAAAAATATTAATGAATTATATTTATATAAAAATAATAATTTTTAATAAATCAATACTCATTATATGAATTGAGAGAATAGCCATGTTCAACGAATTCAACATAAATAAAAAAGATAAAATTTACTTAATAGCTATTTTAATATTCAGTGCAATTCTAGTCGGATATTATATTAATTTTAATAATGCAATAGGTATTTCATGTTCAGATGTTTATGTATATCTCTTAAATGCACTTTATTATACCGGAACAAATGTACACTCAATTGACAACATTTTCTTGTCTCCGGTTGTCTGTTTTTTGACTTCTCTTTTTTTTAGAGCGGGTTTTGTTGATAAATTGGCTATTTATGTTGTTACTGGTTTTTTTGCGATTATCGGCAATATTGGTTTTTACTTACTGTTAAAAAAATTTTTTAACGAAGAATTGAGCTTGACCGGTACAATACTGTACTCCTCATTTTCACTTTATTTAATTTGGCTTGCAAACGGAACATTAGACATTCCTGCAACAGGAGTGATAATCTGGATAGCATTATTTACAATGATTGCAGTTCGAGAAAACCCAAAATACTACCAATACCTAATCCCATTAATGGTAATCGGACTTTATACAAGATACACAGTAATATTAACCCTTCCAGCATTTTTCTTATTCTATGTTCTCGAAAACGGATTCAAAATAAAACCAGAAGACTGGAAATACATAAAAAGAGGAATCATCATCGCAACAATCATAGCAATAACAGTATTCCTAAGAGTATATGGGATGGGTAACGGGCAATTCGAAGCAGGCAGTCAAATCGCAAATGGTGTGAAAGGAACAAATGGAGAACTCACAGATCCCGCATACAATCCAGATATAAGTTATTATTTGACAAACTTCCCCAACTTTATATCAAACTCACATACAATATTTGAATCAAATCCTGTCTTAGAATACCCTACCCCATTATCATTTGCAGTATTCGCATTATTATTTATAGGAATCGGATTTTGGTTATATGACAATAAATTAAAAGCTGAAAAAAGAGATGTGATTCCTGTTATACTAATTTTAATTGGCATTATAAGTTTTACAAGAGTTACCTCCGTAGCTACAACCTTATTAATTCTAATTGCTTTTTATTTAATTGGTAAAAATAGTGAACATAAAAATGAATTATTTATGTTAATATGGATACTGGCAAATGCAATATTTTTTAGCTATCACATTATTAAAGTTAACCGATACATTCTTCCAATAGTTCCACCATTCATATTTTTCATATTGCTCGCAATAAACACCATTCCTGAACATATCAACATTAATAAAAATGTAATTCCGATTGTCCTAATCGCATTATTCGCAATTCAAGCTTTTGCATTCACAGCAACAGTTGAACCAACAAACAAATATCTTGCAACAGAAGAGATATCAAATTATATAATTGACAGTAATCCGGACTATGAAAATATGACCATTGGAGTTTACAACATAAGACCATACAGCTGGTGGATTGGTCCAAATACGATAATTCTTCATGCAGATGCCCCTGGAGAAATAGACCAAAGTAATGTTAGCTACTACATCTCACAAAGCAGAATAGATAACCTAAAAAATTTTACTGAAGTAAAAAATAGTGGTGGTTTACATTTATATGAAAACAATAATTTTTAAGTCAATAAAATCACTACAAAAAAATTATCTTTTTAACTATTTTTAGAAACATATATAATAAAAAAAATAAAAAAATAATATCATAAAAAGTAATTTAAGAGGATAATATGAAAGTTGTATGCTGTAAGAACTGTGGTGCAAAATACCAACTCGATGATGATGATGACATATCAACATTCGAGTGTTCTTCATGTGCAGGTGACTTAGAATACTTAGAAAACTATTCTAATGGAAAAGAATCTAATCAATCATTCGTTAGTTCAACAAAATATAATGATTCATACATTGTACAATGTCAAGAATGTGGACTGAAATACAAAATTAAAAGTAGTGACAGCATACTTGATTATGAATGCGACAGTTGTGGTGGATCTTTAAGATATTTAGATGATGAGATGAATAAAGAATTAGATTCATACCTTGAAGAGAGACATGCAGAGCTTCAAAACATTAGAAAAGAATCAAAACCTAAAGAACCAACATCTGAAGAAATAAACACAGAAGATAACACTCCCTCAATAAAATCGATTACTGATAAACTTGAAAATTTCTTTTCAGAAGAGCATATGTTGCAAATAGCAGATATTGAGAAAAAAGAAGAGGAAGAAATACAAGAACAGGTAATCTCAAAAACAGCAAGAACTACCATACCACAATCCGTTTTATCAAGATTTGGAAAAGAGTTTGCAACTCCCAAAACTGAAGATTATGACATCCTAAAAAATTTCCTTAAAACAGAATTTTTCAAAGGAATGGATGAATACTATCCAAAAGATAATAAACTAAAATCAAACAAAAGTTTTCTTGATAAAATTAGCTTAAAAGAACCTGATAACGGTGAATCAAAACCTGTCAAAAGTTCAATTATAAATAATAACTCAAAATTTAACCTTGAAAATTTTAATGTTGAAAACATAGAAAGTAACAATACAATCATAATAATAGGTGTAGTTATTTTTATTTTAAGCATAATTGAAGTTTTAACTATAAATAGTGGTATAGGAATTATTGCGTTATTTATTGGAGTAATTATTTTATGTTATGGAATTTATAAAACTAGAGATGTAAAACAAGATGAAGAAAGAACAAGAATAATCAGAGAACACTTGTTAAGTCTTCCAGAAGAGTTTTATGTATTCTACAATGTTAAAATCCCAACTTCCACTTCAGGCATTAATCATGTTGTTGTAGGTCCAACTGGAATTTATGCATTACTTTCACAAAAATATAATCCAAAACTTAGATTGGAATCAGAAAACGAAAATCTAAATTTAATTGGAAGCAGTGAATCTGAAGAAAATAAACTTGAAGAATTTTCAAGTTATGGGAATATGAGAAAATTTAGATACACTACAAAACAAGCAAAATTTTCACAAGATAACAAAGTTAAACAGAAAGCATTGAGTTTAGGTGAAGATTTAATAAACTTCCTCAATGAAAATAACATTAAAAATTGCTTTGTTGAACCATTAGTTGGATTCATAAACAATGAGGTCGTTGTTATAAATATGCCTTTAACTGATGAAGATTTATTTATTGAAGAATTATTAAATAAAATCCAAAATACTACCATTAAATTAGATTCTGAAACAATCGACAAATGTGCTGTTTTAATTAACAAATATTCTGCAGACTGTTCCTCAGAATTTTAATTTCTTTTTTTATTTATGATAACATATCATATTCTATTAAAGAACCTTTAGAAATATCCCTATTAGCATTTTTACCAATAATATCATCTACTTTTGATGGAGAAATACCCACTCCCGGCCTTTTAAAATCAATATTTGAATTATCAATTATTTCACCAGATTTAATATCCCTTTTTGCAACAATAGATTTTCTAACATTCCTTTTTGAAAAAGACTCACAAATTAAAGGTTGTTTATTTTTATAACCATTAATCTTAGACAATACATTAGCACTTAATCTAACAATACGTGCATCTTCTTCATCCATAGCGAATTCGTGTCCTTCAAATGACTTATCCAATGTGAAATATTTTTCCAGCACAACAGCACCATACTGGTATGCAGTTGTTAAGATAAACATAAAATTATCAGAAACTGTATAATCCGAGTAACCAACATCATAATCCTTGAATTGTTCTGAAAGATCTTTTATCATTAAAAGATTAGCATCTTCTAGTTTTGTAGGATATGATAAAACAGAATGCATTATAATAATTTTAAAATTAGAATTATCTTCTATACATTTAACAGCAGATTTAATCTCCCTTAAATTAGAAGCTGCAGTTGACAATAATATAGGTTTGTGTTTATTTGAAATATAATCAATAAGTGGAAGATTAGTTAAATCAGAAGAAGAGATTTTATAAACATCAACTACATCATTTAACTTATCCACAATTTCAATATTTGCAGGAGTTATAATAAAAACCAAACCTAATTTCTTACAATACTCCGCCAGCTCTTTATACTCATCAAAACTTAATTGATCAGTTTGATTTGAATCTTCTTCATATTTACAATGCAAATATTCAGAATCTCCAACATGGAAATTAACTCCATTAATTCCACATTCACTACATTTTTCAATTAAAAGTTTTGCAACTCGAAAATAAGATAACTCCTCTTTTTTAGCCAGATCATAGTAATTAAAACTAATTTCACCAATTAAAAAAGGATATTTATTAAATAGTTTCATAACATACCTCATTTATTCATTGCAAACTTCCTATACTCTTCTGTTACAACAGCACAAATATTTTCATAACCATGTTGCAAATCAATAGATTTCATTTTATTATGCATGTTCAACCTAAGATCATGATTATTAACTAATTCCAAGAATTGATTAACAAATTCCTGTTTTGTTAATGATTCAACATCACCAAGATTTAAAATTCCATTAGCACTATTTGCAAAAACATGAGAAGTTTCTAAATCATTTTGATAAACACAAATTGTAGGAACACCTAATGCGCAAGCATCATACATGATTTTACTTGCAGAAGTAACTAATATATCTGCTTTAAACATAAAATCGCTGACATTTGGAACATTTTGATAAATTTGAACTAAAGGATTGGATTCATAGTTAGATATAAACTGTTCAATATTCTCATATCCCCTACCTACTATAATATTTATTTTCATTTCATATGTAGTGGATAAAATTGCTTCTAAAAACTTTTCAGACAAATGTTTAGGATCATTGCCATCAACCATAATCAAAATATTATCTACATCCTGAGTAATTACTTTATGAGGCTGGAAATAAAATTCATCTTTAAGAATATGGAATTTTTGACCAGTATAAACATTTGTATCACTCAAATCATGCTCATATAATGAATCAAATACAACATCAGCCAAATTTGACCCAACACCTAAATCATCAAAATTAGCAACAAAATACCCTCTTTCTTTTAAATCAGACATATACTCCTCCGTAGTGTCTGATACATCATTAATTATGATCTGAGGGGCAAATTCCTCCAATATATTATAAATTGCATCATGACCATTATAAATTTTAAAATTAAAGCCAAATTTTTCAACTAAATTTTGTCCTAATTTATGTTTTTCATCTAAAATAAATAGAAATTCATGAGAAACAAGTTTTGATGCAAATGCTAAACAATTGTCAATTCTTCTAGTTCCTATTTCATTATTGGCGTTTACAACAATTCCTATTCTTTTCCTCTGAAGAATTGTTTCAACAATCCACCAGTCTTTAAAATCATCAACTGTAATGGCTTCCTCATCAGATAATTCAATAACATCAATATTTTCCCCAATACAAGAAATTTCGTTGATAAAACCTCTACGAGTAGCTATGATTGCACCAGTTTCTCTAAAAGAACTGGGTAAATCTTTTCTATTACATCTTTCAATATACTTGGGAAAATATATTTTATTATCATCATCATAACCCCAAAACAACTGTTTATCTTCTACAACAGAAATTACACTTTCAAGAGAAAAATCATCAAAATTTTCAATAGCATTATCTAAAGTCTGTGTTTTAAGTAAAGGGGATGTAGGCAACATTGTAATTACAATATCATATTCATCAAATGCAGATTTTTCTTTTTGAACCATAGCATTAAACACAACAGCATCCAAAGGAATATCCTCTCCGGATAATTCTTTTGAACGTCTAATAACACTTACACCAAATTTTTCAGAAATTGATGCAATTTCAGAATCATCAGTAGTTACAACAACATCATCAACATATTGAGATGATTTAGCAATGTTTATTGCATAATAAATCAACGGTTTATTATTCAATAAACGAACATATTTGCGAGGAATCCCTTTTGAAACCCCTTTAGCTGGAATAACTACTAAAATTTTATTATTATTGAACATGTTCATCCTTATATCCATAAATTTAATTAATACAATAATAAATATACTAATAATATATTATTAAATCTTTGGTGTTAATATGAATATGAAAAGTATGTCAGATAAATTATTAAAAAAAATAAATGAATTATCCACACCTGTTAAAATAATGCACGTTTGTGGTTCCCATGAACATACAATAATGGAGAATGGAATTAGAAGTTTACTTCCAGATGAAATAGAAATCATTGCAGGACCCGGATGTCCTGTTTGTGTAGTTCCCTCTCGTGAAATTGATGAAGCTTTAGAATTAATTGATAGAGGAGTTACAATTACAACCTTCGGAGATATGTTAAGAGTTCCGGGTTCTGAAAGATCACTTGCAGATGCGAAAGCTGAAGGAGGAGATGTTAGAGTAGTTTATGGAATAAATAGAGCTATTGAAATATCTGAAAAAGAAGATAATGATGTTGCATTCATATCTGCAGGTTTTGAAACAACTGCACCAACCACTGCTGCCGAACTATTAGCAACACCTCCTGAAAATTTCTCAGTACTATCATGTCACAGATTAATACCACCAGCTATTGATTTTTTAATTAATTCTGGAGAGACAAGTCTAAATGCATTAATTGAACCTGGGCATGTTTGTACAATTATTGGAACTAGACCGTTTGAATATTTCTCAAAAGAGTTTGGAATTCCTCAAGCTGTAGCGGGTTTTAATCCATTAGACATATTAATGTCTGTATATATGATTTTAAGACAAATTCATAATGAAACACCAAAAATAGAAAATGAATACACAAGAGCAGTTAGAGAAGAAGGAAATACGATTGCGCAAGAAAAAATGAATCAGGTATTTGAAGTGACCTCCAGGGAATGGAGAGGATTTCCAAAAATACCAAATTCCATCTTAGAAATTAAAGATGAATTCAGTGAATATAATGCTCGTGAAAAATACGATATTGAAGTTAAAGATGTTAATGAAGCACCTAAAGGATGTATTTGCGGACCTATTTTAAGAGGACTTGCAAGACCAGAAGACTGTAAGCTATTTAGAAAAACATGCAATCCATTACATCCAATCGGAGCTTGTATGGTAAGTAAAGAAGGAACATGCAACATCGCCCACAGATACTCAAGATGATAATATGACAATTGAAGCAATTGCAGTTGATATTGATGGAACTATAACTGATGAAAAAAGACAAATCTGTATTTCTGCTATTGAAGCATTAAGAAAAGCAGAATCAAAAGGAATACCAACCATTATTGTAACAGGCAATGTTGTTAACTATGCTTATGCTACAGAAGTCCTTATTGGGTGTAGCGGCGGACTTGTAGCAGAAAATGGTGGTGTTGTCTTTAAAGAAGGTGAAAACAATAATGCTGTTGAAACATTAGTTGAAAGAGCTTTCGTGACATCTGCTGAAGAGCACTTAAAAGATAAATTAGGCGACAAATTTGATAAACATGCATCCCACGACAATATGTACAGATTAACCGAAACTGTATTCTATAAAACATTAGATATAAAAGAATTAGAAGATGCATTAAAAGATTTTAAATACTTAGACGAACTTGAAATTTATGATAGTGGTTTTGCACTACACATTACCGACAAACGTGTGAATAAAGGAACTTCACTAAAATATTTATGTGAAAGAAATGGAATAAATATGGAAAATGTTATGGCTATTGGAGATAGTCAAAATGATGAAGATTTCTTAAAACAAGCAGGATACAAAATAGCTGTGGCAAATGCTGAAGACAAATTAAAAGATATTAGTACATACACTTGTGAGAATATGTTCGGCGATGGTGTAGCAGAAGCTATTGAAAAATTTGTATTATAGTGATAAAATGATATACGAAATAGCACAAGAAGCAAAAAAAGCAATAGAAAATAATTGTGATGCCTATGAAATATACATTGATGAATCAAAATCCATCCAACTTGACTCCCGAAAAGAGGAATTAAATTTTGCAAAAGAAGAAATTGACCGTGGAGTAGGCATTAGAGTAATTAAAGACAATAAAATAGGTTTTGCATTCACTTCAAACATGGATAAAATTGCTGAAACAGCAAAACATTCAATTGAAAACACTAAATTAAATAAAACTGATGAAAATTATGCATTTGCTGAAGTCGAAGAAATCCCAAGTGTTAAAAAAGTATATGATAAAAAATTTAATGAATTAGATCTTGATGAATCCATTGAATTTTTAAAAAACACAATAGATACAACAATTGACCAAGGATGTGACATAACTGGTTCTGGATTTTCAGCAAGTGAAGGAAAATCCCTTATTTTAAACTCGAATGGGGTTTCCATTGAAGATGAAGGTACCGGATTTAGTATTGGATTATCTGTAAATATACAAAAAGATGGAAAAATTGCAACAGCGTATAACTCACAATCTTCAAGATTCTTTGATTTGGATGGTGAAAAATTAGCTATCGAAGTGTGCAATCTTGCTAAAAGTTCTCTTGATACAAAACCAATTGAAACAAATAATTATGATGTTGTTCTTGATTATTATGCTGCAACCGGTCTTCTGCAAACATTTATGAATGCATTCAATGGTGAAAATGTTATGAGAGGAAGATCTATCTTAAAAGATAAAATAAATTTCCAAATAGCTAATCCTAATTTAAGCATAATTGACAATCCTCTTTTAGAAAAAGGAATGTATACTTCAAAATGTGATGGGGAAGGCATTGTAAGTCAAAAAACTGATTTGATAAAAGATGGAATTCTAAATTCATTTATTTATGATATTTATACTGCAAACAAATCAGGCGTTAAAACAACATCTAATGGTCTTAGAGGGTCTTATTTAACAACACCTATGATTTCCCCCACAAACCTTGAGTTTAAATTTAGTGATATGAAAGATTTATCAGAAATTAAAAATGGTGTTTTAACAACTAGTGTTTTAGGAGCCCATACTGCAAATCCAATTTCAGGAGATTTTTCAGTTGAAGCAAGTAATGCATTTAAAATAGAAAATGGTGAATTAAGCGAGCCTATTAATAAAGCAATGATTTCAGGAAATATATTTGAAATTATGGAAAAAGTAGAAGGATTGCAATCCGAAATAAAACAATATGGCCCATTTATTATTCCTAAATTATTAGTTCACGATTTAAGAGTTGTTGGACAAAATCAATAAAAAAAAGTTGTAGAAAAATTAAATCTTTTTTAATTTTTCCCTATATCTGCTTATTGTAGATTCATTATAATCAATAGAAAAATAATCTGAAGTTAACTTTTTGTTATCATCAAATTCTTTTAATTTATCTTCCATAATCTTATCAATTTCTTTATCTAATTTTCTTATTTGATTTTCAAAAGAAAATTCTGAATTTCTCATATTAATATTAGTTTTGCGAGAAATTCTTTCAATTTCTTTATCCAGATCAAACTCTTCATTTTTAGGCATTTAAACACCTACATTTCAATAATAGGCAATTGAATCTCAGTTATGTATTCTTTTTCATCATCACAATTATGAACATTTTTTATTAAAACTTCTTTAGGTGATCCGATAATATCATAGTGATTTTCCTGAGCAATATCAACTAATTTTTCATAAGTTTCCATTATACTATCTGCAGAGCCATAATGAATACCGGATAAAACTTTGTTTGAAATCATGTCAACAACACGAATTCTATCTGTTTCATTAGCATCTTCTTTAATTGGAATGCTTACATCAAATACTGCATCCCCCTTATTGACTTGATGTCTTGGTGAGAAATAAACAATGAATGGTTCACCAGCAGTTTCGATCTCTTCAGCATCAACCCAACCCATTAACATTGAAAGGAAAATTTCTAAATCAGTAATTGGAGTTTTACAATTAATAACAGCTAATTTTTGTTCTGGAATTACTTTAACTTCACTTTCCATTTTTACACCTTTACAGTATTTTATAATATTAATTAAATAAATAAACTTCTACTTCTTCACCTTCATCTAAAAGTTCAACAGATTTTGGAACTTTTACATAACCATCAGCAGTTGAAAGTGAAAATATTGCACCTGAATCTTTAAATATTGGATGGATATCCTTTCCATCTACTTTAACAAGTTGATATTGCATTCTTCCAACAGGAGAATGAATTCTTCTAGTCATTTTGCCTTTAACAGTGTCAAGTTCAAAATCCTTATCAATACCAGCCAATTTAGTTAACGGTTCTGCAATAAATGCATTAAATATCATTAAAGCAGAAACAGGATTTCCCGGAAGACCAATGACCAATTTATCTTCAATTACTCCAATGATAGTTGGTTTACCTGGTTGAACTGAAATACCATGAATATAAACTTCACCCAATTCTTCTAAAACGCTGTTTAAAACATCTCCAAGACCTGCAGAAGTTCCACCAGAACAAATTATAATGTCCGCTTCTTTTAAAGCATCAGTTATTTTATGTTTAACTTCATCATAATTATCCCTCATAATGCCTAAAAAATGAGCGTCTGCACCACAAGAAATAGCGGCGTTTTTAATCATGCCTCCGTTAACATCATATATTTTACCGTAGGTTAATCCTTCTCCTTGAAGAGAAATTTCATTTCCAGAAGATATCACTCCCAAAATAGGTTTTTTATACACCTCAATAGTTTCAAAACCTTGTGAAAGCAATACTCCAATTTTACCGGGATTTAAGAAATCTCCTTTTTTAAGAATTAATTTACCTTCCTCAATATCAGATCCTTTACGAGCAACATCCTGTGTAGGAGTAGCAGTAGTTAATAAATTAACTTTACCATCTGATTTTTCAGCATACTCCACCATTACAACAGACTCTGCACCTTCCGGCATTGCTGCACCAGTACTAATCTCAATACATTTTCCTTTTTCAACCTTTTTATCAGTAGTTGCACCTGCCTCTAAAAAATCAATTACATCCAATGTTTTAGGAGATTCTTCAGATGCTCCAAAACTATCTTCAGCAAGTATTGCAAATCCATCTTTTAAAGCTTTATCAAAGGGTGGAAAATCCATTTTTGAATAAACATCCTCAAATAAAATTCTTCCGTATGATTCTGTAACAAGAATTTCTTCACTTTGTTGATTTAATTTTTCATCAAATAATTTTTGAATAATTTCAGTAGCTTCATCACATTCTTTAATTTTTAAAAATTCGGTACCCATAATCACCACTTATATAACATACAATAAATTAATATATAATATATTGATAAATATATAAATAATTTAATTTTATTTAAAGATATAATTTTATTATAATTTGGAGGAGAGTATTTGTCTAAACCTAATCAAAATCAACAACAAGAATATAGAAGAGTGAGAACTCCTAAAAAAGGTGAAATTCCTGGAGTAGTTGAACAAATTATGGGACACGGAAAATTAAAAGTTCGTTGTGCTGATGGAAATATGAGAATGACTAGAATCCCTGGAAAAATGAAAAAACGTATTTGGATTCGTGAAGGAGACGTGATCCTTGTAAAGCCATGGGATTTCCAATCTGATGAAAAAGCTGATGTAATTTGGAGATACACCAAAACCGAATCAAATTGGCTTGAAAGAAAAGGCTACTTAAAAATGTAGTCTATTACTTATTTTTTTGATTTTAATGGATTCGAAAATAGCTAAAGCAGATGCAAAACATGAAAAATTACATTCCCAGAAAAGAAAGAAAGATAGTTCTGATAGGAAAGTGGGGAATGAAATTTTCGATAAAATAACATTAGAAACACTATATAAATTAGCTAACCAAGGACATATCGATATTTTAAATGGTGCTATTAGCACCGGTAAAGAAGCCAATGTACTTACAGGCATTACTGATGATGGAAAATTTATAGCAGTCAAAGTTTATAGAATTGCTACATCTGATTTTAAAAAAATGGATTATTACCTTAAAGGAGATCCTAGATTTAATCTTAAAACCAAAAATAAGAGAAAAATTATTTATTCATGGGTTACAAAAGAATTTAAAAATTTAACCCGCCTTGAATCTGCAGGAGTTAAAGTACCTCACCCAATTACAAGTGCAAATAATGTATTATTAATTGAATTTATTGGAGATGAAAATGGAAATCCTGCACAACCTGTTAAGAATCAACCACCTAAAAATTCTGAAGAATTTTTCAAGAAGTTACTTATAAATCTAAAATTATTTGTAAATGAAGCAAAATTAGTGCATGGCGATTTGTCAAATTATAATATATTAAATAAAGATGAAGAGCCTGTAATTATTGATGTTTCACAATCTGTTGTTTTAGATAATCCGATTTCAAGAGAACTTCTTGAAAGAGACATTAACACACTTGTTCGTGAATATACTAAACTTGGTGTTAAAACTAGTTTTGAAGAAATTTGGGAATATGTGAATCCCCGGTAAAAGATGTTTTACTTAGATGAAAAATACTTTTCAAATGATCTCTGTTAACATTTTTTATAGAAAAACTATAAAGGTGTTAACTATGAGTAATAACGAACTGTTGAAAACCGTTGCTATAAGCTGTAACCATTCAGAAAAAACACAAAGAATATATAGATTAGAATTGACCCAATATGCTTCCTATTTTAATCAGAATCTGCATGAACTATTAGCTGAAGCAGAATAAGATGAAAACAACAACATTAAATGGAAACACCACCGTGTAAAAGCAAAATTAACAGAATACCGAAACCACCTTCTGCAAAAATATGCGTTAAACACAGTCAAAAAAAAAAACACATGACTGGCATGACTAAATTTTACAGATCCTATGACTTTGAAATACAGAAATTGCCTATGATAAATGAAAATACAATGCAAAAACCACAGCAGATTTATTTTAAGGACTTGCCGGACAAGGAAATTATAAAAGAGGATGTAATTTTATTTTTTTAATTTTTCAGGAAAAATAAACTGTATTTCATTATATCTAACTATAGCTAACTCTGAATCTGACTGTTGCATTTACTTATCTTTTTTATTGTTCTCATAACAATTATGACACTAGATAATTGAGTGGGATACATTCTAATCCAACAAGACATTTATCGCAAACATCCTATTGGAATAACTTTCACTCCATCAGCTCTTGTATAAGCCAGTTCACCACCAGTAATCACCGCTAGAAAACTTGGCTCTTCTAAATCAATCTTTTTGTTTTCAACACTTTTTTTAATCAAATCTTTTAGTTTAAGTAAATTTCCTGCTCCATTATCGATTTCTCGGTTGCCCAATTTAAATTCTATCAATGCATATCTGCCATCATTTAGATATATGACACAATCCGCTTCAAGCCCGCTGTCGTCATTGTAATATAATACTTTACCATTGACTGAACTTGAGTAAACAAGCAGGTCACGTATGCATAGATTTTCAAATATGAATCCGAATGTTTCGAAATCTTTCAATAATTTTTCAGGTGTTAGGTTAAGACTTGCCACTGCTATTGATGGGTCAATGAATTCTTTTTTGTAGGATTTTCTGATGGTGTTTGCGGATCTGATGTTTGGTGACCATGCAGGAATGTTTTGGATTACATATAACCTTTCAAGAGCATCAATATAGGAATTGAATGTAGGCAATGAAATATCAGCATATTCTGTTTTTATATCTTTCATTAATGTTTTTTTAGTTGCAAGTGTAGATATGTTTCTAGCGTAGGATTTTAGAATAGTTTTTACTCTTTGAGGACTGCGTTTAACCCCATCCACTTCTGAAACATCACTATTGCATATTATATCGATATAATTTGATACAATTGCCAATTGCTGTTTTTTGGTTTTTTTGTTTAGTGATTCTGGCCATCCCCCTCTGCATGCGGCAAATATCAAATCAGGTATTGTTAAGTTTGAAGTTACACCATCAATGTTTAAATCATCATTATCAAACAAATCGATTAATGAGATTTCACCTGTGGATTCACCACTTTCATACAGACTCATTGGGCGCATCACTATCCTTTTTATTCTGCCTGCTCCCGAGTGCACAATTTTACTTTCATCAACTATTGTCGATCCTGTTAAAATATACAGTCCGTCTTCATCTGATTCATCTACCAAATATCTAACAGTACCCCACAGTTCTGGTGCCATCTGCCATTCGTCAATCAGCATTGGCTTTTCACCTTTCAGAAGTTCTATGGGATTGGTATCTGCAAGTTTTAAGTAAGATTTTCCATGAACGGGATGTTGTAGTTCTTTTAGGCTTTTGCATTGCTGTTTTGCTGTTGTAGTCTTACCACACCACTTCGGACCAGTTATTAGAACAGCACCCATGTATTCTAGAGATTCTTTCAGTTCCTGGTCAGTATATCTTGGTAAATATTTTTTCATATTAATCACTTTTTTATATTTTTCACCCATTTTATTTTATACTTTTCACTAAATTTATTTTATACTTTTCATCATATAAATTTTATGTTTTTCATATAATTTATTTTATACTTTTCATCCATTTAATCATCGATAAAAATTTATTGCACAAAATTAATAAACATTAAAATTCAAATTTAACTACAAAAATGTTGCCAGAATAGCTGTAAGTAAAACATCTTTCCTACGGGAATATGTTAACCCTAAATTTTAATTAAATTATTACTTAAAAGAAACCTTAGTATTAATATTTTAATTACATAATGTAACCTATTTCTTCCAATTGCTTATTTTCATTATGTTAAATAAAATTTTTACAACTTATTTTCAATTACAGAGATTAAAACTAATTTAAAATCTATAATTTAATAATTAAGAAGTAAAATTAGAATTAAATATTATAATAATGATTAATTATGATTAATTAATTATTTTAAGTTTTTATCATCCAATTAACTAAAAAATAAGAATAATTTCCTATTTTAAAGTATAATTGAATTTTAATACATGTTTTTTTGTATAAAACTGTATATATTTCTTTTTAATAAATTAAACAATAATTAAAAAAAATACAAATAATATATTAAACTGTACAATAAATATAAATAATATTATACCATATTATTTAATAGACTTAACTTTGTTGATATTAAAATTATTAACAGGTTAAGTCGAAAAATATAGAGGTTATATTAAATGTTTAAATTTGATAAAGAACAAGAAGTTTTTGACTTCGCTGGAGTCAAAATGGGTGGACAACCTGGAGAATACCCTACTGTATTAGCAGGAACTATTTTCTACGGTGGACACAACATTCTTAATGATGAATTAACCGGTGACTTCGACAAAGATAAAGCTGAAACATTAGTTAACGATATGGCATCCATTTCTGATGTAACTGGAAACCCATACATCGTACAAGTTTTCGGACAAACTGTTGAAGCACTTCCAAAATACATCGAATACATTGGTGAAATTTGTGATGCTCCTTTCCTTATAGATTCCACTTCCGGAGATGCAAGAGTTGCTGGTGCACAGTACGCTGACGAAGTTGGATTAACCGAAAGGGCAATTTATAACTCAATTAACATGGCAGCAGACAAATCTGAATTAGATGCTCTCGCTTCAACTGACATTTCTGCATCCATTATCTTAGGATTCAACCCAATGAATGCTACCGTTGAAGGTAAAATGAACATGTGGGAAAATGGAGACGATGGTGCTTACGAAAAAGGTTTGCTTGAAGTAGCAGCAGATTGTGGTATTGACAAATTTATGATGGATACTGCTGTAACTCCTTTAGGACAAGGTGCAGGTATTGCTGCTAGAACTTCCTTTGCAGAAAAAGCTAAATGGGGATATCCGGTTGGATCTGGTATTCACAACGTTCCTTCTGCATGGGACTGGTTAAGAGACTACAAAAAAGAAGGTAATAAAACTGCATTCACAGTTTGTGATATTGGTGCAAACATTGTGCAAGTAATGTGTGGAGGAGACTTCGTTCTCTTTGGACCTATTGAAAACGCAAAAATTGCATTCCCTGCAGTAGCACAAACTGATATGTTCATTTCCGAAGCTGCAAAGCCTTTAGGAACTGAACCTGTAGATTACCATCCAATGAACAAATTATTATAAACAATTTGTTATAAACTTATCAAAAGTTTACATTTTCAAAACCTCAACATCAATTTGTTCAAATATCATTAACCCTAATGATGGTATTTAACAAATCTAAACATTAATCCAAAATACCGAATTAGCACTGGACAATTAAACACATCCAGTGCTATTAAAAAAAATCTATTTTTATGAAATTATATTTTACAGAACAACACCAATTTTAACCCAAATTTTAAATAACTTCAATTAAATAACTATTAATAATTTTAATTTAAGAAAAAAGGTGAAATTATGCCGGAAACAGATTATTTAAAAATACCACAAAATAGAATAGGGGCATTAATTGGAAGCAATGGAGGAGTTAAAAAATCCATCGAAAAAGCGACTGGAACTATTTTAGACATAGATAGTGATGAGGGCACTGTTTACATCACCCCTGGTGAAAATATGGAGGATCCATTAGGAGTATGGAATGCGAATCATATTGTAAAAGCAGTAGCTCGTGGATTTAATCCCGAAGTTGCATTAAAATTAGTAAGTGACGATTATTATTTAGAAGTAATTAGCTTGCCATTATACATCGGAAAATCCAAAAAAGCCCTTGCAAGACATAAAGGTAGAATCATCGGAAAAGACGGGAAAACACGTGAAATAATCATGGAAATGGCTGAAGTGAATATGGCAATCTATGGTAAAACTGTTTCATTAATTGGGGAAATGGACAATATAATGGTTGCTAAAGAAGCTATTGAAATGATTTTAAAAGGTTCTAGACACAAATCAGTTTATGGATTCTTAGAACACAAAAAAGAAGATTTAAAAATGAAAGAATTCAAAGATCTTGTCGGAATTGAAGATGATAAAATAGAATTCAAGGATGGAATCGAATTTGATGAAAAAACATTGCAGTAACATTAACGGTTACTGCCATTTCTTTTTTTAAATTAAAGTATTACTTTAATGAAATTTCAATATAATAATTAGAGTAACAATAGAAAAATATTATATACTTTAATAAACATATATAGATAGTGTAGTGTAAATACTATATTTTCTACATGTTTTTAACTTATTATTTTATTACATATTTAGCAAGTTAGATAGGGTAATGTAAAATATTACTTTTCAAATGCTCTCTAACTTCATTTAAATATAAAACCTCACATAATAAAATAAAACATATGTAATTTTAGGAGGAAAATTTTTTGCAAGAGCAAGATGTTGGAACCGATTGGAGAAATGATTTTAAAAACTTGACTCCATCTGAGTTCTTTAGGAAAAACAAGCAAATGTTAGGATTTACTGGTAAGATTCGTTCATTAACCATTGTATTCCACGAATTGATTACAAACAGTTTCGATGCAGCTGAAGAAGCAGGAATTTTACCGGAAATCGATATTGAATTAAAAAGAGTTGAAAAAGAACATTATATACTCAAACTCAAAGATAATGGTCCGGGCATTCCTGAAGATTATGTAATGAGAGTGTATTGTAGTATGTTTGCAGGATCTAAATTCAGAAACATACAATCTAGAGGGCAGCAAGGATTAGGTTGTAGTGGTTGTGTGTTACTTTCACAAATGACCACAGGTAAGCCTGCTCGTGTAATTTCATGTTATAAAGAAAATGGAGACATCAAAGGAGTGAAAATGAAATTCCAAATGGATGTAAAAAACAACCGTGGAATTTTAATGGAAAGAGAAGATTATCCTGCAGAAAGCACAGGAGTATGTATCGAATTACAATTTAAAGAAGTTTCATATTCTCTTGCAGAACAAGGTGCATTTGAATACATCAGAAGAACCATGATTGGAAACCCACATGCTAAAATTACATTCAGAGATCCATCTGGACACAAATACATATTCAAAAGAGCGGCAGACATTGTTCCAATCCTTCCAAAAGAAGTATTACCTCATCCAAAGGGTGTAAGCGCTGACGACTTAATGACAATGGCACAAAATACAGACAGTAGAAGATATAAAAGCATGTTAACATCATCATTATCAAGAATGTCCAATAAAAGAGTGGATGAAATTTCTGAACTTACTGGAATCGACATGAACAAACGTCCAAAAGACCTTACATTCCCTGAAGCAGAAACTATTGTACATTGCTTTAAGAAAATGAAATTCATGGCACCTCCAACAGATGGACTTATACCTATTGGATCTGAACAAATCGAAAAAGGTATGAAACAAATTCTTAAACCTGAATTTGTAACAACAATTACCAGAAAACCTGTAACATATCAAGGCGGTGTTTCATTCATTATTGAAGCAGGACTTGCATATGGCGGAGACTCTGGAAGAGTCGTAAAAGAACAAAGAAAATCTGAAATTATGAGATTTGCAAACAGAGTTCCATTGACTTTTGATGCAGGAAGCTGTGCTATTACTGAAGCTCTTAAAAGTATTGATTGGAAACGTTACGGCCTTAAAGACTTAGATAATACTCCATTGACCTTGTTTGTAAATATCATTTCAACACAAGTACCGTATCTTTCAA
Source organism: Methanobrevibacter gottschalkii DSM 11977 (assembly GCF_003814835.1). Taxonomy (NCBI): domain Archaea; kingdom Methanobacteriati; phylum Methanobacteriota; class Methanobacteria; order Methanobacteriales; family Methanobacteriaceae; genus Methanobrevibacter; species Methanobrevibacter gottschalkii. The sequence continues at coordinate 103,210 of NZ_RKRG01000001.1, forward strand.
CTGGTAAACAAAGTGTATCTCCAGAACCTGAAATCGTTCACGAAATCAGACAATCCACTATGAAACTAGCCCGTAAACTTCAAAAACACCTTAGAGCTAAAAAAGCAGCTAAAGAAAAAGAGAAACGTTCAAAAGTATTCGAGGATTATATGCCTGTGATTATTGAAGAAGCTGCAAAACTTGGAGAAACCGGAGTTCCAGAATATCAGGAAGTTTTAGCAAAAGTTACTAAAAGGGCTCTTGCCGAATTACTTGGTGAAAAAGTTGAAGAAGAAGAGGAAGAAGAAGAACTTGACGCAATCATCATGGAAGAAGTTGATGAAAGAGGATATGCTGTTGATGGAAACAGTACACTAGATAGCTTCGAAGAAGATGATGTTGATGACGAATTTGAAGATTGAGTGATTTAGATGACTGAAATAAAAGAAAATCAAAAAGCCCATAGAGAGAAAAGGAAAGAATACACCTACAATAAATTAAAAGGATTAGGTCAAGAAATCATTGAAGATATTGAAAAACAAAAAGTTCCTTCAGTTAAAGTTCCTTCTAGAGGTACTGGAAACATTGTTTATGATAATGCTAAAAGATACTATGTGTTAGGGGACAGATACGGAAGAAGATCATTAGGTAATGTAAAGCAGATTAGAAAACTAGGTCAGATGGTTTATGTTGCTAATTTCTGTAAAGATTTAGTTGCTCGTGAAAAAACAGCTACAATCAGGGAAATGTATTATGTTTCAGAAGGTTGGGGAATAAGTTTTAAAACACAGCAAGAATCCAACATTGTTGGAGAGGATTTGGAAGTAACACTTGGAACCACACGTGAAGATTTAGGTTTAATGCCCGAAGAAGATGGTGCATCAGTATATGGAGACATTACACTATTAGATGATGGCGTTGAAATTAATGCTGCAAAAGCTGGAAAATCCGGTTATACAATTTCACCAACTATTGACCAAGTAGAATTCTTAGACTGTGGTGTTGAAAGAGTTATTGCAGTAGAAACCATGGGAATGTTCCACAGGATGGTTCAGGAAAATGCTAACAAAAGATTCAACACTTTAATTGTTGGACTTAAAGGACAAGCTGCACGTGCTACAAGAAGATTCATTAAAAGAGTTAATGAAGAAATTGGATTGCCTGTTTACATCTGTAACGACGGAGACCCTTGGGGATTCCACATTGCACAAGTAATTATTTCCGGAAGTGCAAAATTAGCTCATGTTAACCATGACTTAGCAACTCCTGACGCTAAATTTATGGGAGTAACCGCATCCGACATCATCAATTATGATTTACCTACTGATAAACTCAAAGATGTTGATGTAATGAGACTCAAAGAGCTTTCTAAAGACCCTAGATATAAAAGCGATTTCTGGCAAACTGAAATCAAAAAAATGCTTAAAATTGGTAAAAAAGCAGAACAGCAATCCTTCTCCAAATATGGTCTTGAGTATGTAGTGGATACATACTTCCCGCAAAAACTTGAAGAATTGGAAAATTAAATAAACAAATTTTCCTCTACTTTTTTTATTTTTTCCAGATATTTCTTAAGAAAATGTTTATATATCAAAAGATCCATATACCCTAATAGGTATAGGTAGTGTTATTATGAAACAATGCATGGATACAGAAAATTTACACAGAAGACTTAAAAAAATCATAGGGCAGTTAAATGCAATTGATCGTATGATTGAAGAAGATATTCCCTGTGAACAAATATTAATGCAGGTGAATGCATCAAAATCAGCACTACATAAAGTTGGACACATTATCGTTGAAGGACATTTAGAACATTGTGTTAAACAAGCTATGGAAGAAGATGATGTAGATGAAGCTTTAGTGGACATTTCATCAATTTTAGAATATTACTCTAGACTTTAATTTTTTTTAAAATAATTTTATACCCTAAGGGGTATATCTATGTATTGGGAGGTTATAAAATATGAATCTAAAATTTAAAAATGAAGAAAAACTTGAAATCATATTTATAATAGTATCATCAATCAGTTTAGTTTTAGGATTTTTATTATCTATTGACTATCTTTCTTGGATTTCAATAATAATATGTGGGATTCCAATATTCAAGGAATGTATTGAAGGATTAATCACAGAATTTGATATTAAAGCGGATTTACTCGTGTCAATAGCAATCATTGCATCCATTATTATCGGTGAAATATTTGCTGCAGGGGAAATTGCAACAATAATGGCAATTGGAGGATTTTTAGAAGAATATACCGTAGCAAAAGCACAAAATCAAATCAAAGAACTCGCTAAAATGACTCCCAAAACAGCAACAAGAATAAAAAATGGAACAGAAGAAAAGGTACCTATTGAAGAAGTTAAAATTGGAGATATTTTAAAAATACTTCCCGGTGAAAGCATACCAAATGATGGAATTATAATCAATGGAGAAACATCAATTAATCAAGCTACTCTTACAGGAGAATCAATACCGGTAGATAAAACAAGAAATGACGAAGTATATAGTGGAACTATTAACCTTTACGGATCATTTACAATGAAAACAACAAAAATAAGTGAAGATAGTTCCCTTCAAAAATTAATTAAACTTGTTGAATCATCAAAACCAGAAAATGCCAATATTGTTAGAGCAGCTGATAAATGGGCAACAATGATTGTTGTAATAGCATTTACAGCCGCAATATTAACATATTTATTTACATTTGAAATAACAAGATCAGTTACAATACTCGTAGTATTCTGTCCTTGTGCATTAGTTCTTGCAACTCCAACAGCACTAATGGCAGCAGTAAGTAATTTAACTAAATATGGAATCCTAGTAAAAAATGGAGAATCTTTAGAAGAATTAGCCCATATTGATGAAGTAATTTTTGATAAAACCGGAACATTAACTTACGGCAATCCAACTGTAATAAGAGTTATCTCCGAAAATCCACAAGAAATGATGTATCTTGCAGCATCACTTGAATCTAAATCTGAACATCCTCTAGCAAAAGCTATTGTTAAATATTATAATAACAACGATTTAGCAGCTGTTAATGAATTCAAAATACATATAGGTAAAGGAATTACTGGATATATAAATGGAGTGCAAATAATAGCTGGAAATAAAAAATTCTTAGAATCTAAAAATATACCTCTAGGTTCCAATGAAAATAGCAGTAATGGAGAAATAGAAATTTTTGTTGCAAAAGGAAATAAAATAATAGGAAAAATATTCCTTGCAGATACCATACGCAGTAATGCTAAAGCAACAATTAAAAATCTAAAAAAATTAAGAATTAAAACAACATTGCTTACAGGAGATAATGAAAATACTGCAAAATCAATTGCAAATCAAGTTAGAATACATAATATTAAATTTAATTGCTTACCTGAAGATAAAATCCAATACATTAAAGACGAGCAAATAAGAAACCATAGAGTTGCAATGATTGGAGATGGGATAAATGATGCTCCATCACTAAGAAAATCCAATGTTGGAATATCAATGGGAAATATTGGAAGCGATCTTTCGATTGAATCATCAAATATCACTTTAATCAAAGACAACATAGAAAATATTCCTCATTTAATTGAGGTATCGAAAAAAACAATAAAAACGATCAACATAAGCATCGGATTTGCATTAACACTGAATATAATTGCAATGGCACTAGCTATTTTAGGAATATTGAATCCAATTGAAGGAGCATTAATACACAACATCGGATCAGTGATTGTAATTATTTACTCTTCAATATTGGTTAACTACAAAAGTTCAAAAATAGATTATAGAACCCAACAGTTCGATGTAAACAAAGCTTTAAATATAACAATGTTCTAACTAACTTTATAAAACATAAGGTGATATATTATGGCTGAAAAAGAAATTAAAGTAGTGGGTATGCACTGTTCTTCCTGTGTAAATGCTGTTGAATTATGTTTAAAAGATGTTGATGGAATTGATGATGCTAAAGCAGACCTTGATTCTGGAATTACAACCTTAACATTATCTGGCAATGTAAGTGATGAAGACATTAATGAAGCTGTAAAAGAAGCAGGATTTGAAGTTGAATAAATCCTCTTCAACTTATTTTTTAAAATAACAATAAAACTTAAACTTATTTTATAAATCAATTCTTAAATATCTACTTTAAATAGCTAAATAACTAATCAAAGCACTTATTTTATTATTTAAAATCATCTGCTCTTCAGTGGCATTCATCAAATTTACTTAATATGCCCAACATTACTCTCAACAATCACTTAAGATAACTTTAATATCATATCATTATTATTGAATAAAATTATCAAATTATAAATAATTTAAAAAATAAAATTAAAACCATATAATAAATTATTATATTAATAAAAAAGGGATTAAAATGAAAACTGTTGCAATTAATGGTTATGGAACCATCGGTAAAAGAGTGGCTGATGCGGTAGCTGCTCAAGATGACATGAAAGTTATTGGTGTAAGTAAAACTAGACCAAACTATGAAGCAAGAACTGCAGTTGAAGAAAAAGGCTATCCTTTATACATTGGAATTCCAGAAAGAGAACAAATGTTTAAAGATGCTGAAATTGAAATATCCGGTACTGTTGAAGATATGATTCAGGAAGCAGATATAGTCGTTGACTGTACTCCCGGAACTATCGGACCACAGAATCTTGAAATGTATAAAAAGGCAGGAGTTAAAGCGATTTATCAAGGAGGAGAAGACCATGATTTAACTGGTCTTTCATTTAATGCCATGTCTAATTATGATGAATCATATGGTGCAGATTACACAAGAGTCGTATCCTGTAACACTACTGGATTAACCCGTACATTATCTACAATTGATCCAATTGCAAATATTAAAAAAGTTAGAGCAGTAATGGTAAGAAGAGGATCTGACCCATCTGAGATTAAAAAAGGCCCGATCAATGCAATTGTACCAAATCCTCCAAAAGTACCTTCTCACCACGGCCCCGATGTAAAAACTGTTATGAAAGATATTGATGTGACAACAATGGCATTACTCGTGCCTACCACATTAATGCACCAGCACAACATCATGGTGGAAATTAATAACGAAGTGGAAACTGAAGACATTGTTGAATCATTAGAAAAACGTTCTAGAGTAATGGTTGTTTCTGCAGAAGATGGTTTAGGATCTACTGCAGAACTAATGGAATACGCTAAAGAACTTGGAAGAAACAGAAATGATTTATATGAAATCCCAGTTTGGAGAGAATCAATAAATGTTGTAGGAAATGAATTATTCTATATGCAAGCAGTTCATCAAGAATCTGATGTTGTTCCAGAAAATATTGATGCTATTCGTGCACTTTTAGAAATGGAAAGTGACAACGAAAAATCCATTGCAAAAACTAACAAAGCTATGGGAATATTATAAATTCCCTCTTTTACTATTTTTAACGATTCAAATGAAACAAAAAGTGATTTTTGGACCTGCAGGAAGCCCCGTTGATTATAAAGGTGCAGCATATAAAGCTCCAAAATATATTTCAGAAGAAGGTCTTGACTCTTATGAATACCAATCACCTTATGGAGTAAGAATTGGAGAATCATCTGCAAGTACATTAAAAGAAGAATCTGAAAAACATGATGTTTTAATTTCAATGCATGCCCCATATTATATTAATCTATGTGCAAAAGAAGAATCAAAACTTGATAAAAGCATTGACCATTTAATAGCTGCCGCACGTGCAGGTGAATGGATGGGCGCCTATAGATTAGTATTCCACCCTGGCGCTTATTTAAATAGAAAACCTGAAAAAGCAATGGAAATATCACGAAATACCATCAATAGATTATTTGAAGAACTTGAATCTGAAGGAATTGAAGAGTTTACATTTGCACCAGAAACAACAGGTAAAAGAACACAACTTGGAAATATAAGGGAAGTTGTTGAATTATGTGCTAGCTTTGACCATTTTGAACCAACAATCGATTTTGCACATATTCATGCAAGAGGCAGAGGTTTTTTGAACAAAAAAGAAGATTATAATTGTATTTTTTCAACAATTGAAAACCAATTAAATATTGATATCCTACATTGTCATTTTACAACCATTGAATACGGCAAAGGTGGGGAGATAAAACATCATACATTAGATGAAAATGATTACGGGCCAAACATAGACGATTTACTCTCCAATTTAATTGATAATGGCTGGAATGCAAATATCATATGTGAAACTCCACTTAGAGATATTGATTCACTTAAAATGAAAAAAAAATATGAAGAAATGATTTAATAATCTTTTACAGAATCTATTAAATCATCCATATCCTCAAAAAGATTATTTATATCCCCTGTATCTTGCTTATTAGAACTTAAATGAATAACCATTTCATCAATTAAATCATTCATCTTATCAACAAATGTTTGTAATGTTCTGATTTTATTGTCAATTTCATGCTCAATAAAATCTTTAGTTCCATCATATACTTCAATCATCCTTTTTGCAACATCCAATTGATTATTAAATAACCCATTAGATTTATTGATGGAAGATAAAAATTTATTATAAGACATGTGGGCAGGATCGAAGAGTTTATTGACTAATTCCTTTGCCCTTTCTTGTTTAGCATCATATTCCTGCTCAATATCATATAATAAGTCATAATATCTGGAAACAATCTCATAAGTTGGTTCAGCATGAACAACTTCTTTTCCACATTTAGTGCAAAAGTGTTGACCGAAATCTAGTTTAGCCCCACAATAAATACAAAAATGATTATGATTATCGTTAATAGTCATACACTTATTATTTTAACATTACCTTTTAATAAATACTATGCTTTTTTCAATTTTAAAATAACAATTTCTGAATCAGTTCCCCATCTCATTGGAGTATCCATTGAACCTACACCAGTTGTAACATGCAAATATTTTCCTAAATTATTTTTAAATAATCCCTTATTATATTTGAATAATATATTTGCAAACCAAATAGCTGGATAAAATTGTCCGCCATGTGTATGGCCTGAAAGTTGAATATCAAATCCTAACTTAGAAAATTCATCCCAATAATAAGGAACATGATAATTTATAATATTGATTAAATTCGGATTTATCCAACTTTCATCAATTTTTGGAACACACCTATCTTCAAAACTAAATGTTAAACCAAAAATACTTAAATCACCAAATTCCTTTTTTTCATTATCTAAAACAATAATTCCAGCGTTTTTACAAGCATTTATAACATTATCAATACCTGGATAGAAATCATGATTTCCAGGAGTGAAAATTATTGGCATATCAACATCTTTAAATGCCAAGAAATCATCAGTTCCAACAGCAGAAGAACCATCTGCTAAATCACCAGAAATAATAGCTAACTCACATGTATCTTCAAGTTCTTTTAACTTATTGACCAATAAATTGATAATTTTTTTATGACGTACAGATCCAAAATGAACATCAGATAAATGAACAATATTAATATCTCTTGATAAATTATTTAATTCCAATATTTTCTCATTAATAACTAATTTATGAGATTTATAAAAATTATAAATACCTAAAAACGGCACAATCAAAACCAAATCAACTATTATCTCAAAAGGCAATATTACAAACATCTTAATTAAATAAATAAACATGAGATCAAATAAAAACATTAGCGACATCCACATCCATACACCTCCAATTGTTGTCAGAAATCGCCCTGCAACAGTTGATTTTTTAGATTCAAAAAACATTGGCATACAATGCAATAACCCAACGATTATTGCAATAATAATTAGATAGCCATCATCAAGCCCACCAAACAGCAATAATAAATATTTTAGTAAAAAGAACTGAAATATCATATAAAAAGGAGTCATGATTAATATTCTTCTAGTTCTAAAACTCATAATTTAAACACCTAAATGTATTATATCCCATCAAATATTTAAATAATTAAAACAAATGTTAGACATATAAAAAATACAGGAGGTGGGTGATTTGAAAAATGATAACAAAAAAGCAGAAATTAAGACAACTAATCAAAAACAAAAATTGAAAAAAGCTGAAAGTAAAGAATGTGCTGAATGTGTCATTTTAAAACCTGTTGGATATCCATTTGAATTTAATTTAATGGATGAACATATTGAAATTACCAACAAAAAGCTATTTGAAGAATATGCTCGTGAACAATGGTTAGGATTAGTTGTAAAAGAAAACTCACATTTATTTGATCAAAAGATAATTCCTGATTATGGTTTTGAAGTCATAAAAGCAAAGCCTAATAACTCAATAATCTCTGAAACAACTAGAATCCAACTAATTACCAGCGATTTAGAAAATAAAAATGACAAACTTACATTTAAATCAAACATATCTATTTCGGATATTGTTGGACAAACAAATGCTAAAAATAAAGTTAAAGTTATAATGAAATATTTAGAACATCCTGGAAAATTTGGACCCTGGGCACCTAAAAACATACTGTTTTACGGACTTCCAGGTACCGGTAAAACCATGCTCGTTAAAGCTCTTGCTAACGAACTTGAAGTTCCTTTGTATTTAATTAAAGCAACATCATTAATTGGAGATCATGTTGGTGATGGTGCATCTAAAATCCATGATTTATTCAAAAAAGCTAGTGAAAATTCACCATCCATAATTTTTATAGATGAAATGGATGCAGTTGCTCTTCATAGATCATTTCAATCCTTAAGAGGAGATGTTTCAGAAATTGTAAACTCTTTTTTAACTGAAATGGATGGAATAAGTGAAAACGAACATGTAATAACCATTGGTGCCACTAATAGCCCTAATAGTTTAGATTATGCTATTAGAAGTAGATTTGAAGAAGAAATTGAATTTAAATTACCTGACGATGAAGAAAGATTAACAATTCTGAAAAATAACTTAAAAAGCATGCCATTAGATTATGAACTTGATTTGGAAAAAATTGTTAAACTTACTAAAGGATTATCTGGAAGAGACATAAAAGAAAAAATATTAAAAACAGCTCTTCATAATGCAATCGCTAATGATTCCGACTCAATCACAATGAAAAATATTGATTACTCAATTGAATCTAGTAAAATTAAAAATAAAGATATTAAAGGAATGTTTGAGTAATATACACATCCCAATTTAATTAAAAATATATTCACAAGCTGCAAGTATATCCTCATTTTCATCTTTAGCAGCTTTTTTAACTTTTTTGGAAATATCATAAAATATTTTATTAACAATAGAATTTGTTAAATTATCCAATATTTTTACACTACCATCTACAGCTAACTTAACATTAGCTTTTTGAGTTTCACGTTGTCTTATATCCTCCATAGATGCCCTTAAATTACCAAGTAATTTATCAAATTCCATTATCTTAAAGGATTCTTTAAGTAAAATGAATTCTTCATTGATGATAGATTCCGCTTCAACAAATTCCTTCCTTCTAAGATTAGTATTGATTTCAGCAATTTCTCTTAAATCATCAATGTTAAATGATTTGACACCTAATTCACAAACATCTTCAGATATATCGCGAGGATTAGCGATATCAACCATCATTAATGTTTCATAATTCCTACCGCATTTTAAAAGACGATCTTTAGTAATTACTGGATGTGGAGCACTTGTTGCACTAATAACCAAATCAGCAGTAGTTAAATATTTTTCCAAATCATTGAATAAAATAGCTTCCCCACCCAAATCTTCAGCAAGATTAACCGCAACATAATAAGTCCTATTTGCAACAAAAATAGCTTTTAAATCTTTTTCAGCAAGAGCTTTAGCAACCAGTTTACCCATTTTTCCTGCCCCAATTACCAAAACTGATTTGTCCACTAAAGAACCTATATGTTTTTCAGCCAAATCAATTGCTGCTGATCCAATAGAAACAGAACCTTTATTAATTCTAGTTTTATTTCTAACAACTTGACCAACATGAATAGCTTTTGTAAATATTGTGTCTAAAACTTTACCGCAGTGGTGATTTTTAATAGCATTGTTTTTTGCATCCTTCACCTGACCTAAAATCTGATCCTCACCAATAATCATAGATTCCAGACCAGAAGTCAAACGTAATAAATGCATAACAGCTGATTGACCATAATCAATTACAATACTCACATTTTCATGTGACAATAACTCATCATCTTCAGGAATATTGTTATTATGAATATAATATTCTTTCCTATTACATGTACTGATTTCTATATATTCCCCAATAGAATATTTTTCTTGTAACTCTGCAAATAAATCATCAATGTCTTTTGCAATAACCTCCATTGACTGAATATCCGCAATCTTATGATCAACTCTTAAATTTAGTATCAAATTAATCCCCTTATTAAATTATCAATATACAATTTAGCTTCATCAATCTTTCTATTTTTAATCAAAACATTAACTTTTTCATCTTCAAAAATTTCATAAAGATACTTTTTTCTATCTTTTTGATTTTCAACAAGTTTCTTTAAGTTTTTGCGAGCATAATCCTGAAGTTCGATTTCCAAAATATCTTCTTCAGTGATTATTGATTGTATCTTCTTTCTAAGTTGGCGAGCCATTAATGGACTTTTACCTCCTGTAAAAATAGAAATCTCAATTTCACCAATATTAAAACTTGTTGGAACAATTACATTCCCTTCTTGTGGAAAATCTGCACGATTAATAAGTTTATTTTTAGCAATTCCACTAACATAATCAGATAACTCCCTATCACCACTAGCTATAACAACCAAATCAGACCAATCAATTAAATCATCAACATCACTAACAGAGCATAAACTAGCTCCTTTATATTTCAATTCCTTAGGTAAACTATCTCCAACTAATTTAACATTAGCCCCATGATCTAAAAATTTATTTGCTCGCCTAGTTGCAACTTCGCCAGTACCTAAAATAAAAACATTAAAATCAAATGTTTTTAAGTAAAGAGATGTCCAGTCCATTTTAATCAGAATTCTCAAGAGATCTTGCATGTAAAACTTTTACAGCCGCCCTTAAATCATCATTACATTCATTTAAAATATTCATAGCTTCAAGTTTTGTAACATTAAATGTTTCAGCCAATGCTTCGGCTTTTTCATCAGGATCTGGTTTTTTAACACCTACCAACCGTTCAGATAATTCTTTTTTTAAGTCCAAATATTCATCATGACTCATTCCCATATTTTTTAAAGTCATGTCTCTTAATGGGCAGGGTTTGGATGGTTTGCAACACCATACAAGTGATCCGAAACAAGTTCCTGCTCCCTCACCTAACCTGGTTTCTTTAGCAAATTGAGTTTTAATTTCAATATATTCCTTAGGAGTTAAATTAACTTCCTGCAATGCATTTAAAATTGGGCATGGTTTAACTGGAGGACAACAAAAAGCAAGCCCCCTAATGTCTCCTCCCCTACAAATATGAGATGGTGCATCTTCCCAAGTCATAATAAACCTCCAAAAAATCATTCATCATTGTAAATAATCATTAAAAATAATTATAAAATAATAATATAATTTATTTTAACTAAGAATATATAATCTTTTTTATAAAAGAAATATATTTTTAACAATGATTAAATTTTAATATTCCCATTACAAATTTAAATATAGATTTTTATGAAAGAAAAATTAATAGTCGAAGACATAACCATCACATTAGAGAGAAAAAATATTAAAAATATGTATCTTCGAGTCCTACCTCCAAAAGGTGATGTAAAACTATCTGTCCCATTATTTTTACCAAATAATGAAGTAATTATGTTTATCAAATCTCGAAAAAATTGGATTTTAAAAAAACAAGAATTTATTTTAAATAATAATATTCAACCTCCTTTAAAATTTATTAGTGGTGAAAAACATCAATTATGGGGCAGAGAATACACACTACAATTAATTAAAAATGACAACATAGAACATGTTCTAATTGATGAAGACACCAGTATTATGTACTTGCCACTACCTAAAAAAAGTACAATAAAGGCAAGAGAGGAAATATTAATTGATTTTTATAGAAAAGAACTTCAGAATGCAATACCTCAAGTGTTAGAAAAATGTAGTCTCATTGTTGGACAAAAACCATCCGAAGTTAAAGTTAGGAAAATGAAAAATTGGGGAAATTGTAGACAAGATAGAAGAATAACCTTAAATTTAAATTTAGCAAAAAAAGACCCAAAATGCCTAGAATATGTAATGATACATGAATTATGTCATTTAATAGAATTCAATCACGGTGAAAAATTTAAAAAATTAATAGACAAATTCTGTCCGGACTGGAAAAAAATAAAAAAAGAATTGAATGAATAAGAAAATTATCTATTTTCTTTAAGCATATCCTCTTTTTCATCAGCAGTCAATTTATCAACTATTTCTTCAGGAGTACCAATATCCAAAAGTTTACCTCCTCTCATTAAAGCAGCCCTATCACAGACATCTAAAACAAAATCCATATCGTGAGAAATGATAATGAATGTTTGTTCTAATTCAGTACGTGCTTTTAGAATTGAATCTGATACAATGACACGAGTAATTGGATCCATAGTACCTGTCGGTTCATCTAAAACAATTAAATTAGGTTCTTTAATTAAAACCTGAGCTAAAGCAACCCTATGCTTTTCACCTACACTCAATTGATCAGGATATTTATCAAGAATGCTTGCAGCGACATCATCTGCAAAACCTACAGTAGTCAATGCATGAATAGCTTTGATTTTACCAAATTCTGCAGGTAAATTTAAACTGATTGCATCGGTCAAGTTACCAAGAACAGTCCTATGAGGATATAAAGAATATTCTTGATGTAATAAACCAATATAAGGCATGATACGACCACGGTTAAGAGGTCCAACTTTAGTCATGTCAATCCATTCATCACCAAGTTTAATTTGAATATTACCACTGCTTGGTTCAGTTAATCCCATTAACATTCTAGTTGTAGTGGTTTTTCCAGAACCACTTAAGCCCACAATACCAAAAATTTCTTCTTTATTGATATTTAAACTCACACCATCTACTGCTTTAACAACCCCACGTTCAATAGAGTAATAATGCTTCTTAACATCTTCAAGAACAACTTCTGGTTCTCCAAATTCAGGAATTTCTGGTTTTTCAGGAATAGGGATTGTAGCTACAAATTCATTTACCACTTTCTCCGGTTCGCCTTCCTCTTTGATTTGACCCTCTTCCAACCAGATTACACTATCTGCTAATTCAATCATTACTTCTGGCCAATGAGAAGTGATTAACATGGTGATTCCTTTATCTTTAACGCCTTCTTTCAAGGTATTATGAAGTTTAATTGCAGTTTGAGGATCTAAAGTTCCTGTAGGTTCATCAGCTAAAAACATCATTGGAGACTTAGCTAATTGCCTTGCAAGTACGACTCTTTGTTTTTCCCCTCCACTTAAATCACGAGCGATATGAGTAATCCTATGATTCATTTGAACCATTTCTAATAATTCCAATGCTTCGTAGATTTTCTCATCATAATCTTTGCCCTCGGGCATTGCCCTCATTACATTTTCAATTACAGTTTCTTCATCATATAATGCAAAGTTACGTTGTAACATGATGGAAATTCTTCTTTTAATACTTGCAAATAATTTTCTCTCAGAATTAAAGAAATCTACTTCTTTCGCTTCTAAAGTAGCTCCACAACTACATTTTTCACCAACATGAGATGGTGAATCTACTGCTAAACAATCAGGACAAACTGCTACATTAACTAATATTTGACCTGCATCAGGTTTATAGTCTGATGTACCTCTAAGCATATTAATTAAAACAGACTTTCCACTTCCACTACGACCTAAAATACCTAAGGTTTCCCCTTCATTAATTTTCAAATTTATATTTTTAAGAACATCAACACCATCAAAAGTTTTAGTAATATTTTTAAGTGTTATAAAATCCATGAAATCACCTATTAAACTAATTTATATATTCAAGTATTAATAATACTTTCTAATAACAATTGTTTTAAATAACAATTGTTTTAAAAAAATTAAAAATCAGAGATATCAAATTCCAAATTTCCAGAAATAACTGAACGAGCTATTGAAAAACCATCAACACCAGTGCCAATCATTTTTCTAACATTAATCTCAGAATTTACAGAATTATTTCCAATGACATTAATATCAACATCATTACAAATACTTCGTAAAAGTTCCCAATCGGCTTCAAAAACACCTTTTTTCATTGCATCAACATGCAAATAATCTGCTCCGGCATCTGCAATAATATTAGCTATTTCTAATGTATCAATACCGTCAACATTAGCCCTAATTTTAACAGAAACTTCACTATCAACATTATCAACAATTTGAGAGATGAATTTTTTTAAATCATCCCGTTTTAACATTTCCTGTCCACAACCAACATCTAAAATTTCTTTTTGACGACAATGACAATTAATTTCTACAATATCCAACTTTTTAATATTTCCAACATGAATTATCGGTTGAGGATTTGATGCACGTACATTCGCCGAAACTTTTACATTCTTATGATATTTTTTAATTAAATCCACTTCATTTTCAATATGATTAAAAATCACATCCAAAGGAAAATCAAATTCTTTCCTTCCTCGCTGAATAATTTTTTTACTTGCTTCAATAGTTGGGGAATCTAAACTGTATCCTCCCAAAGTAGCTACATTAAATCCATAAGGAATAACTTTATTTAAAAAAGCAGCATTAGTTATACCTGCCATTGGAGCAACTACCTTAAGCATAGAATTCCTCAATCTTCTTTTTCAACAACCCAAGTCCACATTCCATTATTGTGTGCACGAATTTCTTCTAATCCAATATCTGCCATATATGCAGCATCTTCAGCATTTTTAGCTCTTCCAATACCGGCTTTAAGTTTAATACCAATCTCTTCATCAATTTCAATCATTAAATTTTCAATCTCTTTTTCAGATAATCCATTACATGGAGCCATAAAATTGTCCCCACCAATAAAGAATAGCAATGATCCCTTTTTAATCAATTTAGTCATTAAGTAATGTTGAGCCTTATTAACACTAAAACTTGTATCAAAAGCAGATTCAATATCAGTGAAAGTTTCTGTGACACTGTTAATATCAATATGCGCTGCCTGAACAAAGCTATTTTCCTCATCAACTAAACTATCAATAGCCAAAATTTCTTTTCTTTCTCCAGATTGAGCACTACCTGCTTTCTGAAGAGCAATAGTAGCTAATTTTTGAGCTTCATGTGGAGTTTCAGCAGCACCCACACCCATACTTACAGTAATAGGATATTTATTTCTAATAGATCTTTGAATTCTTAAATGGTCTTCTTCATCTATACCATTTGAAATTGCAAGTAAGTTATCAAATCGAGTAAAGAAAACTAAACCTTTTTTAGATCCAAAATAACTATTTAAATCAGCGAATAATCTTGCTTGAAGAATTTGTAAGTCAGATTCAGTTCTTGGTCTTGGAGTAACAGTCCAAGGACCGTAATTATCAATTTGTATTAATGTCATTTGTATCATTGAATAACCTCTTTCCATATTAAGGAATACTATCAATAATAATTTCAGCCAAATTTTTTTTAGCATCTAAATTATTCATAATTGTATTTGTAATTATCACCTTATTAACTATTTGATTTATTTCATCTTTTTTATCATTATCTTGTACATCAATTACAATTGTATCTAAAAAATCTTCATATATTGATGCAACACCATAAGATGAAACATCAATATTTAATGCCTTCATGAATTTATTTGCAGGTCCAGAAACAGAGTCTGAACCAACAATTGGAGATACAGCTACAACGTAAGTATCTTTTAAAGCATCACAAACACCATCTAAAGACAATATTGGTGAAATTGAAGTAATTGGATTTGACGGACCAATAATTACTGCTTCCGAATTTTCAATCGCCTCAATGACTCCTTCAGTTGGAGAAACTTTAGAAAATTTAAGATCCGACACTTCAGGTTCAGATTGATGTTTAATTAAAAAATCATGGAATTCCAATTCTCCAATATCAGTAATAATCTTAATATCAGAATCCTCTTCACTCATTGGAATAATTTTTGATTGAATATTCATATTTTTTGCCTGAATTTCACATGCCTTGCCAAGACCATATTTTTCCATCAATTGAGTCTTTTGTATTTTAGTTGCACGATCAATGTCCCCAATTCTAAGCAGTTCAGAACATCCAAGTTCTTCAAGACGATTATGAGTGATAAAAGTGTCATTTTTAACACCATACCAAAATTCATCATTAATTATATCTGCCATAGTATATAATACAGTATCAATATCTGCAGAGACATAAACACCAGAAAAATAATCATTTTCTAGTGTGTTAACAATAATTGTCAAATCTTTAGGGTCAACAACTTCTTTTAATCCTTGTAATAATTTTGGAGTACCTGTTCCACCAGATAAAACAGTAATCATAAAAATCACTTAGTTTCTAAATACATCAAATTCTTTTGGCATAAGTACTGATTTGATATTTGAATCAACATCTCTTAATTTATCAAAACCATCAAAACCGCGAATAACAACAACTGGAAGACCTTCATCAGCTTGACCCATTATAAGAGATGCTGCTGAAGCCAATTCATCACATGTTGCAATTTCAGTAGTTTCCAATTCCCTACCATACAAATCTTTTTCACCAACTCTTTTCCATATCGGCGAAATACCAGAACATCCAATTGCAGTACCAACAGCACCAAACCTAAATGCTCTTCCTTGAGTATCAGTTATAATAACTGCAATTTCTTCATCAAATTCATTTTCCAAATATTTACGAATATTTAAAGCAGAAATATCAGCATCATTAGGCATTAGAGTAACTAAACCATCACCTACATTTGATTCATCAATACCTGCATTAGCACAAACAAAACCATGAACAGTCTCAGTTATGATGAACTTTGGACCGACAGCAACAATTTCATTAGATTGTTGAATTATAGATTCAACTAATTTTGGATCTTTTTTAGCTTTCTTAGCCAATTCAATAGCTTGAGTTGATGGAGTTAATTCATCTAATTTTATAAAATTCTCTTCAGCTTTTGAAATTAAAGTCTCTGCAATTAATATAATGTCTCCATGACAAAGATTACAGCCCTGTTTTTCAATAGCTTCTTTAATAATTTTTGAAATATCACTATTGCCGTCAATAATAGGAATATTCTCTAAACCAAATAATTCAATACTCATAATAATCATCTAAAAAAAGTTAAAAAAAGAAAAGTTATGGATTATAGACATCAATTGCCCATTCCCCATCAAAAATCGCAGCAGAAGAAGTTACCGGTTTTTCGTAATCTGCAAAAGCACCTTCATCAAAAATAAATTTGGCACATTCATTAGCAGTTTTTGCATCGAAATCAACTGTATCTGGAACTTGACTGCCATATGTTGAAATGAATGCTGCTTTACCATGTGGAACTTGTTCAACTAAAATTTTATTATCATTAACTATCCCAATATAACATCCGTATCCATCTTCATCAGTACTGGCTGTAACGACTGCTGCAATTCTTGGAGTATTATAACTATCTTTTTCATAATCCATAGTAAGTAATGAATATGCCATTGCATCTCTCAAATTCATTCCCAAAGAAATTTTATCTGATATAACATCAGTTTGAGATCCATTAGATACAATTGCAACATCATCTACAATACGAATACAATTGTATGTAATATAAGGATTTTCAAAAATATCTTTTTCAAATCCTTCTTTTGGAACAATAGCTGCACGATTTTCAAATTTAAGACATTGCCTATTTGGAAATGATCTGCTTGATACCCTATATGCTATAAAAGGTTTACCTTCACAGTTCATTCCAGTTGATAAAATTCTACCTGTATACATTTTTTATTCCTCAATTTTTAAAGTTGTGGACGCTGAACAGCTTTATCCGGTGAAACTCCATCAGGAGTTGTAATATCAATTTCGCCAGGTTTAATTGTAATTTTACCATTATCAATTACATTTGCTTGAACACCAACAGCACTATTCAGAATCGTGTCTGACTTATCAACACCATTAACTGTAACTTTATGTAAATTAGCTACAGGCATTACATAGTATTCAGAATCACCTGAAACAGAAGTAACATTAGGTTTTCCACTTCCACCATCTGTAACATCCGAATCATCCGTTTGAACATCAGCTGAAAAATTACTTGTTACTACTAAAAAAATCATTATTGTGAATAAAATATCAATAAACGGAACTAAATTGATACTTGGTTTGCTGTCCGAAATTTTCTTTTTATGCTTTCCAACATCAATTGCCATCCAATCACCTATTGTTTTAGTTTACTTTCAGTAATTTCAGCATTAACATTACATTTTTCCAATATAATATTAGAAATACTTTTATCCAACATGCTTGGTTTAAAAGAAACCTTGATATTGGCGTATGGATCAGAAATCAATCTTGTATTAACAACACCTTCCGCTTCCTGTAATGCTTCAAGTGCACATTCAACATTTGAATCAACTCTAACTTTAACTACAGCATAACCCCAATTGGTCATTTTCGTAGCCAGTTCAATTTTATCCATTTCCACTTCAATAAGACCTTGGATATAAGTATGAATAGGCAATAAAACAATTGCAACTAAAAGACCCATGATTGTTGTAGTCAATGCAACATAAATACCTTCTGCCATTGCAGCAGAATCCGGATGGACACCTAATGATTTAAAAGTCAACCAAATACCGATAACAGTACCGATTAATCCTAAAAATGGTGCTAGTTCCGTAAGTGTTTTAATAGTACTTAATCCTTTAGTCATTTTTCCAACTTCAACAATGAATATTTGCTCCATACTTTCTTCAACTTCAGTCTTATTTTTATAACCAATTTTTAAAGTTTCAGAAATAATTCTAGAAATAGGATTTTTAAAACCATTTATCTGTTTTAAAGCCTCTACAGCCCCTCCTCTTTCCATAGATGCAGTTACAACCCCAAATATTTCAGTTGTGTCCACTTTACTAATTTTTCTAAGATATGCTATCTTTCTTAATCCAATAATAAGACCATAAATCCCAATGAAAAGAATTATATATGTAATAAATCCCCCTTGAGTAAAAATATCCACTATCCCATCAACAAATGGCATAATACTCTCAATAATCATTTTCATCCTCTATAAAATATTAAATTGAAAATTTGTTATAAGAATTATTTTATAAATTCATATACTTAAATATTGTTTAAAAAAAGTGTCTAATTACTTCATTTTTGCAACAGTAGCCCATGATTTTCTAACAAAATCAGGCATTTCATCATAAGTATAATTAGTTAAAAATTTTTTTGTAGTTGGATCTGAAGGATAACCTGAACCAATACCTCCAAAATTAACATAATCCATATTAATCTCATTAATATGGGCATCCCTTTCAGCTTTAGCAATAATAGATGCTGCACTAACTTCAATATACTTATCATCAGCTTTATGTTCGGCAACAACATTGCAACATGTGTCATTGCACAAATTCTCTTGGAAACGTTCAGCTTTAACATCTACTGCATCAACAATAGTTTTTTCAGGTTTTAATTTTAAAATAATGCTTTCCATAGCATTTTTTTCAATTTCATTAAGATTAATACCATTCGCCCTTAATTCATCAATTTCACGAGCAGAAATTACTACAATTTCATATTCAAACATCTTTCTTAATTTTCTAGATAGAATAGTACGTCTGTTAGGAGTAAGTCTTTTAGAATCTTTAACACCCATTCTTTCAAGAACTTTATCCATTTTTTCAGGAACAATAACTCCTGCAATAACCATTGGACCTAAAACAGACCCTCTACCCGCTTCATCAATTCCTAAAATATCCATAAAAATCAGTTAAAAAAAAAGTAAAAAGAAATAAATAAAAATATTTATTTCATAGCTCTAAGACGTACTTCAGGTTCTAATGCAAGAGGTTCAGCAGCAACAATTGCAGTACCTTTTGCTACAACAGTCATAGGATCATCAGAAACTTCTATTGGAATAGATATTTCATCAAAAATTCTTTCCTTCATACCACGAAGTCTTGAAGTTCCACCAACCGCAACAGAATTATTGTAAACCCCCATCATCAACTCAGGGGATAATCTTTCCAAGACAATATTTAATCCACTAATTATTTGTTGCATATAAGGTTCAACTGCCTCTGCAACAAGCATAGAATCAATGATGACTTTTTTAGGCCTATTAGTTTCTAAAGATTTACCAATAATTTCAACACTGAGATTTTCTAATTGCTCAGAACAGTGAACCATACCTACTTCAATTTTAGCAGATTCCGCATCATGAATACCAATAGCTACATCATATTTTTCAGCTACAAGTTCAACAATTTTGTTATCAATGTCATCTCCACCACATCTAACAGTTTCAATATCATTAATACCACCAAGAGAAATGATAACAATATCAGTTGATCCTGCACCAATATCAACAACCATAGTTCCATTTGGTTCAGCAATAGGTAATCCTGCACCAATAGCAGCAGCTAATCCTTCACTAATAACTAGAATATTTTGAGCCCCAGCTTTCCTACCTATTTCTTCAGCAGCATTTTTTTCTACTTCAGAAGCATCTCCAGGAATACCAATAACAATTCTTCCAACACTTTCCCCTTCATTAATACCAATTTGCATTGCTTTAATTAATAATGCCTGAGCTTGAACAACATTCTCAATTACTCCTTTTTTCAAAGGTCTTACAGCGAGAATATCTTCAGGAGTTCTTCCTAGCATTTTTTTAGCTTCCTCCCCAACAGCCAAAACTTCTGAAGGGTCATCTTTTTTAACAGCAACAACAGATGGTATCTGATATAAGTCAAATTTATCACCTGAAGGTTTTGCAATTACAGTGTTTAATGTTCCTAAATCAATTCCTAAACTATTGCTAATCACTTTGGTATCATTAATCTGTGGTTCTTCTTCTTCTTTTCCAAAAATGTTCATGAATAATCCTCCGTTACAATATCTTTAAAGTCAATGACGAAAATTCTGTTAGATGTAGCTATACTTTGAACTTTTTTAATTTCTTCTTTTTTATCGACGGAAATTAAAATTGTTGATAAAACAACTTCATTCGCATTATAAAATGGTTTCAATGCAGATTTAATAAAATTGGGTAATTTAACTTCATTACTTAAGTCAACATCAATAAATGCAGTAGTCTGTGAATCTTGTAAAATTGCAAAGGATATTTTTGATTTTTCAATTACAGAAACCGTTTTCTTAATAACATTATCCGGAGCAACAAATACCATTAGATTCGGCTCTTCAATCAAATACTTATGCAATATCCTCACATAAGCTCCACCATATTGATCTGCAAGTTTTTTAAATTCATCAATAACAATAGAATTGCCATAAAGCATGATAAAATCAAATTTTTTATCCAATTTACCATCATTTAACATTACATGTTCCCTAAATATTATTTTAACACGATGATTAGATGCAATAGCTTTATAAGCTATTTTATCAATTATTTCAGCATTTCCTGCAATAACGCACCAATTTTTTTCAATTTCATAGCCACTATTGGAAGAAACTTTTGCTGCTTGTCTAAGAACACGTATATTATCTTCTATCATTTAACTACTCACTTAATATTATTTGAATTCAATTTATATAAATAAACATTGCCTTTATTAAAAAATATTAAATTAAAACAAATAAAATGCAAATTTAATATTTTAAATTAAAGAATGCATAAGCTATTTATTAAAGTTTAACCATTACTATTTATAAAAAAATTGTTATATATATTTTATCTTTTATAGGGCAATAATCAAAAAAATATAACAAAAAGTAATTTGAAGACATATCAAAGCAAATTAATAACTAAAAACAAAAACATTAAGAATAATCTAATTAAATAATAAAAAACTAAAATAATTAATAAGTACAAATAAAAATAAGTAGTATTAAGAATTAACTACAAGCATGCATAAAAATAAACTGGAATAAAAGATAAAATTAATAAGAAATAAATTGAAAAGTAATACTGGAGTTTGAATATGAAAATTGAAAACACAAATATGAAAAGGTTTATTGCATTATCAGATATCATATCTTTACTAAATATGACATCTGGATTTTTATCCATAATCTTTTCATTTAATCATGAATTCAATATAGCTGCAATCCTTCTTATTATTGCAATCATGTTCGACTCAGCAGATGGTTGGGTAGCGCGTAAAATAAATAGGCAAGACGAATTAGGTTTTGGGAAAAATATTGATTCATTATCTGATATCGTCTCATTTGGAGTTGCACCAGCAATATTTCTTTACAGTTGCATTAACACCACCCCGGGCATTTTTCAAATAATAGTAACAATTGTTTGCTTATTAATTGTTGTTTGTGGAGTTTTAAGATTAACAAGATATAATGTAATTGCAGGCAAAATAAACACTAATGATTTTATTGGATTTCCAATTCCAGGAATGTCATTAATGATAGGTTCATTTTATCTAAGTGGAATATTCAATCCCCATATTGCAATTTTATTGAGTATAATAGTTTCATTACTTATGATAAGTAATATAAAATATCCTAAATTCGATAACATGGCATTAATTGGAATATCCTGCATATTAATAATAATATTAATTCTTCCAATTGACATGATTTTATTTAATATAAATATTCCCGCAATACTATTACTATTCTTCTGCTTATACTACCTAATAATCAATTTAATTAAAAAATGAGCAATATCGCTCCCATAATTAAATTATCCATCTAAATTTATTCAAAATTAGGAGTATGAATAATGAATGATAAAAAACCAAGAGATCCATTATATCCAAAAGGTTTTGAAGAGACAAGAAAATTAAAAAATCAACTAACAAAAGAATACTCAAAACCAAATAAAAAAGAAGATGAACTAACACCACTTAAAAAACTAAATCATAAACTTGGAGTTTATTTAAGCCCAAATTCTGTTGAAATATCAAATGATGAAAAAAAGAAGAAAATAGGCATAATAATAACTACATTAATATTAATTACATTAATTTCATCAGCATATTATTTCTTAATCTATGAACCCGCTCAAGAAGAATTAACCCTTGCAAAAACAACAAAACTAAATGAATTACATGAAATATATAATGGACCATTAACAACCTCCCAGAATTCCATTTTATTAGAAAACCAAATTAATGATGGAAAAACTCCCGAAGAAATTGAGCGAATAAACATATTAACACCAGCAACAAAAGACTGGCAATCATTTCACAAAAAATCGATTTACACAAATAAAGATAAATATAATCGAACTATGGCAATATATTCAAATGAAAGTAAAAACATAATTCTTTCAACAACAAAAGCCATAAAAATTGTAAATGAGAATAATGCAGAAGTTTTATCAAAAATTAAATTTGAAGAACCAAATACAGTATCAGTTCCCATTTTAATCTCAAGACTTCAGGCAGGAGCAGGCCTTGTAAATGTTGGAAGCGTGGTGGACATTTACACAAACAACAATAATACAAATGAAAATTATACTCCAAATAATACAAGTCCAAATATAAGTGGATGTACAGTTTTAGCCATAATGAGATATGAAGACAATGGAGAAATTGATTCCAAATATTCTAAATCAAATACAATAATAAAGGGAAACCATACCAATCCAAAAGAAAATACGAAAGAATTTTCCTCAGATGTTCTTGAATTAATAAAAGGATCGATAATTAATGGTTATGATGAAGAAAAAACCATTGAAATACTTAAAAATTATGGAATAAAACTATCAAATTACGAAAGACAAATAAATTTAGGTGATTTAAATGCACAGTATATGCTTTTAATTGAAACACCACAAGATAAAGTGGAATATGTAATAAATAATATGGAAAATATCATATTAACAATCCCCACAACAAAAGCTCCTAATTGGATGGTAAATGAAATAAGTTCAACATACCAAGATTAAGAAAAGTATTATACTAGATTTAACAAAAGTGATACTATGAATAAACCAACTATTTCAACTATAGTCATTATTATTTGTATATTAATAATTGGATTATATGCAATGGGAGAAGTGAACTACTTTTCATCTAAAATAGCTGTGGAAAGAAACATAGATTCACCAACTATTCTGATACCTAGCATTGGAGTGAATGAAAAAATCAATAATGTATCATTAAATCAAGGAGTATTAAGTGATCCTGGAGAAAACATCCCCACTAAAGATTATGTAGCATTATATGGGCATAGAACTCTTCAAGGTTCACCATTTTTCAGATTAAATGAACTTTCAATTGGAGATTCAATACTATTAGAATGGCCAGGAGTTGGAGAATTAAATTACACAATAACAAATACAACAATTGTGCCTGGAACTGCTGATGTACCTATAGGTGGAAACGATTCATTGTTCCTAATAACATGTGATCCAATTGGGTCTACTGCAAATAGAATAATAATTGAAGGAACATTAGAAAAACAAAATCCTATTAATAATGAAATTATTAAAGAAAATCCACAAGAATCAAATGCAATAATAATAACAGCTATATTCTTTATAGTTGGATGTATATTCAGCTATTTCTATCCAAAAGACAATAGAATATATATCTTAGCAGTTATTTTAATAATTTCGGCATTATTATTCTATTCCTGCATAAATCCAATCCCTTCTGAAATAATTTACGAAAAAATAATATTTTTAAATGGAGGATTATAAATGGATGTTGATAAAAAATATTTCTCAAACATAACAACAAGAGAACGAGCAATTTTTGAAGGTGCAATTAGTATGGGTGCACTATTCCATCAATTTGTAGGAACCCCAGTGAATAAATATACCAAAAATGGCTTAGAGAAAAGTATGGAGGATTCTTTAAGATTACAACCAGCAATCGAAGATGTTAATGTTAAAATCAGATTTGATAAACTTAAAGAATCAATGACTGAATTTGATTATACTTCTCTTAACGGTGATATGTTAGATGTTAAAATATATGCAAAAGTAGATAATGTTAAAGCTATAATTAGGATAGAATTCATTGAAGAACTCAATTATCCTTTAATGTATGTAGAAAACATAACAGAAGATTAAAAGTTAAAATATTTCTTTTAAATCTTCCACCAATTCTTTTAAATGATTTAATTTAATATGATTCATTAATACAACCCTAATAGCTACAGGGCACTTAGCAACAGAAACTTTCCAACCAAATCCTTCTAATTTTTCTGCAAATTCATTAGTTTCCATATTAGGGTGATTAAAAGCAATGAGATTCAATTCTGGTTCACAAACAATCTCATAACCAATTTTTTCAAGATTTTCTTTTAAGAATTGAGTATTGTCCATCAATTCTTTAATTAATTTAGAGTATCCCTTTTTTCCAAAATATTTCATAACTGCATAAGTAGCTGCAGAAGCAGCACCGGAACGTGTTCCAACAATTGTTGACTGAGTTTTAACAGTCAAATAAGGAGAATCCACAGCCATAACATCCAAGTATTCTTCTTTTCTAAAAAGAATACCACCTGCAGGAATCGGTGCCAAACCCATCTTATGAGGATCAATAGTTATAGAACAAACCCCATCTAATGAAAAATCAAAAACAGGTAAATCATAACCCATATCTCTTAAAAATGGAATAGAAAATCCTCCAAAAGCTGCATCAACATGAAAATATATATTATTTTCATAAGCAATTTTTGAGATTTCTTCAATTGGATCAATTAAACCTAATTCAGTAGTGCCTGCAATAGCAACAATAGCAACTGTTTTATCAGAAATTAAACGTTTAACTGATCCAACATTAATTTTATAATTATCATCAAGATCTGCTTCAACAATCTTTAAATTTAACATATCAGCAGCTTTTTTAAATGAAAAATGAGCAGATTCAGGGATGATTATCTCCCCATCCACAATTCCTTTATATTTCCTTGCATGATTTCTAGCAGCACGTATTGCCATAAGATTAGCTTCAGTACCTCCAGTTACAACATGACCATACGGTTTTTCAATAGATAAAATTTCACCCATAGATTCTATAACTTTATTTTCTATTAATTTTGTACCTTTAAAAAGACCCGGATCACCCAAATTTGTATCTAAAAACTTATAATAAATTTCTTTTGCAAAAGGATGTGCTTCAGTACACATAGATCCTAAAATCCTACCATCTGCATAATTATGATCCAAATTGTGGAGTTCATCCAATTCTTTTAAAATAACATCTTTATCTATTGATTTTTCATCCATAAAATAACCTAAATTTAAAATTTAATAAAAATAAAAAAATAAAAAAAAGAAATAAGAAAATTATTCTAAACGTTTACGGGCAGCATCAAGAATAATTTTTTGTTCCGCCCTAGCAACAGTTTTTCTGACTTCAGCTATTGCATCAGTATTTGAAGATACACTTGTGATACCAAATTCAACAAGTTTTTCAACAATACGCGGTACACTACCCGCTTGGCCACAAATACTGCATTTAACACCTGCTTCAACACATTTTTTGATTGTCATCTCAATCAATTTCATTACTGCAGGATGTTCTTCAGAATAATGCTTTGCAACATATTCATTGTTCCTGTCAACAGCAAGAGTATATTGAGTTAAATCATTGGTTCCTAAACTTACAAAGTCAATTCCTACATCAATATAATCTTCAATAGTTAATGCTGCAGCTGGAATTTCAACCATCATACCAAAATCAACATCTTTATGAGGTTCTAAACCAATTTCAGAACAAAGTGATTTAGCTTGTTTAAGTTCTTCAGGACTCTGTGATAATGGAATCATGATTCCAATGTTAGTGTATCCTTTTTCATGTAATTTTTTAATAGCCTTGAATTCACATTTAAGAATTTCAGGCTGATCCAATTCTCTTCTGATTCCTCTCCAACCGAGCATTGGATTGTGTTCTTCAGGTTCATTTTCTCCACCTTCCAATGTGATAAATTCATCAGTAGGTGCATCTAATGTTCTATACCATACAGGTTTTGGATAGAATTCATCTGCCACTATCATAACATTCTCAGCAATAGTATCAATCAATTCATCTTCCCTCCCATCAGCGATGAATTTTCCAGGGTGAATACCAGCAGTCAACATTAAGTGTTCAGTTCTAAGCAATCCAACACCATCTGCACCAGTTGCAGCTGCTTTTGCTGCTGCTTCAGGCATACTCACATTAGCTTTTACTTCAGTGACAGTTATAACTGGAGCTGCTTCAGCACTAACTTTTACCTGTACTGCTTCTTCTTTAATTTCTGAAATTCCATCAAATACTAATCCTTTTTTACCGTCAATAGTTACACCAGTATTTTCTTTTAAAATAGTTGTAGCATCACCAGTACCTACAACACAAGGAATTCCAAGTTCACGGGAAATAATAGATGCATGGCATGTTACTCCACCTTCATCAGTTACAATTCCACTTGATCTTTTCATAGCTGGAACCATGTCTGGAGTAGTCATCGTAGTAACCATTATGTCCCCATCTTTAATTTTATCTAATTCATCAATGTCCAAAATAATTTTAACATTACCAGAAGCCATACCCGGACTTGCACCAAGACCTCTTACTAAAACTTCACCAGTATCAGAAGAAGTTTCAACACTTTCTCCAGTAACATCCCCTAATGTAGTGATCGGCCTTGCTTGTAATAAGAATAATTCTCCTTTTTCAAATGCCCATTCAGTATCCATTGGCTCACCGTAATGAGCCTGAACTCGTTTACCCATTTCTGTTAATTCAATGAGTTCCTCATCAGACAATACTCTTTCATTTCTCATGTCTTCTGGAACATCAACTTTCACACTTGTTTCGTTTTCATCATTAACATACATGACTTTTTTGTCACTTACAGTAACATTGATAATATCATTATCTTTTTTAGCAACTTGATAATTATCAGGAGTCACATCACCAGATACAACAGATTCTCCAAGACCCCAAGATCCTTCAATTAAAGCGATGTCTTCACCAGTAGAGGGATTTACAGTAAACATTACACCTGCTTTGTCAGCATTTGCCATTTTCTGAACAACGACAGCAATTAAAACTTTTGAATGTTCAAAGTTATTCTCTTCCCTATAAAATATAGCTCTTGCTTCAAATAATGAAGCCCAACATTTTCTCACATATTCTAATACTGAATCAGTGCCAGAAACATATAAATAAGTGTCTTGTTGACCTGCAAATGAAGCTTCCGGTAAATCTTCTGCAGTAGCAGAAGATCTAATAGCTACTTCAACATCCTCTTCGCCACATCTTTGACAAAGCTGATTGTAAGCTTCAGTAATAATTAAAATCATATCTTCTGGAATAGGAACTTCATTAATAATAGCTTTAATTTCTTCAGCAGCTGCTTGAAGAGCCTTAGTATCATTGATATCAATTTCATCAAGAATACTTAAAACTTGATCATTAATTCCTGTTTCCACCATGAATTTTTCATAAGTTTGTGCAGTTACAACAAAACCCGGAGGTACTGGAATGCCTGCTTGAGTTAATTCACCCAAATTAGCTCCTTTTCCTCCAGCAATTGGAATATCGGATTTATTTAAATCCTCAAATTTTTTAACATACATGAAATATAACCTCTTGGCTTGAAATTAATACATTGACAAATATTTTAAAATAAAGAATATAGTCAATATTATATAATAATATAAAATTTAAAGTTTAAATATTTAATTATAAAACAGACTATGTTGAAATCCATTGAGAAATTTTGTTAAAATTAACAATATTAAAAAAAATAGTGTTTAGGAGTTTATTCCTATTTCCTTACATTTTATTTTATTGCAATAAATATACTTCAACATTGTTACATGAATTCTTTATTCTAATTAATAAATATCTGAATATTTGTTTTTATCAATTCTACATACGCACAATATAAATAAACAAAATTAATCCTTTAAAAAAAAGACAATTAAACATTAAATCAATATAATGAAAAATAGAGGATTTCTGCAGCGAAAAAGTTATATATCTAAAATTTCAAGTTGAATTACAAAAAGTAAAAAATTAGTAGAAAACTATAAAATAGAAAATAAAAATAGTAAAAGAAAATAGTTAAAAAATCTATTTAACTAAATCTGCACCTTTATCAACAACGATTCTGCATGGAACTGGCAATTTCATGCCTGCTCTTTTTAATGCAACTTTAGCTTGTTCAAAGTTTTTCTCATTACAATCAATAGTAACAATTCTTTGACCTTTTTTAACAATAGCTTCAACACTGATAGGTTTACCGAAAGCATTTCTCATACCGCTTTGTACCCTATCCGCACCTGCACCAGTTGCCATTGGGTTTTCCCTTACGATTTGGTGAGGATAAACTCTTAATTTTAAGTGGTAGCCCAACCTACCTGCAGCCCTTTGCATTAATCTGTTAGAAGCAATCCTTGCAGCTTCTAAAGAGTTGTGTCTAATATGGGCTGGTTTTTTAACAACTAAACTTACAGATACTGGGAATTCGTCTTTTAAATTACCCATATCATATTGTACAATTCTTGAATTTGGGGTTTTTCTAATATAATCTCTTCTTGTATAAGCACGAACCATAATAATTCCTCCGAAATAAATATGACATGAAAAACATGTTTTAATTAAAAATAGCTATAATATAATCAAAGTCCATAATAGCTATATAAAAATTATATATCGTAATAGATAGAATACTTAAATATATTAATTAAGTTATTAATAAATGTTACCATAATCTTGAAAAAATATTAAAAAAAGTAGAAATTAAAAAAGTGGAAAAATGAATGTTAAAGGAAAAATATACTTAGATTACAATAATAAAGAATCTGCAGAATTAATATTTAATTCATTGGAAATAGATAATAAAAATTATTTAAAATCAAAATTAAAAGAAGATAAAATAATTTATGAGATTAATAGTGAAACATTAGGTAGCTTTTTAGCAACAGCAGATGATTTAATTGCATCTGAGATTGTTATTGAAAAAATATTAGATGCAACACAATAATTTTATTAGACATATTCATCAGATAATCTTTAAAATCAACATTTTTAGACATGAAACAAACCACTTATTTTATTTATAATAGCATAAAATGTTCAACAAATAATTGATTATAAAAAGTTTTATATAATTACAAAAAAGATATATTAATTTATTATATTAGTTTAATTAATTCATTTAGAGTGTGTAATTTATGGAATGTTATTATCATCCTGAAAAAGAAAGTACAGCTAATTGTGCAATATGTGGAAAATCTGTTTGTGGAGAATGTAGTTTAGAAATTGCAGGTAAAGTTTACTGTAAAGAATGTTTAGAGAAAATTGTAGGTCTTGGAATTCAAAATAATATTCCGGAAGAAAATAAATCTGATGAACAAAACCCAATCGTAACAGAATCACCTGAAGTTAATGCTCAAAGTGTAGATGATAATATATACCAACCACAAGAGGAAACAGATTTTGAGATACCATATACTCCTCAAGAGGAAGTTCCTTCAAAGGAATTTAAAGGAATAAGTGATGATTCACCATACAATATAAAAGAAAATATCGAATATACTGGAGGACTTGAATCATCTTACACAATAGATTCCGATATTTATCAAAAACCTCAAGTAGAACAACAACCACAAGTTGCTCAAAATGAATTAGACATAAAACAACCAACATTGAATTCAATGAACAAGGATGATTTTATATATCCTGATCATGATTATGAACCACCAACAACTAGTGCCAGACAAGAATTAGAAGATAAATATGAAAAATATCTTGATGATTTGTACTTCGATGAAAATGAAGTTCCATTAGGCGAACAATTAGCAAAAGATGAAGCCCAATACGGATCATTAACTAGAAAAGAATATGCTTCTAAACCTAAAAACATTGTTGAACCACAAATACCAACTCAAAAAGATGAACCAATAATAGAAACCCCCGAAGAAATGGAAGCAAGAATTAGAGCTGAAATTTTAAAAGAACAAGGATTAATGACAGATACACAAAGCATTGATTCAACTCTTAAAGAAGAATTAGAATCCAGTAAAGGTAAAAAACTCTTTGGTTTAAGAAGGAACAAAAATAATGAAGAGGAATTAATAACTGCAAGTGAAGATAAAAACATCCATAATTTAAATTATAAAGACGAAAAAGAACCAATGGGTGTTGTCGACATATTATTAACAATAATTTTAGTTATTGTAATATTAATTGTAATATACTACATCGTTTACTTATTCTTATTAAGTTCAACTTATCCAACATTTATGGATGCAGTATTTGCGATTAGAAATCCGCAAAATGTAATTAATAGTATTTTAACACAATTATAATAATGAAATATTTTCATTATTTACTTTTTTTATGAATTTTTCCAGAATTTCTTTATTTCTATAACCTAAAACCCTAATATTTGATGGATATTTTTCAATATATTTAGAAATAATTTTTTTAGGAATGGGATTTTCTAAAATACTTAAAACTCTTTGGTGAAAATGAGATGAAAATCCATGTAAAATCACTTTTTCCAATTCATCCAAATTCTCATAAGGTTTATTATTAACAATATTTTTAGCCAGTTTTTCATTAAATAAGTTTAATGCAGATAATTCTTCAAAATTAAATGTATTGGCAGTATCCAAGATTGATTCAACATCACGAATTCCATAAATTATTGAATTATTTTTGATTTCTCTTTTTAAAACTTCAATAGTTTCTGAAGGCATCATATTTAAAACATTATCAAAATTATCTTTTTGAATACTTTCACGAATTAAAGTTCCGCTTACACCTTCAATTCTTTTAACAAAAATAAATTTATTTGTATAATCAAATCCTATTTTACTTAAAGAATTTGAAAATGATGTTATAACATAATTATCCTCTTCAAGTTTATCATTTAAAATAGTCTCATGAGCCGTTTTGTCTACAATTTTATAAGGTTTTGGAGCTATATGATGTCCTAAATTTATCCTTTTTAAAATTTCATCAAAACCTTCTTTTGGTTTGTATCCTCTTGGAATATAATCTGTGTTTAATGATTTAAACATCTTACAAAGACATAATGAATACTGACCAGACCCCATAATACCCATTGGTGGACCTTCAACAACAATATCCGCTCCAACTGAAATTGCGATCTCTGCCCTAATTTCTCTTGGTAATATATATGGAATACCTCTACCACTTCTTTCAAATAGTCCAGGTACAATAGCAACAAATAATGAATCAGGAAACATATGTTTTGCAGTTTTCATACAATGAAAATGACCATTATGTAAAGGATTATATTCAGTGAAATCTGCTATCAAATTCATATCTGAAGAAGTATCTGAATTATTACATTCCATCTCAACATCACTGAAAAATAATTCCTTATCTCTTTTGAGAATATCTAAAACTTGGGACATGAAAATAAATATAACTTTTAGATTAAAAAAACTTATGATTTAAAAATATAAAAAAACAAATATGAAATCAATAATCATAGGAGATTAACAATGGATTTAGTAATTAAAAATTGTAAACTAGTTAATAAAATTGGAGAGTATTCAATTAAAGTAGAAAATGGTAAAATAACAAAAATATCAAAAACACCACTAAAAGCAGATAAAGTAATTGATATTAAAAGCAACTATATAATGCCTGGTTTTATTGACCCCCATATCCATTTTAGAGATCCCGGATTAACTCAAAAAGAAGACTTTAAAACAGGAAGCAAAAGTGCTGCAAATGGAGGATTTACAACTGTGATTGATATGCCAAACACCATCCCTAAAACAAACACCTATGAAGCACTTAAAGAAAAAATTGAAATTGCAAAAAAGAAATCCGTTGTTAATTTTGAGCTTCAAGCAGGACCTAATAATCTTGAAGAAATGAAAAAGATGATAAAATTGAATCCTATTTCTTTCAAGATATTTATGGATTTAGAAAACGATGAAAGTTTAGAAGAGATATTTAAAAATTTATCAATATTAAAAGAAAATACAAAATATAATGGTCTTGTTGCAGTACATTGTGAAAAAAAATCCATTGTTGAAAATGAAACTGCAAAATTAAAAGAAAAGAAAGAAAATATTCCTATTGATTATACTTATGCTAGACCTACAACAAGTGAAGACGCATCTGTAATACAATCTATTGAACTTGCAAAAAAAAATGATTTAAAATTACACATATGCCATTTAAGTTCAGCTAAATCATTGCATATAGCAAAAAATGCAAGTAAAAATATGGATGTAACATGGGAATTCACACCACATCATTTATTATTAGATAACACCGCCTACAATACATATGGAACATTCATAAAAACAAATCCTCCATTAAGACCAAAAAATGAAAGCGTAAGGATAGAGGATTTAGATGAAACTTCAATAATAGGAACTGATCATGCACCACATAAAATCGAAGATAAAACAAAAGGAGTTTGGAATTCATCACCAGGAATACCAAATTTAGAAACTGTTGTACCATTAATATTAACTGAAGTAAATAAAGGAAATATTAAGTTAGATATAATTCCAAAAATATTTTCTAAAAATGCTGCAATGGCCTATGGACTTAAAAATAAAGGGGAAATAGCTATTGGAAAAGATGCTGATTTTACAGTAATTGATTTGAGACAAGAAGGTAAATTCAATATAGATGAATTCAAAACAAAAGCAACATATTCTCCATTTGACGGTTGGAATTATATTGGAAAACCAGTAATGACAATAGTAAACGGAAACCCAGTAATGGATAAATTATAAAAAAATATAGTTCCTCTTTAAAAATTTATAACATTTTGTTCTAGCCAATTTTCATAAAATGATTTTAATCCAATAATTTCATAGAATTTATCTTTAAATAAGTTTATTAAATTTTTTGTGGAGTTGTAATTTGTTTTATATGTTATTTTTTTAATTGCTCTCCAAATGTCTCCTATTGGATTTAAATCTGGACAGTATTGTCTTAAAAATATTAAATTTATATTTAATATTTCTGCAGCTTTTTGAACCATTTTTGCAGTATGGATCATTGCATTGCCTAAAACAATGTTTATTTTCTTTTCTTTGTGGTGGAATTTACATAATGATATTAAAAAGGTATATGCATTTGATTTTTTTAGTTTCTTCGATGTATGATTGGCAATTTATTGATTGGTATTCAATCATGTTTATTTTTATTTTATTCGGAATTTTTGCAATTAAATAGTGCAGATAATAGATATTCCAAATATATGACCCATAAAATCAAAATGCAACGAAAAATGGAAATACCCAAAGCACAAAAAATCTACAAATTACGATCAAAAACAGTAGAATTACCATTTTTAATAAAAGCAAATAATTATAACAAAATAAGAATTTTAAAAAAAAGAAAAAATAAGGTGTGTGTTATCACACCTATTTGTAGCATAATGCATCTTCAGGACATGCTTCAAGACATTGACCACATAAAGTACAGAATCCTGCAATTGGTAATTTAGGATTTTCTGTTTTGTGAATCATATCATAAGGACATGCTTCGATACAGTCACCACATTGATTACATTTAGATGGGTTGAATGCAATTCTATCCCTAGCAACAGCTTCACCATTAATGGTTACTTCGTATTGTTCAACTTTTAATGCATCATTAGAACATACAGAAGCACAAGCTCCACATCTAATACAACTAGTGAAAGATGGTTCAGCATCAGTTTCTACTAAAGCTGGACAGGACATACCAGTTTTGGTAACTACACGAATAGCTTCAGTAGGACATTTGTTAGCACATGCTCCAATAAAGTCACATTTTTCTACATCTCTTCCAATACCTTCCGCATCCACAGGTGAACCTTCACCCCATTCAACATCAATTTCTAATGCATTAACAGGACAAAGGTTTACACATAAACTACATGCTGCACATACACTAGGAATAGCAACAGTTAAACTAGAACTGTTAGCAGCAATGAAATCACCAGGACATGCTTCTACACAAGTATTACATCCAATACATTTAGCTGAATCGAAAGTAAATGATTTAATTTCTTTTGTACGTTTGATAGGTTTTTTCTCAGCAATGAATATTGCATTCCATGGACAAGTTTGGGAACATAATCCACATCTAATACAATCATCATTTACAGTAACTGGACTTCCTACTTCATCAAGAGTGATAGCTCCTACAGGACATGGATCAACACAGGTTCCACATCCAACACAATCTTTAATGTATACTGGACCTTTTCCTTTGAGATCTAAGTCATATTCTGCAGGTTCTTTAACACCAGGAACACCAATTACATCAACTGGACAAATGTCAACACATTTTTGGCACATTACACAGAAACCTTCAACTTCTTTTAATTTTGTACCAGTGACTTTAATAGTTTCTTGTGGACAAACTTCTTCACATTTACCACATTGGTCACATAAAATAGAGTTAAACACTAATCTTGCTTGGGAAATACCTTCAGCAATTTCATATTCTTCTACTTTTAATGCACCATTAGGACAAACATCAGCACATTTTGGTTCTTCACCACAAGTGTCACAATGTACAATAGCATTAGGTGTTACTTCAATAGCTGAAGTAGGGCAAGTACCTTGACATGCCCCACATTTAATACAGCCATCATCATTAAATACAATCATTAATAAACCCCCTTAAATTTAGAATTTTTTAATGAGGTTTCCTTCACTGTCTACAATATCTACTTCAGCTAATCTCATTTGACTATCCATTGAGTGAGTAGCACAAGATAAACATGGGTCGTAAGCTCTGATAACCATTTCCATCAAGTTGAAGATTTTGTCATCTACTTCAACACCAGGTTTGATGTAATCTTTAGCAACTTGGTGAATACCCATTTCCATAGCAGGGTTGTTTTGGATTGTAGCAACAACAATGTTAGCTTTAGTGGTTAATCCATTTTCATCAGATTCGTAATGGTGGATTAAAGTACCACGAGGAGCTTCTACAATACCTACACCTTTACCTTCAGTTCTTTCTAATTCTTCTGGGAATTTTTGACCAGATAAATCTTCCTCTAATGCAGCAGCAGCACATTCAGCAGATGCTAATAATTCAATGAGTCTAGCATAGTTGAATAATAATGGTGCTTGTGCATATCCGAAAGCTGAACGGAAGTCTTTAAGAGCATCTCTTGCAAGAGGTGCTTCTTTAGGCATGTCATCACAAACATTAATTCTTGATAATGGTGCAACTCTGTAAATACCTTCTGGATAACCTAATTCTTTAATGTATGGGAATTTTAACCAGGAGTAAGGTTTTACATGCTCAGCAACAATGTCAGTGTACTCTTCATTTCTGTATTCTAAGAGATCACTTCCATCTTTATCTTTGATTTTTACATTACCATTGTATACATCCCAAGTTCCATCAGGTTTTACAAGACCACAGTGTCTAGTATCTCCAAAATTACCTAATGAAGAAATTAAGTCAATATTTTCTTCAAATACAGGAATAGCTAAATCTAAAGTAGCTTGTGCTAATTCAACATTTTGTTTAGCTCTGTTGAGTAAATCTTTTTGAGTTTCATCATCTAATTCGGTAGAAATACCACCAGGAGTAGAAGAAGTAGGGTGAATTGGACGACCACCTATTTTTCTAACCATTTCTAAACCGTTTCTTCTGATATTAATAGCTTGAAGTGCAACTTCAGGCATGTCTTTAATAACTTGGAAAACATTTCTAGTTTTTCTGGTTCCGTTAGGAATAATTAAATCTGGTGCAGCTAAGAAGTAGAAATGAAGAGCATGGGAGTGCATGTATGAACCCCAGTTCATAATTTCTCTCATTCTGTATGCAGCAGGTAAAATGTCATAATCATCAAATCCAAAAATTTGGTCAACTGCTTTAGCTGCTGCTAAGTGGTGTTGTACATCACAAATACCACAGATTCTTGGTACGATTCTTGCTAATTCTTCTACAGGACGACCTTGTAAGAATTTTTCGAATCCTCTGAATTCCATAACATGTAATCTTGTTTCTTCAACGTTTCCAGCATCATCAAGATGCACGGTAATTTTAGCGTGTCCTTCGATACGAGTAACAGGTTCCATAGTAAGTTTAACCATATTATTCTCCTCCTTTCTGCATTTTCATTGGAACTAATGCTGCAGGTAATGTATAAGTGTAGAAAGTACCTACAATATCATCTAATTGGTCAGCAACAGTTTCAGGATCAACAGTTTTATCTTCTTGTACACCATAATCAGATGCAATTGCACTGATCATTTTTGCTCCTTGATCCAATACTTTTGCAGTAGGACCATAACATCCTCTACATTGGATACCAATTGCAGGACATTCTGCTCCACATAAAGATACTGTTGCAGGACCCATACATACTAATCCTTGACTAATTAAACATAAATCAGGTTCAGGAGCACCTAATTCAAATTGTCTTTTAATGAAGTCCATAGCTAAACCAGCAGGTGGTTTTTCTCTAGGACATACTTCACAAAGGTTAGTAGATGGTAGTTCAATTGTTTCCCCTTTTAATAATGTTAGAATAGCTTCAGCTACAACATCTGAACGAGGTGGACAACCTGGAATCATTAAATCAATATCCATAGTTTCACCAATAGGTCTTACTCTGCTTTCGAGATGAGGTACATCTTCATGAGGAATAATTCCTTCAGGGTTTACAGTAGATACAGAATTAATGTATGCTTCTTCTTCTAATTCTTCAACAGTCCATAAGTTTCCAAGACCTGGAATACCACCGTAGCAAGAACAAGTTCCATAAGCAATAACCATGTTTGATTTTTCATTTAACATTTCTGATAATTCTCTGTTTTCATCATTTCTGATTCCACCTTCGACAATAATAATGTCCAATTCTGGTACTTCATCATATTTAGTATCCATGAGTACAGGAGAGAATTCGAAGTCAGCGAATTCCATAACATCAATTAAAGATTCGTGGAAATCTGCAATGGATAAGTGGCAACCGGAACATCCGCCAAACCACATAGTTCCTATTTTTACTTTATCTGCCATATTCATTCCTCCAATTTATCCTTCAGCATTTAATTGTTTTTTCAATGGAGCTGGACCTAATCCTTTGATTCTGCTAACCATCATTTTAACAGCTTCAGAGAATTTTTCACCTTCAGATGCGGAAATCCAATCGTGGTGAAGTCTTTCTTTTCCAATTCCCATATCTTCGACTAATTTATAAACTAATCTCATTCTACGATCTAATTTATAGTTACCAGCATCATAGTGGCAGTCACCCATGTGACATCCAGCTACAAATACACCATCAGCACCTTCTTTAAATGCTTTTAAAATAAATTGTGGGTCAATTCTTCCAGAACACATTACACGAATAACTCTGATATTCGGTGGGTATTGCATACGTGCAGTACCTGCTGTGTCTGCTCCTCCATAGGAACACCAGTTGCAACAAAACATTACAATTTTTACATCATCAGCCATAGAGTTTCTCCTCCTCTATAAATATTTCTCCAATTTAGAAAAACATTTTTGTCATTCTAAATCAATTTTAAACTTTTTTAAAAAATTTTAAAATTTTTTTTAAAGAATACCGTTTAGGTACGCCTTAAAAACACAATTTCTGTACGTAATGAGCTAGCTCAGCATTACATTATGTACTGAATAATATATTTCATTTATAATTAATATAAAGGTTACTTAGAGAATAAAGCCAAAAACTTTATATACTAAAAAAGGTTTTTGGAAAAATGAAAATAAAATTAGAAATAAATAAAAAAAGAAAAACAAGATGGAATTACATTCCATCAAGACTCATGTCAATCATGTTTTGAGTTTGTTGTGCTAATTCATCAGGAAGGCCAGTGATGTCCATGTTTAAAAATCCTCTAACAATCATGGATTCGGCTTCCTCTTCAGGTATTCCACGAGATGTTAAATAATTAATTTCATCTTCAGAAATTTTACCCACAGCAGCTTCATGAGACATTTCCAAATTGGTGGAACTAGCTTCAAGTTCAGGAACTGCATAAATAAAACTGTCATCTGATAAAACTAAACCATGACATTCTAAGTGTCCTTTAACATTAGGAACAATACCTGCTAAATGTCCTCTAGCATATATTTTAGATTCATCTTGAGCAACTGCTCTTGAAATAACTTCTGCTTTAGCACCTTCAGCATTTAATAATGCTCTAGATCCTACATCAATGATGGAATCTTTTTTACCACCTTGAATACTTTGGAAAATAGCACGAGAATTTTTACCATCACAGTATGCAGTAGGGAAAGATTGAATAGTGCTAACAGGACTTGTTAAAATATAATTATTAATGTAAGTTGAATTATCCTCTAATTTAATACCAGTTCTTGGACGTACTTCTACTTCTTCTGCCCAATTGTGAACCATTGTAAAAGTAATTTTTGAACCTGGTTTTAAATACATTTCAGAAACACCAACATGCATTGCAGATGAAATGTCATCACCAGTAGCACAACCGGTGATTAAATGTAATTCAGAGTTTTCTTCGGCAATTATTACATTATGAGCAGTTTGCATAATATCTGCATCACTAATAAACATGCAAGCTTGAACAGGCATTACTTCTTTAGTGCTTGGAAGAGATCTAACAAAATAACCGCTTGTAACACCTTCTTCTTTTTCTCTTAATGCAGTTTTAGCAGTGTATTTATCAGCATCTGGCTTAACAACATTCCACATATAATCTTCTAACCAGGAATATTTTTCCAATGCTATACCCATATTCATTACTTCAATTGAATCTGAAATGGAATTGTTGGTAAAAATATTACTTTGATCAACTTGTAAAAATGAACCCGCCCTATTTTCTTCATTAGTGTCAACACCAACTTTTAATAAATCTTTTTTAGTCTGTTTACTTAAATCATCTAAATCATCAATCATATCAATTGCATTGATTGTTTCATCAGTAAAATTTTCAATAGTGATATCAGCACCAATTGCTGCTTTTTTATCTTTTGCCCTTTCAGCATCTTCATAAACATTGCGCACACTCAACACATCCGTTAAAACCGCTTTTTCTAATATCTTCGAGAATTTCATTAGGGTTTCCAGAACAGGAAATTACTCCATCAATTAAAACATGCGCTTTATCTGCACTAACAAAGTTTAAAATATAACCTAAATGAGTAATTAAAAGACCACTTCTTTGTCTAATACGTTGTGGTTTATCCTTATCTAATAAAGTTCCAATTTCAGAAGCTAATAACTCTACATTTTCAATATCCACACCAGAATCAGGTTCATCAAACATGGTGAAATCAGGCATTTGAGCAAGTAATTGTAATATTTCAGAACGTTTTACTTCACCGCCTGAAAATCCTAAATTAACATCACGATCTAAAAATTCATCACTAAATTTAAGCTGATTAGCTAATTCTTTCATTCTTGGGTTTAATTCTTCTCTAACATCTTGATTAGATATAATCTTTAATAAATCTCCAACAGAAATTCCCCTAATTGCAGGAGGAGTTTGAAAACTCACACCAATGCCTAATTGAACTCTTTCAGCAGTAGTTAAGTTAGTTATATCTTGACCTTTAAATTTAATAGATCCTTCTACAACATCATATTGTGGAAAACCTAAAATAGTTAAGAATAATGTACTTTTACCAGCACCATTCGGTCCTAAAAGAACATGAGTTTCGCCTTCAGCAATTGAAAGGTTAACACCTTTTAAAACTCTTTTTCCGGCTACTTCAACAGCCAAATTTTCTATTTCAAGTAACATATAATCACCTTTTATAAATATGAACTTTTAATAATATAGTTTTTAGATTATAACCTATAAATAGTTATCACATAAGAGGAAAACATTAAAAATAAATTAAAAAAAGTAAAATAAATAAAAAAAGAATAACTGAAATTATTCAGTTACAATGATAAATTCGCCAACTTTTTCAACTTTAGCGAAAGGAACTAATAACAAATCACCGTTTCTTTTAGCACCTTTAACATGAATATTACGATCACTTTCAACTCTAATAGCAATATCCACGATTTTACCAGTTTTTTCATTAATAATTAATTCATCAAGAACACCAAGAATACGTGCATTGTTGGTAGCTACTTGATAGTTTTTAATTTCGCTCCATAATTTCTCTTCTCTTCTAGGAATTTGTTTATTTTCCATTAAACCACCTGATAAAAATTAAATTTAGTTATATAAATATTTAATTTCATTATATTTAAATATAATATTCTTTGTATAATTCTTCTGCAACTTTACTATCCAAAAGAGTATTAATATTTAATGCCAATTCCACTTTTGGAATAACAATTTGATTTTCATCCTGAATTATATTCATACTTTTCAAAACATTTAATCCTGAGGGAACATTACCATCAAATTCATAAGAATAATCCAACCCCAAATCATTAAAAATTTCTACTGGCACCAAAACAGAAAGTGCATCTTTATCTGATTTTAAATAATACTCCAAAACAATATCCACTGTTTCAGCAGAAATAAATGGTAAATCTGCATTAATAAAAAGTAAAATATCTTCTTTAGATCTTTGCTCAAAGTAATCTAAAATATATGATAAATCAACCAGATAATCTTTACCTGAAGTATCTAAAATTTCAAAATCGTCATTTAATGATTTTAAATATTTAGTAGTTTCACAAGAATGGGGACTAACAGCTATGACAATCTTATCAATTAATTTGGATTCCTTTAAATTATCAAGCACATATTTTATTAAAGGCTTATCATGTAATCTAAAAAGTGGCTTTTCACATGGAGTCTCAAGTCTAGTTCCTTTACCTCCAGCCATCAAAATTGCATAAATCATGAAAAACCACAATAAATTTAAGCGAATTTGCCACCATTCATTTTCATACGGTCTTTAAGAATACATCTACCACCCTGTTTTCCACCAATAGGAACTTTTGGAGTGCCCATAGAATTCATACAACGAGCCATAATTGCAGAACCCAAAGCAAGACCATCTTCAACAAATACAACATTCTCAAATTTATCTTGGACAGATTCCAAAATAAGCTGAGGTTTGCGACCAGTAATCCCTGCCCTTCCTGTAATTCCTAAAGAAGAACCTGGAACAATTACATCTTCTTCAAATGCAACATCCAATAATCTTGTAACAATATTAGTACTTACATAATCCAAAGTAGATAGTAATGTTGGAAGACCATCAGAATCATAGAATTGCGCACCCAATTCCATTAATTCATCTAACTTATCACCATTAAAACCAACATCACAACCTATTAAAGTAGTTCCTGCTTTTTCAGCAGCTTCAGGATTTAATGGAACAGTTCCGAACCGTTCAACATCCATTGGAACTTTACGGATATTAATTAATTTATGTGCTTCTAAGGCATTGACTTGGGCTTTTTTATGATTAGCTTTTTTCATTGCTTTATCAGAATATAAATCAAGTGCAGCACCATTTTTTTTATCAATTAAACCAGAGCCCTTAGCTAATGAATCACTAACAACCCCTGCTAAACCTAAAAAGTTTCCGATAGTATTAGCATATGGTTCATGATCATTTACAATACGACCTGCTAACGTAGAACCGAAATCAAGGGAAACACAAGGATTCCTATAATCCACATCAGTCCATTTAGCACCTAACTTAATACCTGCAGTAACAAGTTCTCCCTCCATCTCATTTGCAACAGTTTCTTTTCCTTCAGGAGGAACTACACTTACAACTGCCCCATCAAACATGATATTCTCTAAAAGGGAATGCTTTTGTAATCTTTCAGGAAGTTGAGAAATACTCATAGCAGGGGACATTTTACGCGGAGGAATGTCTGCTTCAAGACATCCGTCTGCAAGTGCAATAATAAGTTGACCAGCTTCCTCAGCAGTTGCAAAACCAGCTGTTACTCCAGTTGATCTTACAACAAAATCCAAATCCTTATCTTTATCAACATTGCATTTTCTTAAAGATTCCAATACAGTATCTTTAACCAACTCTGTTACAGCTTCTTTGGAAAGTTCAATACCCCAAACAGTTTTACCAAATACTTTTTCACCAGGTTTAGGTTGT
The DNA here is from genome assembly GCF_003814835.1 of Methanobrevibacter gottschalkii DSM 11977. Classification (NCBI taxonomy): domain Archaea; kingdom Methanobacteriati; phylum Methanobacteriota; class Methanobacteria; order Methanobacteriales; family Methanobacteriaceae; genus Methanobrevibacter; species Methanobrevibacter gottschalkii. The sequence continues at coordinate 146,152 of NZ_RKRG01000001.1, forward strand.
CTAATATCCCTTGTCATTTTAACAGTTTTATTAAGTAAATAAGACTCACTAGTGTTCAAATTTGTTGCCATGACAATACACTTAGTGGTAGTGTTACCCAATTCAACAGAAGCAGTTACATAAAAAGTGTCAGGTTTTTTAACAACACCTGGACTTGCAGGACCTGCTTTTTGAGCAGTTAATGTAGCTAAATTGCCTTCTCGGGATTTAGCAATAACAGGTTTAGGACCTTTGTTAAAAATTTTACTTAAAAAAGACATATTATAACCTCAATTATACTTAAGTTATAATCTCTTTTTATAATAATATAAATCTTATTAAAATAATTTAATGCAATAAATTATTCCTGAAAAAAGTGTTTTAAAATTAGTTAATGGTCTAATAAATATAAATAAAGGATTAGATGAAATTAATCATCTAATCAAGACCCCATATATTTATTTATAATAATTTGTTAATTGGGTGGTCTTCCACTGGTTCAGTACCAATATCTTTAGCAGCTTCTGCAATCATAATATCTGCCATACCACAAGCAGGGAATGCAAGTCTTGCATTTTCGATAGGTCCGAAGAGTACGAAGTCTCCACCAGCCATTTGTTGAACGATGTTAGAACCGATATCACAAACAGGCCATGCTTCTTTGTGTTCTTTTTTGTATCCTCTTAACCAATCCCATGCAGATGGAACGTTATGGATACCTGATCCTACTGGGTAACCCCATTTGGATTTAACTGCGAAAGAAGTTCTTACAGCAGGTCCAGCACCTTGACCTAAAGGAGTTACTGCTACATCCATGAATGGTTTAGTAATTCCACATTCTTCAGCCATTTCGAGAATACCTTTGTCGATAACATCTCCACCAGTTTCCCAGATTTCAATTTTACCTGCAACACCAGGATTCATTGGGTTGAAACCTAAGAGAATGGATGCATCGATGTCAGAGTTTTTAACTGCTTCAATTTCTGCAGGTTCAGCAGCCATACTTAAAGAGTTGTAAACAGCTCTTTCAGTTAATCCGACTTCTTGTACGTATTCTACACCTGCAATTTTCGCTGCAGCTGCAGTTGAGTCTATAAGGAAAGGTTTGTCACAGACGTCTCCTACAAATTCTAAGTATTTTACCATAGCTTCTGCAGTAGCACCGAAAGTTTGTACAACACAAGGGTTTCCAGTTACATCAGACATTTCTTCCATTGTTTTAATTCTTTCTTCAGCTGCATCTTTATCGAAGACCCCAGCTTTTTCATCACTAATAATATTGTGTCCACCATAGAAGATAGTTCCTGCTAACACAGTAGGGTATTCACCAGGTTGACCCCCCATTTTCATACCAGCAACATCAACTACGAGTTGTTCTTTATCAAATCTAAACATAAGTATAATCCTCCTCTATAATAAGGTAGATAACATTGAAGCTACACCGAATTTAATAGCTACAATTAAAATCATTAATCCAAGTATAATACCATATAATATACCAACATCTCTACCAGTTTGTTGGCCTAAACGTTGATAATATTCTCCAACAGTGAAATCAACTTTTTCTTCTGCTGCATCTAATTTAGCTACAACATCGTTAAATTCATCTGAGGAAACCATTACTTGAGGTATTGAATTTTCTTCACTCATAATAACACCTCTATAATCCTGCTGCTTTTGCAATGAAAGGAATAATTACGATTAAAAGAGTTGCAATACAAATACCAATAGCAAATCCTTTAAATCTGGTTGCGAGTAAACCAGCGAATAATTTACCTTCTCTTGCAAGGAGTTTTGAACTGTATTCAGCATCATCTGCTGCAGTTTTCATTCCACCTATATTTGGTTTATTAGAAATTTGTACCATAATTCATTCCTCCTTAGAATAACAAGAATAAAACTCCAATGATTAAAGTGAAAGCTAATCCGATCATTATACCTTGAACTTTACCAGCATAATTACCAGCCATATTTCTTTGAACAGCACCGACCATATCGATTTTAGTGTTAATATCCCTAATTCTTGCTTCGATGAGACCAGTTTCAGCAGAAACAACCCTAATTGCTTCTCCTTCTTCTTCATCAGCGTCGTCGCCTTCTACAGAAATAACCATAGCTTCTTCTTCAAAAGCACCTGGATCTTTTTCTACACATTCATTAATTTTTGATTGAATTGCTCCTATATCTTCAGTGTCGATTAAATCAACAATTTCTAATTGTTGTTGGAATCTTTCAACACCTTCAAGTGGAACATTTTCTACGAAAGGAATAGCTCCAGTTGCTCCAACAATTTTCTTTTTGTCAGGATCAGCACCATTTTCGTGTAAAGCTTTAAAACTTTGACCAGTGATGTGACCTTGTACTTCAGCACCAGCTAATATTAAGAAACGAATATTAGGGTTAGAAATAATATTTGCAACAACTTTTTCAATTCCTAAGTTTTCTGTTTTACATGGACCTGCAATAGCTGCTCCAGAAAGTTCAGCTTCAATATGAGAAGCTAAAGTTGTTACTGCAACAGGGCTTTCAGGATCACCTACTATGTAATCCCCACTAATAACCGGCCAGCCATCTGCAGGAGCTTTTTTATCAGCCATCTATAAAACCCCCATTGCTTGTAAGATTGGTAATGCAGCAAATATAATGAATGATGCTAATAAGAAACCATATACAATGTTAGTTAATAATCCTGCAGTAACATAGGAACCTTCCCTTCCAGGATAAGATCCAACAGGACTTGTGTATGGGTCTAAAGAAGCCATTAATTCATCAGCAGCCAATTCTACTTTTGCTACTTGTTCGTTTACTTCATCCATAGATAGGAGAACAACTCCTGAACCTAAAGATGATCCGATAACCCCAGAGACAGGGTCATATGCGAAATTCATTTCAGGTACAACTTGTACCATAGGTAACATTTGAGCCATATTTAATTCCTCCAAATCTAGTTCTCAACTTTAGGCCATAATCCAGCCCATTTGGTTGATGCAGCATCATTCATAGAAGCAACAACAAATGCTTTGAATGAGATAATCCAACCAATTAAACCAACGATGAATACAATAAACCAACCTAATCCACCAGTAGTGATGGACATGAGACCAACAATAGTCATGGATAAAAATGCAGTAGATGCTGCACATTTGAGTGTTCTTAATTGATCTTCGTTAGGTCCTAAACATGCATTGAATGGGTGTTGGATAGCCATAGTACATAAAATAAATAATACAGCAATAAATCCAGTTGCAACAACATTTTCATAAACTGCAGCCATATCGAAACTACCAGCAATTGCAGCAGAGAATCCTAAGATAGATAATGCAGCAGCACCAGCGATTTCGATGGTACATTGAAGCATAATAGGGATTTTCATACCTACAATTTTAGTTGCAACAAGAGCAATAACCGCACCAATAATTACAGCAACTAATAAAGCTGCGATAGGTCCTACCATTGGCATTTTTAAGATAGCAGCTAAACTGATACCTGCAAAAGCAGAAATAACACCAACAGATAAAGACATATATCCAATAGATGGTACACCAGTACCTAAACCGTAACTTGCTACTCTACGGATAGCATCAGCACCCCAGACAATAGCACATACAGCACCAAGACCTGCGAATAATGATCCGATAGTTTCTCCTAAGAAAGCAGTTAAGTAAATACCGAGTAATCCACCAACTATACCTAAAACTAATAAATGCATTGAGTCAACTGCACCTGCAGCTGCACCATCTGCACTTCCACCAGCAGACATTTAGATACCTCCAGTTAAAATAATACAAAAGATTGCTACAACAATAGATGCAATTGCACATGCAATAGCTCCAGTTCCAATTCTTTTGAATTTTGGATCGTGCATACCTTCAATAGTACCTCCGATATTGTAAGAAGCAATTACAGAGTTAATAAAGAATACACCTACACCAATAATAGCAGCTAAACCAATACTTACAGCAGGGTCAGATACAAAACTACTTTGGTTAATAGCAGTGTCAATACCATAGTATACTAATCCACCACCAAAACCACCAAGAAGACCTCCGATAAGACCACTTACAAAGGAAGTAACTGGTACACCGTGACCTTCAGTACCAGGAGTTTTGTAAGCTTCTTGGTTACGTTTTGTAATCCAGTCAACAGGTACCTTAGATGCTGCAGGAACAATACCTACACCAAATATATAAATTATGTTAGCAATGAGCATAGTAATACCCATCATAATCATAGCACCTATTGCACCACCGATACCGATTATATAAAATGGTTCACCTGTCATAGTTGCAGCAGTAATAAGACCTGTTAAACCAGCACCAGCAGCTAACATAGCAGTACCAGTACCTACACCAGTAGCTGTAGCCATAGCTGCAGGAGCTCCTCCTACAGGAATAAAGTGCACACCTGCACCAATCATAATACCGCCTATTGCGATGAATAAAATTAAACTAATTGGATCCATAATCGAAACCTCCTTATTCTTCCTCATATGGTCCATATTGGTTTCTTGCAAATACTTCTAAATAATTATCCATAATAACTAATAGGATAACAATGATAATACCTACAATAATACCACCATATACTCCAAATACTACTGTATTCCAGAAACTAAAGAATACAACGAGACCGAAACAGAAACCAGTTAATGGTCCACCGAATTTAGCACAGAAGTTTACTACATCCATAGAGTTTTTAGCACCCATAGGAGCTTTAGTAACAATATCTCCTTGAATAGCTACAGGAGTACCTCCACCAAATTCGAATTTTTGATATTCACTTTCTGCACCATAGTGAACATCCCCAGTAGAAGAACCGATAGCACCAAGAGCAATACCCCAAAGCATTGCTAAGAGTGGTAATGGGAATACATGTAATGCAGTACCATTAATTGGAATAGTCATTAAGTATGAAATTCCAACAATACAAAAACTAGTTATAAATCCGTGACCAACGATAGGTCCTAAAGATTGAGTTAATACATCCATAAACAATGGTTGTTCAAATTGAGATTGTCCAACAATCCTTCCCATGTGGGATGTAACAGTATAAATAGCGTGAACAAAAGCAGCGACACAAGCACCCATTGCGATAGCAACGATAGGTAACATACCTAAAGACATTACAATATATGCAATAGCACCAGCAACACCACACCAAACACCATAAGCGACTGGTTCACCAGAAGCCGCCTTGTTTATCATACGGTGTAAATGTCCCATTTGTGGAGCAAGTTGAACTTGAGAGTTAGGGTTACTTTGAGAACCAATATCAGATTCCAAATCCTCAGCAGCCCCTCCGATAGTAGCAACTGCACCCATTAATGCAACAACACCTAATGTTACAGGGTCCATAATTTTTTTCCTCCATATTTTTTATTAAATTGATCATTTAATAAACGTGAAATGATTTGATTTTTGTTCCATACAAAAATCTAAATTGCAATTGACAATTATATAGTATATTTTTTTAAATTATTAATATAAATGTTTTGTGAATAAATATTCGGATAATCGTGAATTTATAAAAATAGATAGGTGAAAAGACACCTATCTACGTGTTTATTTATCTATCTATTTTGCTGGGGTAATAACAGTTCTTTCACCAGCTGGTTCGAATTCTCTTAAAGCACCTTTAGCGAATTCTGCACGTACTTTACTGAAGTCGAATGATAAGTTTTTATCAGCAAATGCGATTTTGATTAATGGGTTGAAAGCAAAAGCGTCTCCACGAGCTGCGTGAGGAGCTTGTGCAATACCTGCGTATTCACCTTGGTGACCTACGTTCATAGCGTAGTTAGGGTAGTTTGGTCCTCTCATTTCGAGTGGTAAACCTTCATCATTTCTGATGGAGAATACGTTAGCAGCACCACATTGATCTTGTAAATCGAAACCGTAGAAACCTAATCTGGAATGTTGTTCTTTGTGTAAGTACATGGATAAGTACCATCCGCTTAAACCAGTTTGTGCATTACCAGTAGCGAATGCAGTGGAACAACCAGCAGCTGCAGAAATAACTGAAGCTCTTTGAGATCCACCGAAGTGAGTTTCAAGTAAAGCTGGGTATTCTTCGTATTGATCTAATGCATAGAATGCTACTTCAGAACCTACATCAAGAACAGTGTCCATGTTATTAGGTGCAGCACATAAATCACCATATTTGTCTTCGACATAATCTTTACCATAGTAGGTGAAGTCATCTAATACATTATCTGTGTATGCAGCGGTAGCATATTGAGTGAATCCTACACCACCAGACATGTAAGAACCTAACCAAATTTGGTCGTATAAAGCAGCACCTAAAGCTACTACTTCTAAGGTTTGTCTTACAGGGTCATCAGCGTAAACTCTAGAACCTTGACAGATATCTGCCATGAATCCGAATGGAACTCCACCAAGTTCGTTTGCTGCTCTTGCTCTTCTTACAGGTAAGTAAGTACCCATTTGAACAACTTCTGCGTGTTTAGATGCATATGCGAAGTCACCAGTAGCTCCTTCACCAGCACATTGGTTGTATGCAGAAATCATAGACATACCAATTTGCATAGCAGACCATCTGGAGGTTGTACCTCCGTCACAAACTCTTCCTACAATGGAAGGGATTCTTACAGCTTGCCATACCGCACTACCTACTTCAGCTTTTAAAGCTTCAGCTTGTTCTTCATTGAATTCTTTATTAATGTCTAATACAAATGCAGAATCAATTTCATCAGCTAATTCATCGTCACCAGTGAAAACTTTTACGTAAGAATCAGCTACAAGTAATGGGTCAGTTTCTACCATGTGTTCTTGAACTACTGCTGCACCAGGCATAGCGTGGTTTACAGTTTCCAAGTAATTGGTAATTGTTTCAGGAGTTACTTCAATACCTAATCTTTTTTCAAGAACATTGTGAGCAGTGTTTAAACCTACAATTACTGTTCTTCTAATGTCATCCCAAGCTTGTTGGATAGCTGCGTTGTTGATGAAGTGTAAATCATCACCTTCAACGAAAGTATCAGTAGTGGATAATTGGTAAGACATTAAAGCTCTTTGACCTAAAGGAGTACCAATGTCTGGGTTATACATTGGAATTCCTCTTTTCTCAGCAATTTCTTTACCTTCGTTTACAAATGCAGTTTTTCTTTCAGATTGAGTCCAACCACCCATGTTATAAAATTGGGTTGACTTTTCAGTTGGATCTTCACTGAATTTTTGTTTCATTGCATTTAAGAATTTTTTATCAGCCATATTAATTACCATCCTGCGTTTGGATCATATGCACCAAAGGATCTGGAAACATGTATTCTTTGACATACTTCAACAGCTTCTACATCCTCTCTGTATGCTTCACCATCTACTCTGTAAATAGTGGTTTTTGCTTTTAAAGTTTCTTCGTCTAATGGTTCACCTAATACAACAGGTTCATCTAATTCTTTACCAATTTGGTCTTTAACCATTTCAACGTTACCGGTTTCTTTGTTGAATACTTGTCTTCTGAGCATATCAAACATTAAACCGTTTTCATCTAATCTTAAAGAGTGACCGTGTACACCTGCACCTCTAATACCGGTTCTTGCGGTATCGAAGTATTCGGTTTCTAAGAGGATTTTGGATAATTTTTCAATATCTCTTTCTCTTGCTTCGATTACTTGTCTTCCGGATAAAGTACCGGTATCAATTCCCCTGTATCTGTTTAAGTAAGATCTAGCTCTTAAGTAAGGTTGAGCTGGAGCGAAGTACATGGAATCTACGAATTGAATATATCTAATTCTGTCTCCTGCTTTTGCACCATCAATAGGGGTTACTAATTCTCTTACAATGTCGTCAGGCTCATCCATTTCATCTAATGGTGGGTGAACAGATTTATATTCTTCACCTGGAGCTCTGTGACCTAATATTTTTACTACGTCTTCATCAGAGATTTCTCTTAACTTTTCTAATTCATGTTCTGGATTACAGAAGTTTCTTCTGTTTTGAGCAACCTGAGAAGTACCTGGATAAAATTGTACCATAATTATGCATCTCCTAATGCTAATTTAACTTTTCTAATAATTTCATCTAATTTTTCTTGTGAAATTGTTTCACCACGAATAACTCCTGTTACGATATCTTTAATAGTTCCTTGAGTTTTAATATCTTCATCTGCTGGCATGACTTTTGAAGTTTTTACTCCAATTTTAGCAAAATCTTCACAGTCAACTGGTGATTCGCAAATAATCACACAAGGTTTATTGACATTCCTTAAGATTAATCTTGCTTTATAAATAATATGATTTGCAACTCCACCTAAGTGAATAACAAGCAATTTAAAATTATTTAATTGGTCAATCTCCTTTTCTGTAATTCCAAATAATGTTCCTCCACTAGCAGGAGCATCATGAGGAACACCAGCACCTGCATTTAAAACAACGGTACTAGTTAAAACATTTGATTCACGTAACCCGAAAGTAATCTCACAAACTGGTTTAGTAATGTGTCTACGTCCAGGGGACATAGCTACTGCACATACATCAGTGCCACATTCAGCGAAAGTTCCTCTTTGAGCAAGGCTTCCACCTTTTCCCATACCACTTGTTTCCCTACAATCTACTACGTGAGTACAGCGTCCTATCATATTAATCTAAGTTATCTCTTTTGATAATATTCACATGGCTTTCAAAATCTGAATATTGATCAGTCATACCTACTAAATCATCAGGTAAATCTGCAGAACCATATTTGATTCTATCAGTAACAGTTTTATGTTTTCTAATATAATTCGCTCTATCTTGATTAATATCAAAACCAAACGGAATATGCTTTTTACAGACTTCTTCAATTTCCTTGATTGTAGATTCCATAGTTAATTCAATGAAAATTCTAGCAGTTTTAACTTGTAAAACTACATCTTCACCATTAATATTAATGACTCTACGTTCTTTATATTTATCAGGCAAAGTAGCTTCGCCTTTTGGAAATCTTGGACCATGAATGACAGTTCTTTGAACATCATCAATAGATTCTAATTCATTTAATAATAATTCAGTTGTGTCACTTCCAAGAATTCTATGAGGAAATATTTCAATATCCATTTTTTTAACCTTCGAAATTAGACTTATTTAAATTAATTAGATGTCACCTTTAATTTCTTCAGCTGCAATTGCAACAGCATTAATAGGTTCTCTGAATTCATCAATTTGACTGTATACTTCTTTAATTAAACCAGAAGTTGCTTCTGGTGAAAAGAGTTGTGTTCCTGCATCTAAGGACATAGCAGCAGCTACACAAGGTATACAGAATCCTTTACTGTGTCTAGTTACAACGTGGTTACCGTTGAATAAACCAGGACCTCCACCACCGTAGATGGAGTGACTGAAGAATGAGAATCCTACAGCTACACCTTCTGCTCTACCATAGTCAATACTTGGTAAACCAGTAGCGAATTCAATGTTATCGTTGAAGTATAATAAAGTAGATGGTACACCTTGAGCAGCACGAGCAGCACCAATGTTAACCATAGTTGCAGCTACAGCACCAGCAGCAGCATATGCGTTCCATTTAGCTGCATCATCAGTGTTGTAGATAGAGAAGTCGGTTAAGTCTTTTTGTGGAGCAATTACCCCGTCAGCTTCTGCACGAGCAATGGTAGCTTGTACAATAGAACCAACAGTACCTTCAGCCGCATTGTCTTTTACTAAGTCCATAACCATATTATCAGCGTTTAAACCTTGGTAAGCTAAACCTAATAAGTGTAATCTTTCGTAAGTACCAATTGCATCACCCATTTCAAACATAGCAGTTTGTTCGAAAATAGATGCTAAAGCAGTAGCTTGGAAAGTATTTTTCAAAGTAGCAGCAGCGAAATCGTTTGCTTTTACTCCTCTTAATGCGTAACCTGGTCCTTCGAGTTTTTGTGGAATATCTAACATGGTTGCAATGTTAGATCCTTTGTATTCAACAGATTGTGGGTATCTACCTAATACAGCAGCTTTTACGAAGTTTGCATCGTAAATATCTACGTCACAAACATCAATGATAGCTTGTACTAAAGCAGTAGCAGTAGCTAAAGGAGCTACAGAGTACTCAGCAGAAACATCAATTCTTTGAGATGGTACTTGTACTAATAACCTTTTACCACCAGAAATAGGTTCTACTTTAGTATCGTCATCTTCAGAAACTTGGATAGTTCCTTTAATTTTTTCAGAAATTGCTTCTGCATTAGAAACAATGTCTAAATCTAATTCTCTTCCTAAAATTTTAGATTTGTCTCCACCAACAGATCCGGTTTTAACGGATTTTTCTACTCCTTCTAAGTTTACTGCAACAGTTCTTTTTACACCTTTAACGATGCTTTGAATTGCTGGGTTTCTTAAAGGACTAATAGCTTCGATTGGTACGTCAGATGCAATTAAGGATCCTCTATCGTCGTATAAATCGACTTTATCATCAAACTTTGCCATTTTTTCCCTCCTAAATAAATAGAGTTTAACTAATATACCACTCCAATGGTAAAAAACTTTTTTACCAAATTGAGTTAAGCTATAAAACAATGTTTTTGCAATAGCTAGCGATATGGTATACAAATTTTATTTTATTAAAAATATAATATAAAGATTACCTCTGAACTTTTTTAGAAAACTTTATAAAGTATAATAAATCATTTTAAATTTAAGAAAAATGACATTCAAAGTAATACTTTTTATTGTTGTTTAAATTTAGTAAGAACAGATATAACCAAATTTAAATAAAATAATTTTAGAAAAACATTGATTTAATAAATATTTTAATTAAATATAAAATATTTAAGCTTTTTAATAAGAATAAGGAAAAATAAAAAATTATTACTTTAAGGGATTTAAGTAATAAATAATACAAAAAGTAATACAAATAACCATGTGCAAAATCATTATTAATTTATAAATAAAATGAAATAACAAATAATAAAATATGCAAATTGTAGCAGATGTTGGGGGAATACCTGGTAAGGATTGTAATGGTTTTTGTAAATACTGTTACTTTAGAAAAGTAAAAAAAGTCAAAAGCTTTGGGTGTGCATATTGTCCACCTAATAAAATAGGTTGTGAAAGGTGCAGCAAAGGAGTTAGTGAAACACAAAGCGAATTTAAATCACCATTACAAGTTATGAATGAAGTGCGAAATTCGTTAATGATGAATATGCATGGAGGCAAAGTAACTGCAAATATAAGTGGTGGTGGAGATATTAGTTGTTATCCCCACCTTGAAACATTAACCTCAAATTTAAATCAAATATCAATCCCATCTGTTTTAAGTTATACTTGTGGAAAGGGTATAACAAATAGTGAAATTGCTTCAAAATTAATAAATAATGGAGTTGAAGAAGTTTCATTTACTATTTTCTCATCAGACCCTAAACTTAGAAAAGAATGGGTTAAAGATCAGCACCCTGAAGAAGCTCTTAAAGCATGCAAGATCTTTTGTGAAAATATTAAATTAACTGGTGCTGCCGTAATAATCCCAGGTGTTAATGATGGCGAAATATTACGTCAAACATGCAATATATTAGAAGAATGGGGTGCAAAAGGAATGCTTTTAATGAGATTTGCAAATACATTCAACGAAGGATTAATTCTTGGAAATGAACCAATTCTTAAAGGAATTGAATCGCAACCTGTTGAAGACTTTGCAGAGCTTGTTAGACAAATTAATAGCGAATATAGTTTTAGAGTGAGTGGAACCCCATTGTGTGACCCTGAAACCGGTGGGCCATTTGCAATAGCCAAAGATGAAAATGAAATATTCTTACAATTTATCAAACCAATTACAGGTGAAGCAACTATAATTACATCAAAAATTGCCGCACCATTTATTTCCAAAATATTCAATAAACTAGAAGTGGATAGTGTTAATGTAGTGGCAGTTGAAAAAGAAATAGCTTGTTTGATTACAAAAGAAGACCTGGAAAAACTTGATTTGAATGAAATAAAAGATGTTGCAATCATTCCTGGAAGATCTTTTGTTCATCAACTTGATGCAGAAAGAATCTTAAGTGCTGATGGTATTGAAAGACTTGTTGGTCGTGGCCCAGACACATTAAGTGTTGATGGGGAATTAAGTATTGATATGACTGATGAAAATGTCATAGAAACAGAACTAGAACAATTTAACGATTTAGCAGATGCCATTAATTTCTTTGGAATGAGAAGAATTTGAAAAAAATAGAAGTTAGTTAGAATTCTCAACAAGAGAACTTTCACTATTAATTTTTACTAAAATATAATCATACATGAATGATTTTTTTATCTCAGCAAGTTCAGATAATTTTTTATCATCAATAATAACATTACTTATTACATCTGCATAATCATCATAATTCAATTTTACACGAACACCATCTAATTGTGAAGTTACTGGAGCTGGAGAGAAAACATCTTTAATTTCTCTAACCTGATTTTCAATTGCATTTTTTACAACAATAGATGGAACTAATGGTGGATCAAGAGCCATTTCACGTTTTTTATCATTTAAAATTTTTTCACATGTTTCGACTAATTTATCCAATGCACGAACATCCGGTCCTCTTCTCAATCTTCTAGGAATTCTACCTAAACCACCCACATATGCATCTGCACCGGGAAGCTCTTCGACAGGAATATCCGGAGCGCCAGTTACAATCACCGGTATATCAATATCATCATATAAGAATGCTTTTTCTTTAATACAATTTTCAAAACTGCCTAACGAAAAAATAGCAATATCATGTTCATTAATTAAATCTTTTTCTTCTTCGGTGATTCCAGAAGTACCTTTACCATCACCTCTTGCAAGGCCTAACATGTTATCCTTTGCACCAAATTCACGCAAATATTCTGAAATGTCACATGCAGCATGAGGTAAATGGTGTCTTGCAAGTGTTGGTGAAACAATTGCTATTTCAGAACCTGCCATTGGAGCGATTGAAATTTTTGCTAAAAGTTCATTAGCTTTTTCTTCAACTTTATCCACATCTTCTAAAGGAACAGCCATGTTTAAAACTAATTCCATTTGTTGAATATTTTCCTGAAGAATAAATCCTCCTAAATCTTCAATTAATTCTTTAAATTCTTCGCTTTTGTGAACTCCACCAGTAAATGTTAATGTTTCATACATGTCAACAACTCTCAAAAATGCAATAAATATTACTAATAACTATATCATCATATATTATATTAAATTTTCTAATATGGAATATCTAATCTCAATTTTCTCAAAAGGATTTTTAGAAATATTATCATGAGACTGAATTTCAACTAAATTTTCACTTTCAACAACTTTATCTTTTAAATAATCCGGATAAACTACATATTTAAAATCAGTGAATACAATATTAAATCCCATATCTAAAAGGATATCCTTTAAAAAATTGGAATAGACTTTAACATTGATATCTCTTTTAAAATTAGAAGTTAAGTATTTTTTACATAATCTATAATCTTCAAAAAAGACCAGCACCTCTTCATCAGATAGTTCATTTTTAGTGATTTTAGAAACTTTTTTGATACTTTCAAAAACTTGTGAAGGAGTATTGATTTTAATAGTTAAACTATCCATTTTAACATTACTTTCTGATAATAAGATAGCCAAATCCCCTTTTTCATCATCAGGATTTTTATTTATAGAATAATCAGAAATACCTGCTAATTTAACAATTTCCTCACACATAGGTGTTGTAACTATTTTCATAATAATATTATATATTAATCTTTGATATAAATTAACTCATGAAAGTTACATTAAGTTTTGAAAAAAGTGAAAGTTCAGATGTCTCAATAATGGTTGATGCACTAAGAGCTAGTTCTACAATAACATTAGCTTTAAATAACTTCGAGAAAGTGATTCCATGTTTTACACCAGAAGAAGCATTTAAACTAAAAGAAAAACTTGGTGGGATTGTTGCAGGTGAACGTGATGGTAAAAAAATCAATGGATTTGACCTTGGAAATTCACCAGCCGATATAAAAGATTATACTAGTGATCACCTCATTTTAACAACAAGCAACGGTACTAGAATACTTGAAAACATGAAATCTACTGTTCTTATAGGATCAATTATAAATGCTTGTGAAGTAGCTAATAAAAGTATTGAAATCGCAAATAACCACATTGATGTTGTGATGGCAGGAGTTAAAGGAGAATTTGCAATAGAAGACTTTTTAGCAGCAGGTGAAATATTATACTGGATTTTACAGGAATTACCAGATTGTAATTTAAGTGAATATGCAAAAGCGGCAGTATTGGCAAGTAGAAATTATGAATCCTTAAAAGAATCATTTTTTAATTCTAGGTCTGGTAAACGATTAATCGAACTGGGCTATGAAAGTGATGTGGAACTTTGCAGTTTGAAAAATATCTCCAACAATGTCGCCATATATGAAAATCAAGAGTTAACATTATTAAAAGATTAAATTTATATATTCAAATTTAATAATAATATGATAACATAATTAACAAAGAAGTGTTTTTTTAATGAAAAGAGAATTATTAACAATAATTGGTACTGCTCATGTATCTGAAGAAAGTGTTAATGAAGTAAAGGATGCAATTTATGAACAACACCCAGATATTGTTGCTATCGAACTGGATAGGGGAAGATATGCAAAAATAAGAAATAAAATGCATGGTATCGAAGAAGATGACAATATTTCTGTTACTAGAATAATTAAAGAAAATAAAGTTGGATTATTTTTAGTAAGTACTCTTCTTGGATATTTCCAATCAAAAATTGGAGCAGAAGTCGATGTAGACCCAGGTTCCGAAATGATTGGTGCTATTGAAGCAAGCAAAGATTTAGGTATTCCAATTGCTCTTATTGATCGTGAAATAAATACCACCTTGCAAAGAGCATTGAATAAGATGGGATTTATGGAAAAAGCTAAATTTGCATATGGGCTAATCGCTTCAATATTAGGTTTTGATAATGACGAAGAGGAAATAGATATTGAAGAGCTAAAAAACTCCGAAAATATTGATGACATGATGGAAATGTTTAAAGATGAAGCCCCTAGTGTTTATGAAGTTCTTGTACACGAAAGAGATGCATACCTTGCAGGGAAAATAATGCAAATACCTTATGATAAAGTTATTGCAGTCGTTGGAGCAGGACATAAACCTGGAATTGAAAAATACTTGGATAACCCAGAAACATTGCCTGATTTAAAGGAACTAGAAATCATAAATGATAAAAAAGGAATCCCTTGGCTTAAAATATTTCTGGCATTGATACCTATATTATTTGTTGTGATATTTTTTCTGGCATATTTTAATGGGATAAATATTACTGGAAATATTTATGAATTTATAGTCATTAGTGTAATAATGGGTTTTATTGGATCAATTCTTTCAGGTTCCAAAATACAATCAGCAATTGTTGGTGGTATCGTGGCGCCATTAACTATTATCCACCCATTACTTGCCGCAGGATGGTTTTCAGGGCTAACTGAAGCAAAATACAGAAAAGTAAAACAAAGTGATATTAAAAATCTAGTTAAAATTGAAGGGTTTAAAGATTTATGGAACAATAATATATTTAGAATATTGCTTGTAGTTATTGGAACAAATTTGGGAGTTAGTATAGCTACATTAGTAATTTTACCATCAAAAGTTTTCATTCCATTATTCATGAAAATATTTGGTGGATGAAAGAAAGTTTTTATATATTAAACTAATTATATTATTATTACTATTAATTTTAGGAAAAAAATCATGTATTTTATATTTCGTTGTGACTGTGGACGTGCACTTTATGCAAAAGAAGGAGTAGCAACACGCAAATGTGTTTGTGGTAAAACTATAAAAGTAAAATCCAGACGCATATTTCAAAAAGTAGCTACAAGAGAAGAAGCATCACTTGCCGTTCAAGAAATGCAAGATAAAATATATGGAAACACTGGATTTATGAAAGCCAGTGATTTATAATAGTGTATGGTTTGTTAAAATGATTGGAACGACACTCAAAATAGTTATAATTATAATACTAATTATTCTTACTGGATATTTATCAATGGCCGAACTTGCTGTTGTATCTATAAGAAAAGCAAAAATGCAAAAATACTTAGAAGATGGAAATAAAAATGCACAAATTGTTTTTGATTTATTAGAAGATCCAAATGAATTTTTATCCACAGTTCAAATTGGAATTTCACTTATTGGTGTTTTAACTGGTGCATTTGGTGGAATAACACTTGCAGAACCTTTAGCTAAAATAATCTATTTCATACCATATAGTGACATGATTAGTGTGGTGTTGGTTGTTCTTGTAACTACATACTTAACATTAGTAATAGGGGAAATTGTACCTAAAGTCATTGCTCTAAACGACCCTGAAAAAGTTTCTCTTAAAGTTGCTAAAAGCATGGTAATTCTTTCTAAAATTTCAAAACCCGCTAGTTTTGTTCTTGCAAAGTCAAGTAGTTTTCTTCTATGGGTATTGAGAATCGAAAACAAAAATGATGAAATAGTTACCGAAGAAGAAATAGAATTAATGATTAAAGAAGGAAGGGAAGACGGAACTATTGAAAAAGAAGAAGAAGACATTATAAAAAGAGTTTTCAAACTTGACGATAAAAAAGTTGAAAGCATAATGACTCCACGTAATGAGATTATTTGGATTAACCTTGAAGATAGTAGGGACATCAACAAAATAAAAATTGTTGAAAGTAAAAGATCTATTTTTCCAATAGCAAAAGGAGAATTAGATGATTTTATTGGAGTTGTGCAAGCAAAAGACATTCTTTCAGTGATGTTTAGTGAAGAAGAATTTGATATCAATACTATAATAAAAGAACCTTTGGTTGTATCCGAACACCTAGAAACCTTAGAATTATTAAAAGAATTCAAAGAAAACCAAGGATATGTACATATGTCTCTTGTAATCGATGAATTCGGAAGTGTTGAAGGTTTAATAACATTAAACGATTTGCTTGAAGGTATTGTAGGAGATATTCCTGGAATTGATGAAGAAGATGAACCTGAAGCAATTAAAAGAGAAGATGGAACTTGGTTAATTGATGGAAGATACCCTATTGATAAATTTAAAAAACTATTTAAATTTGAAGATCCATTACCTGATGAAGAGGAAGACAATTATACTACTCTTGCAGGATTTATCCTCAGCATCAGTGGAACAATCCCTGATGAAGAAGATAAATATGAATGTGGAAGATTCATATTTGAAATTATTGATATTGATGGCCACCAAATTGATAAAGTTCTTGTAACTGATTTAGGACCACAAGAAGATATTGAAGAGGAATAAAATGGATAGCGGAATAATTATTCAAGTTGTATTATTAATTGTAGGGTTTGTATTTTTAATTAAAGGATCGGATATTTTTGTTGATGGTTCAAGCAGCATTGCATCACTTCTAAAAGTACCGACAATAATTGTTGGTTTAACTATTGTGGCATTTGGAACAAGTGCTCCCGAAGCAGCCGTTTCAATAATATCTTCAATTAATGGAAATAATGCAATGGCAGTTAGCAATATCATTGGAAGTAACATATTCAATATATTAATCATCATAGGTGTTGGTACATTACTTGGCGATTTATTAATGGAAAAAAATGTTTTAAACAGAGATTTGCCTATCCTAATAGGAGTTACATTGCTATTAACTGCATTTATCATTATTGGATGGAACATATCCACTATTGAAGGAATAATTTTACTTGCAATTATTGTTGTTTATGTATTTTCACTTATTCATTCTTCAAAAAAAGATAGTCATGCACATGATGTAGATAAACCAAAATTAAGCACTAAAAAGAGCATATCCTTTATCATTATCGGACTGGTGGGAATTATTCTTGGTGGAGATTTAGTTGTAAAAAGTGCTTCAACTATTGCAATCTCCTTTGGAATGAGTGAAACATTAGTAGGATTGACCATTGTAGCAATCGGTACATCATTACCTGAACTTGTAACTTCACTTACTGCTTTAAAAAAAGGAGAAAATCAATTAGTTATAGGTAATGTAATTGGATCAAATATTTTCAACATGTTATTTGTTTTAGGTGCAAGTAGTGCAATAAGTGAAATACCACTCGATTCAAGTTTACTTGTTGATGTCATGTTTATGATATTTATTACATTATTATGTTTCATATTTGGTAAAACACAAGAAAAATATGACAAAAAAGAAGGTATTATATTCATAGCATTATTTATTGCATATATGGCTTTCGCAATCCTGAGAAATTAATTCTTTTAGTTCGCAAGCCTTGCAAATATTAGATGAAGTTGGCTCACCACATAATTCACATTCATTAAGGTTTGCAGATATATCATTTTCAAAAGTTAATATCTTTTGGAAAGATTCCATCACATTATTTTTAACACCAGGATATTTATCTTCACTAACATTTAAAAATTCTTTAATTTTAGCTCTTAGAGACAAATGAGAATACGGACATTCATCTAAATGTATATTAATATCATTAATTATAGCCCACATTCCAACTTCTTTTTCAGGTGTGTTCCATAATGGTTTTATTCTCGGAACCAATTTTGGATGTATAACATCAAGTTCAGGCCCAAATTTTGAGAATTTAATTGTATCCCCTCGTGCAAAACTCATTAAAAAAGATTGTATTTCATCATCTAAATTGTGCCCAGTAGCTATTTTAACTGCACCTATCTCATATGCAGTTTTATTTAAAATATTTCTTCTAAAAACGCCACATGGAATGCATGCACTTTTAAAGTCTTGATAGATATCATCTAATGCGAATCCCTCTTCCTCTTTAAATG
Organism: Methanobrevibacter gottschalkii DSM 11977; assembly: GCF_003814835.1. NCBI lineage: Archaea > Methanobacteriati > Methanobacteriota > Methanobacteria > Methanobacteriales > Methanobacteriaceae > Methanobrevibacter > Methanobrevibacter gottschalkii. The sequence continues at coordinate 164,857 of NZ_RKRG01000001.1, forward strand.
ATTTTTGAATTAATTCAATGCCCAACTCATTAGCATTACTAACAGCAGAATCAATGCCATGTTGCCTGTAACCTTCAATTCCTTCATCCACACTAATAGCTACTAAATCAAAATCCAATTGATTTTGATAATTTTTTAGTGCATGTAAAGTTAATACACTATCCTTACCACCGGACAATGCAACAGCAATTAATTCCCCTTCCCTAATCAATTCATAGTCATGAATTAATGTATTAATCCTTGTAAAAATATAATCATTAAATTCATCTTTGTTTAATTTAGACATTACTAAATTGATTTATAGAAAGATAAATAAATAATTTTAGTAGGTGAAAAAATGATAACATGTGATTTTGCAATATTGCCTGTCGGAACCGAAACTACTGAATGTAAAGAGTATGTGACTGCAGCAGTCCAATCTATAAAAGATTCTGGACTTAGCTACCAATTAACCGGAATGGGAACACAAATTGAAGCAGATGATTTAGAAGAACTTTACACTGCAATAGCTAAAGCACAGGAAGCAATTTTCAAACTTGGAATTGGTAGAGTGTATACAGTTATAAAAGTAGATGATAGAAGAGACCTTGAAAATAGAACTTTAGATGCTAAAGTAAGTACAGTAGAGGAAATGTTAAAATAAATAAAAAAAGAAAATTAGCAATTAAGCTAATTTTTCTGAAGCCATTTTAACAGCTTCAATAACTAAATCTAAATCTTCTTTTGTTAAAGATGGATGAACTGGAAGAGAAATAACACTATTTGCAGCAAGTTCTGCTCTTGGACAATTGCCAGTGATTCCTAATGATTTATAAATTGGTTGATTATATAATGGAATTGGATAATGGATTCCAGTTCCAACACCACATTCATTAATAATATCTACCCAATCATCCCTATTTCCTTCAACTCTGATAGTGTATTGATGATATACATGTTTTGAGTCATATGCACAATACGGAGTGATAATTCCATCAACATCTTTTAAACCTTCATTTAGATATGCTGCATTTTTAATTCTTTTATCATTAAATCCATCAATTTTATCTAATTGAGCAAGACCAATAGCTGCGGAAATATCAGTCATTCTGAAGTTATAACCTACTTCATCGTGATGATATCTTACGCTTGCACCATGAGCTCTGAATATTTTAGCATTTTCAGCCAATTCTTCATCATCAGTTGTTATTATTCCACCTTCAGAAGTTGTCATATTTTTAGTAGGGTAAAAACTAAAACATGACATATCCCCTAAACTGCCCACCTTCCTACCATTACAGGTTGCACCATGAGCTTGTGCGGCATCCTCAATGACCATTAAACCATGTTTTTCTGCAATATCATTGATTTTATCCATATTTGCAGATTGTCCATATAACTGAACTGGTAAAATAGCCTTTGTATGTTCAGTTATTAATGCTTCAATAGACTCAGGATTCATAGTATATGTTTTTAAGTCAATGTCTGCAAAAACCGGTTTTGCACCAGTGTATAAAATTGAATTTCCGGTTGCAATAAATGTAAATGGAGTTGTAATTACTTCATCCCCTTCACCAATACCACAAGAGAGCAATGCAACATGCAATGCAGCAGTTCCGGAGTTAACAGCAATACCATACTTAGCTCCAACCCAATCAGCAAATTTTTGCTCAAATTCAGCAACTCTTGGTCCTTGAGCAATCATTCCAGATTTTAAAACTTCAACCACATTTTCTATTTCTTCTTCTCCAATTATTGGTTTTGCAATAGGAACTTTAATGTTTGACACCATAATCACCAATTAATATAAATTAAAATTATCTATACTAATCTTTAAATCTAATAATATTTAAAACATTACTTAATAAAATAAAACAATTTAAGAGTGAGAATTAATGGAAGAATATAAAATCAAAACTATTGAAGAAGGATTAACAAAAATTGAATTTCCAGAATTTGATAAGGTATCTTCTGATGCTCCAGTTTTTTACAATCCCCATATGGAATTAAATAGGGATTTATCAATACTTGCAATACAAGTATTCCAAAAAGAACAAAAAAGAGAAATAAATATTTGTGATTTATTTGGAGGAAGTGGAATACGAGGCATCCGTTATAAGAATGAAATTGACGGAGTAGGTGAAATTTCCATTAATGATATAAGTGAGACAGCAAATCATTACGAAAAACACAACATAAAATTAAACAATTTAGAAGATATTGAAGTATACCAACATGATGCAAGTATGTTTTTAAGAATGAAACGTGGAGAATTTGATGTAATTGATATTGATCCGTTTGGAACACCATCCCCATTTCTTGATTCATCCGGTTATTGTGCTAAAAGAAATTCCCTATTATGTGTTACAGCAACAGATACATCTGCCCTATGTGGAACCTATAAAGAACCGTGTATACGTAAATATAATGCAAAACCCTACAAAAGTGAATACTGTCATGAAACAGGAATTAGAATATTAGCAGGTTTTGTTGCACTAACTCTTTCAAAATATGCAAAATGCATTGATGTAAAAATGTCTCATAGTACTGAACATTACATGAGATTATACCTTGAAATTAAAAAAGGTTCAAAAAGAACAGATGAAACATTGAACAATATTGGTTATATTAGCCATTGTAAAAATTGTCTTCACAGACAAACAAGTAATGGCCTAGCTAGTTCTATTGATGCAATTTGTCCAGTTTGTGGTGAAAAACTAATTCATGCAGGCCCTTTATGGTTAGGCCCTATCCAAAATGGAGAATTTATTCAAAAAATGATTGAAGAAACTGAAAATAAAAAAATCAATAGTGAAAAAGAAGCTTTGAAATTATTAAATAAATGTCATGATGAAGCTAATGCTCCGGCAACATTCTTTGATATTCACCTCATCTGCAAAACATTAAAGATTAGTGCTCCAAAGTTCGACTTGATTTTAGATGAACTTAAAAAAGAAGGATTTATAGCAGTGAAAACCCATTTTAAACCATTAGGTATGAAAACAGATGCATCTATTGAGAATATTAAAAACATTCTTATCCAATTACAAAGTAAAATTTAAAAAATATAATATAATGAACTATATTTTTATAAGAAATACTAAAAAAATAAATAAATATTATTAATTTTTAAAAAAAATAAATAAAAAATAAAAAATATATTATAAAGTTTTAAATATCATGAAAAATATATTATGAATGATAAGGTTGATTAAAATAAATTAACCAATTTTATATTAAATAAAATAAGAGGTATATAACAATGGTAAAAACAAAGGATAATGTTATCAAGTTAGATGATACTGATATCAAAATTTTAAAAATAATCAATGAGGATGTGAGAACTTCATATAGACAAATTTCACGTAGCTTAGATGTATCAGTAGGAACAGTTCATAACCGTATTGATAAAATGGTAAAATCTGGAGTTATTAAAAAATTCTCACCAGTTATTGATCATGAAAAATTAGGTTTCGTTTTAACCACCATTATCGGAGTAAGAGTAAAAGGTGGAAAACTCAAAAATTGGGAAGAAAAAACCTTTTTTAACAAAAATGTAGTTGGAATCTATGACGTTACTGGAGAATACGATGCATTCTTAATTGCAAAATTCAGAAACACAAACGAATTAAACGGATTTATTAAAGAATTGCTAAAAGATCCGATCATAGAAAGAACTTATACACAAACTGTTTTAGATGTTATTAAAGAAGATATGGGATCTTCAAACATTTTATAAATTACTTTTGAAAGATAGTTTCTACTTAATATAAAAATTTTCAAATTTTTTTAATATATTTATTTTATTGTAAATTTGTAAAATAAAACTACAATTCTAATGAAAATATAACTAAAAACAACCAAATTTCGTTAAACTATATAAATAAAAAACACAATACAATATAATATTAGAAATAAAACTTAGAGGTTATGAAATTGGCAGTATGCTTACCCGATACTCAAGACGATGCTCCAAGTATACCTATAAAATTAACTAGAGTAGGTGTTACAGGAGTTAAAAAATTATTACAATTAGATAGAACAAATAAAAGACCAATAATTTTATTACCTACATTTGATGCATTTGTAGACTTGCCAAATGATCAAAAAGGAGTACACATGTCTAGAAACCCGGAAGCTATTAGTGAAGTACTTGAAAGTGTTGCTAAAGATCCAACTGTAGACATTGAATCATTATGTGCAAAAATTGTTGAAAAAATGATGACCAAACATGAATATGCAAAACGTGTTGAAATTTCAATGACAACAGACTACATGTTTATGAAAGAGTCACCTGTTACCAAAAATAAAACTCAGGAAATGAGTAAATTAATAGCAAAAGCTATTGGATTTAGAGATGAAAAGGGAAACATTAAAATCAGAAAAAGCGTTGGTGCAGAAGTTATTGGAATGACTGTTTGTCCATGTGCACAAGAATCTGTAAGAGAATCTGATAAAAATAAATTATTAGAATTCTTAGATGAAGAGACTACACAAAAAGTTTTAGATACTGTTACTTTTGCTTCACATAACCAAAGAGGCATTGGAACATTATTAATTGAAGTTCCAGAAGATAAAAAAGTTAAAGCGGAAGACCTTATAGACATTATCGAAAGTTCAATGAGTTCGCCTGTTTGTGAATTACTCAAAAGACCTGATGAAAATGCAACTGTTATGAATGCACATAGAAAACCTGTTTTTGTTGAAGATTGTGTTAGAAATATGATGGAAAAAATTGCTAATAAATATGCTAATTTGCCAGATGACACATTAATCACAGCACGTCAGGAAAATCAAGAAAGTATCCATAGACATAATGCATATGCTGAAAAAGTAACTACAATGGGCGAATTAAAATCTGAACTAGATATCTAATAGGATCTGATTTAATGAAAAAAAGTTATGAAATTGCAGGACAAGTAATGGGATTTTTTGAATCATTTAAAGGTTCAAGACCTGCAATTAACAATGATAGAATACTCATTGTTAGAGGAAGATCAAGGAAAATCATTCCAATAAATGAATTTGACTCCAAACTTAGTGAAATCGGAGAAATTCTTGGAGGGACCGAATTAAATGCAAGCTCTGAAAAGATTTCTGAAATATTGCAGTATGGAGACAAAAACATCCAAAAAAGTGAAGGAAATACTACCTCTATTGATGAACATGGATTTACCAGAATGAAAGATGAACTTGAATCAATGGGGCTTGTAGTTGCATATAAAGTGTTTGAACTCTTAGGCTTTGATGTGGTAATTGCCATATGGGAAGATAGAAACGAACTACCTCCATTATATGTGGAAGTGACTGTTTCAGAACATGAAGATTAAAATGCAAAATAAATTAAACAAAGAAGATATTCTCCATATTTTAAATGCAACAGATAATGAAATAATCAATTATATGTTAAAAACTGTTCAATATAGGGAGAATCACCTTATTACTTATTCTAAAAATGTATTCATACCATTAACTGAAATTTGCAGAAATGACTGTGGATACTGTAATTTTAAAAAAAAATCTGACGATCCTGAAGCTATAATTCTTAAAACAAAACAGGAAGTTTTGGAAAGTTTGAAAGAAGCTGAGAAATATGGTTGTAAAGAAGCTCTTTTTACTTTTGGTGAAGATGCTGATAAAGAAGAAGTTGTTAAACTCAAATTAGCCGAGTATGGCTATGAAAAAATGATAGACTACATCATAGACATATGTCAAATGACTTTAGATGAAACAAGTCTACTGCCACATACAAATGGTGGAAACTTTAGTTTTGATGATTTGAAAAGATTAAAAGAAGTCAATGCATCTCTAGGATTAATGCTTGAGAACACATCAAATAGATTAATGGAATTGCCTGCACATAATAAAAGTCCTGGAAAAAATCCGAAATTAAGACTTGAAACCATATCAAATGCTGGAAAACTTAAAATTCCATATACTACGGGAATATTAATTGGAATTGGAGAAACAAAAGAAGAAATTGCCGAATCGTTAATTGCAATTAGAGATTTGTATGACAAATATGGACATATTCAAGAAGTAATTATCCAAAATTTCACACCAATACCTGGAATTGAAATGGAAAATTGGCCAGAACCAAGTTTTTTAGATATGATTAAGACTGTAATTGCAGGAACTCTTTTATTTGGAGATACTGATGTAAGTATTCAAGTTCCCCCTAACTTAAACAATGAAACTGCACAAATATTCTTATTATGTGGTGCTGATGATTGGGGTGGAGTTTCACCAGTAAGTCGGGATTATGTGAATATCACATCTCCATGGCCAGGGATTAATGAACTTAAAAAATTAACAATTGATGCAGGTTTTAAATTAACTGAAAGATTATGTATTTATGAAAAATACATTAATAGCGAATGGTTAAATGATAATTTATTAAAAAAAGCATCTAATTTATCAAAGCATCAATAACAACATGCTCTACTCCAGGAGCATATCTTTTTATTTTATTTATTTTTAATAATTCAACATCCCTATTTCCGGCTTGAGCTTTAATTCTTTCTATGGGCCGGGTATTTATTAATTTTTCTGGAACTGTTTCATGATAATGAAGAATTCCTCCTTTATTTAGACTATCAATAGCTATTTTTAAATAATGATGAGTTGTTTTTACATATCCCATTAAAATCCTATCCGCCTTAAATTTAGGAGTTTTCATCATACAATCTCCTAAAATAGGAGTTACATTAGTTAATTTATTTAATCTAATATTTTCACATAAAAAATGATAAGAATTTGGATTTATTTCAATTGGAATAATTTTTTTTGGATTTGAGTGAACACCAATGGGAATGGAGAAATAGCCAATACCTGCAAACATGTCAAGTACGGTTTCATCATCATCAACTAACTTAGCAATTCTTAATCTTTCATTATTATTACCTTTAGACCACATTACTTTACTTAAATCTAATTTAAATAAACAACCATTTTCCCTGTGTATTGTTTCAGTTTCTTCCCCATAAAGAATTTTATAAATTGGTTCTCTTTTAGTTCCTTGAATATGGTCAATTTTCATTATAGTTTTTACATTATGCTTCCTAGATAATTCATCAAAATTATTATCTGAGTATTTATTATCTAAAATTAAAATATCACCAATTTTTTTATATTTCATTTTAGTCACCTTTAGAAAGAAAAGTTTATATATTCTAATTGAATAATATAGTATTGTTAGTTTATACTAATTATTGATTCTGATTTTAAATAAAATTAATACAGTCGTGTTAATTTATTTTGTTATATTAACCTATGAGTAGTTGAAATAAGATATTTTAAATACTTAAATGAGGTGTATTTAAATGAAAGATAAAATCGTAGAAGGTACAACAACCGTCGGAATTACTTGTAAAGATGGGATTGTATTCGCAACTGAAAGAAGAGCAACTATGGGAAATTTAGTAGCTCACAAAGTAGCAGAAAAAATATTTAAAATTGATGATCACATTGCAACAACCATTGCAGGTTCTGTTGGAGATGCGCAAAGTTTAATGAAAGTAATTGGTGCAGAAACCTCATTATATCAAATGAGAAACAATGATGAGATTAGTGTTAAAGCCGCAGCATCATTAACTGCAAACATTTTACGTTCAGGACCAATGTATGTTCAAATATTACTTGGAGGTATGGATGAAGATGAACCATCCATTTATTCATTAGATCCTGCTGGCGGTATGATTAAAGATAATTACATTTCAACTGGATCAGGATCCATCGTGGCTTACGGTGTTCTTGAAGACAGATTTAGAGATGATTTATCAGTTGATGAAGGACTTGAATTAGCTATAAGAGCTATCAGAGCTGCTGCCGAACGTGACACTTATTCTGGAAACGGATTTTTAGTCGCTAAAGTAGATAAAGACGGCTTTGAAATGTTAGATAATGAAAAAGTAAAAGAGATTTTGGATAAAATATAAGCAAAACTAATTTTTCATAACTAACTATTTTTTTATATAAAATGTGTATATAGTTTATGAAATTTAACTAATTATGGCTTAAAGCTTTTCATAAACTATTCTAATACACTAACTTTTTTTGAAGGGATTATATGGCTTCAGATATTTTAGAAGATATTAAAAAAGAGATTTTGCAAAAACTACCTAATAAGATTCAGGTTTCAAAAGTAGAATTCGAAGGACCTGAAGTAGTAGTTTATACCAAAAATCCAGAAATAATAACAGAAAATGGTGACTTAATAAGATCACTTGCAAAAGAACTTAGAAAAAGAATAATTATCAGATCAGATAAAAGCGCATTACTTGATAATGAATCAACAATAAATAAAATTCATGAAATTGTTCCAGACGGAGCTGAAATTACTGATATTTATTTTGATACTGTAACTGGAGAAGTAGTTATTACTGCTAAAAAACCAGGCCTCGTTATTGGAAAATATGGTGTCACTTCTAGAAATATTGTTAAAAATACCGGATGGGCTCCTAAAATATTAAGAACCCCACCAATAAGTTCAGACATTATTGGAAAAATTAGAACTATTCAAAAAAATAGTAGTAAAGACAGAAAAAAATTATTACAACGTCTTGGACGTCAAATTCACCAAGGAAGCAAATACCCAAATGACTGGGCACGAGTTACTTCAATGGGCGGATTTAAAGAAGTTGGACGTTCATCCATGCTCTTACAAACACCAAACAGTCGTGTTCTATTAGATTGTGGAGTAAACGTTGCTGCATCAGATAATAAAAATGCATTCCCTTATTTGAATGCGCCAGAATTTTCAATTGAAGAATTAGATGCAGTCATCATATCTCATGCTCACTTAGACCATTGCGGATTTGTACCTTACTTATTCCATTACGGATATGATGGACCAGTGTACTGTACAACCCCAACTAGAGATTTAACCACTCTTTTACAATTTGATCATCTGGATATTGCTCACAGAGAAGGTAACCCTTTACCATTTACATCAAAGCATGTAAAACAAGCAATTAAAAATACAATAACATTAGATTATGGTGAAGTGACTGACATCTCACCAGACATAAGATTAACATTGCATAATGCAGGACATATCTTAGGTTCAGCAATCTCCCATATGCACATTGGAGACGGAGCTCATAATTTAGTATATACTGGAGATTTTAAATACGAACCATCCAGATTACTTGAACCTGCAACCATACGTTTCCCACGTGCTGAAACAGTAATTATGGAAAGCACATATGGTGGAAAAGAAGATATTCAACCTTCCAGAAATAATGCTGAAAAAGAAATGATGAAAACAATCTATAAAACTCTTAAACGTGGTGGAAAAGTATTAGTTCCAGTATTTGCCGTAGGAAGAGCACAGGAACTTATGGTAGTTTTAGAAGAATACATGAGACATGGATTAATCGAAGAAGTGCCGATTTACATTGACGGAATGATTTGGGAAGCAACAGCAATTCACACAGCAAGACCAGAATACTTAAGTAAAGACTTAAGAGACCAAATTTTCCATATGGGCAGAAATCCATTTGTTTCAGACATGTTTAATAAAGTTCAAAACCATGACCAAAGAAAAGAAATTGTTGAAAGTCAAGACCCCGCAATTATCTTATCCACATCAGGTATGTTAACTGGAGGTAATTCAGTAGAATACTTCAAATGGTTATGTGAAGATGAAAGAAACACTTTAATCTTTGTAGGATATCAGTCCGAAGGTTCAATGGGTAGGAGAGTTCAAAAAGGTTGGAAAGAAATTCCACTTGAAGATGATGATGGGAAAACTAGAATTTTCAATGTTGAAATGGAAATTAAAACAATTAACGGATTCAGTGGTCATTCTAACAGAAGACAATTAATGGAATACGTTAAAAGACTTAATCCAAGACCTGAAAAGGTTATCACTTGTCATGGAGATCCATATAAAACTGTGGATCTTGCATCTTCAATACATAGAAGTTACAAGATTGAGACAAAAACTCCAATTAACTTAGATTGTGTAAGAATACATTAATAATAAATAAATACTAATTAGAACAAATGTTATTATGATATATGTTGTTTAACTACAACATTATTTATTTTTAAAACAATAGGTGTTAAAATGGTTACATATTCAGAATCAGGTGTTGATATTGATTTAGAAGCAATTACTGTTTCAAAATTAGCAGATAAACTCAAATCAACATTAGAATGTAGAGATATTATTACAGACAGTGGTCATTATGCAGCTTTAGTAAAATTAGGAGATAAAGCTATTGCAATGAGTACTGATGGTGTTGGAAGTAAAATTTTAATCGCAGAAATGATGAACAAATATGATACCGTAGGTATTGATTGTATTGCTATGGTTGTTAATGACATTTTATGTGTTGGGGCAGAACCAATAGCTTTAGTAGATTATCTTGCTGTTGAAAAACCAGATCCTGAAAGAGCAGCAGAAATTGCTGAAGGTCTTGTTAAAGGTGCTAATGAATCAAAAATTGCAATTATTGGTGGAGAAACAGCATCTCTTCCAGGAATCATTAAAGACTTTGATTTGGCAGGAACTGGTATTGGATTTGTAGACATTGATAAAATTATTACTGGTGAAAGTATACAGCCAGGAAATGTTTTAATTGGTATCAACAGTAATGGTATTCATTCTAACGGATACAGTTTAGCTAGAAATGCAATTTTTGATAAAGGGGGATTTTCTGTTGATGACAAAATGCCTAATGGTGAAACAACCATTGGTGAAGAATTAATTAGGCCGACTGAATTATATGTAAAACCTATTGTTGCTCTATTCAAAAAAGAATACAATATTAATGGTCTTGCTCATATTACTGGAGGGGGTTTCACTAACCTTAGACGTTTGAAAAAAGGTGTAGGATATGAGATCAACAGCCTTCCAGAAGTTCCAGAAATATTCAAACTTATTTACGAACAAGGAGTAGACATCAAAGAGATGTATAAAGTTTTCAACATGGGTGTCGGTTTTGTTGTTATCTGTGATGAAGAAGAAGCGGGAAAAATTATGAGTACTTTAGATGAATATTGTAACTGTCAAATCATTGGTAAAGTGACTGATGATGAAACAATCAAAGTTAAATCATTTGAAGGCAGTGAACTTGAATACTAATTTAAATTGAGTTGATATGATGAAAATAATGATGGATAATGAGACAGCTCTTGTAAAAGAAATATTAAAGGAATTAGGAGCTAGTAAAGAAGATCAGGAATTAGTTGCAGAAGCTACAGTTGATGCAGATTTAAAAGGATTCACATCACACGGACTCGGCAGATTCCCACAATACCTTATTAGTATTAAAGCCGGAACAATTAACCTAGATGAAAATATTACAATCGAAAAAGAAACTCCTGCAATGGCATTGATTAACGGTAACAGCGGATTTGGACAAGCAGTATCCTACAAAGCCATGCAAATCGCAATTAAAAAAGCAAAAGAAATGGGTATTGCATGTGTTGGTGTCCACAATACTAACCACTTTGGAGTTACTGGATTTTACAGTGACTTGGCTTTAAGAGAAAACTGTATTGGACTTGTAATCGCAAACACTGATCCGGCTATTGCTCCTATAGGAGGTAAAGTACCATTAATAGGAACTAACCCTATTGCTTTAGGTATTCCATCTGACAGTTACATTACTGTAGATATGGCAACATCAGTTACTGCACGTGGAAAAATACTTGAATCCAAAAGAAAAGGATTGGATTTGCCAGATGGATGGGCATTAGATGCAAATGGAAATCCAACTAATGACCCCGAAGAAGCATTGAAAGGATCAATTTTACCATTCGGTGGATTTAAAGGATATGCATTATCCTTATTGATTGAAATATTAACCGGACCATTAGTACAGGCAGGATATGGTCATGAAGTAACTGGTACCGCATCACCTGATAAAAATTGTACAAAAGGAGACTTATATATTGTAATCGATCCTTCCAAATTTGGTGACTTTGATGAGTTTAAAGCAAACACCGAAGACTTTATATCTCAAGTAAGATCTACTGGTGAAAATATCCCAGTGCCCGGTGATTTAGAAGTTAAAAGAGTCAAAGAAGCCGAAACTAATGGAATATCCATTGATGAAAAATTATACGAACAATTAAAAAGAATTTGTGACGATTTGAATATCGATTTAGATTCTTACCTAGAAGAATAGTATCATTCTTCATTTTCTTTTTTTATAAAAATCACGATGATGAATATTCACACTTCGATTGATGCAAATTAAATTAAATTTTAATTTATAACGTTTAAAATAAAAATGATTATATAATAAAAATGTACAAATGTATAAGTGCATATAAAATTAAAATTATTAATATTAAAAATATGACTAATTTTACGAAAAATGATTCATTTAAGGAGGAAAATAAAGTTATGAAACTTAAAGACTCTTATATCTTATTAATAGCAATGGCAATATTCCTATTAATGAGTATAGGATCTGTTTGTGCTAGTGAAATATCTGCAGATGATACCATAGGACTAGCTGATGACGGATCTGATGTGGTTATGGATGACAAACCAATTGAACCGTCCAATCCAACAACACCACATAAAGTGGATACAATGATTGTTTCTAGCGATACTGTATCAATAAATGAAAAAGAAAAAATAAAATCAATTGATTTAACTGTAAACGATACCAATAAATCTAAAGTCATTGCTGGAATTACAGTTAAAAATTTAACAGTTAAAGAAGGAACAAAAACAATAAAATTTGATTATAATAATTCGAAAGTCATTATTAAAGACGCATTAGTTCTTGGTAAACATGATTTACTTGTTAGCTATTTAGGTAATGAAAATTACACTAATTCTTCAAAAAACATTGTTTTAACAATTTTTGGAAATTATACAATCCAAGCACCAACTTCAGTTGATGTAAACAGTACCAAAATTGTTGAAGTGCCTATCAATGTTACAAATGGTATCGATCCAAAAGAACTTGTAAAAGATGATTTTAATGTTACATTAACATATAAAGATGGAAATATCACTAAAGCAATTAATATAACTGATTTTAGAATTATAAATAATACAATAATATTCAATTATCCATTATCAAGGAATATTACTACCTCAACAATAACCCTTGTTTATACTGCTAATGAAACTGTTAAATCAAAAAATGTTACAATAAACAGAATTTACAATGTTAAAATTGAAGGGATTAATACTAAAAATCAATACAAAAATGGTAATTTTACATTTAGATTAACCGATATTGATAATGCAACTGAAAATTTAACTGGTTTTAAATTAAACTTACTTATTGGTAAAAATGTTATAAACCAGATTACAGGAACTGCTGACAAAAATGGTATTGTAAACTTTAAAACAAGCAAGATATTCGGATATGATTTCAATAACAATACAATTGTAATTAAATACTTAAATGTTGGCAATAACACTGTTGAATTGAAAAGTGGCGACAATGTGAAATTAACAACAAATAAAGTTAATTTAACTATTGAAAAAGCAAAAATCAACATTACTATTGATAAATACAACGAACAATATGGAAGTAACAAAAATTTAACCATTACTGTTATAAATGCAGATAATGGGGAACCTGTGCCAGGAATCATTCTACATTTAAACATGCCTCAAACCGCCGGCAAAAACTATTACATTCAGACTGACACAAATGGAATAGGCATAATATCTGTTAAAGGATTAATTCCTGGAAAGTACAATTTAACTGTAAGCAACAATGACACTGTAAATATTATAAATAATAAGGCAAGCAGTAAAATTATTATTACACCAAAACCAGTTACAATAAAGATTACATCTGGTTTAACTATTAATTATAACACTGGAAATACTGCAGCCATCAAAGTTACTGATAAAAAAGGTAAAGGAGTGTCTGGAGCATATGTTCTTGTCCAATTATATACTGGTTCAAAATCAGCAAATTATCTTTTCCAAACTGACAAATATGGAAATATTAAATTTAAAGCACCGCTTTCAGTTGGGAAACATAAAATTGTTGTGAGTGGTGCAGTAGGATACAGTTCAAGCAAAGTTACCAAATATATTAAAGTTAAAAAAGCTACTGCAAAAATCAGTGCGCCAAAAGTAACCGCATACTACAAACAAGGAAAATACTTTACAATAAAGTTAATTAACACTAAAAAAAGCAATGCACCGATTTATGCTGCAAAAGTTGACATCCGAGTATACATTTCAAATTACAAATACTACAAATTTAATGGAAAAACCGGAGTGGACGGTAAATTAAAATTATCAATTGATTTAAAACCGAAAACTTATAAAGTTGAAGTTAGAGGTGCAGATTCCAAAAATTATGCTGCTTCAAAAGTAGTATCCAAAATAGTAGTTGTTAAAGCTCCAACTAAATTATATCCTGCAAAATTAACTGCTAAAAAAGGAACAAATAAATACTTTAAAGTTACTGTAAAAAACACAAAAACCAAAAAAGTTATTCCTGGCGTTAAAGTAAAGATCAAAGTTTATACTGGTAAAAAATTCAAAACTTATACTGTAAAAACTAATTCAAAAGGAATTGCACAATTTAATGTAAAATCATTGAGTGTTGGAAAACATAAAGCTATTGTAAGTTCTGCAAACAAATATTGCATTGCTAAATCAGCTAAAAACTACATAAAAATAACTAAATAAGAGAATTAATTTCTCTTATCCTTTTTTTTATATTTAGCATAAAAACCATCAGTATCAGCATATATTGCATAAAAACCATATTCTTCAGCTTTTTTTATTGATGATTTAATGTATTGTCTTCCCCAAGAAGTAATGGCTTTTGCACACTCGAATGAATACCACCTAAATCTTGGAAAACCATAAATACCATACATAGTATTTGCTAATCTTTTAATAGCTTGTTGTTGTACATTTAATGCTTTTTTCTCGGTATCATCATCAGATGCTTTCATTTCACGTTTGATTCTAAAACGTTCCTGCAATATTTTATCAATGACTGAAGGAATAAAACCTTGTGGTTCTTTTTTAAATTTGAGACCATGCTCAGGAGATATATTATAATCTTCTTCATTATCCACATCCCCCAAATACATTACATCTGGAGATATGTTCTTTGAGATAATAATACTTGGATATAGGCTTCTAAAATCAAATTGAACAAGATTTTCATGTAACCCTTTCTCAGGTTCCCTTACATAACCCCCTTCATTATCTTCAGCCGCCGCCCTATTTGCAAAATTAGCTCCCTGTTTATTTGGAACTACCTCATTATCAAAATAAGCTTGTTTTACTAAGAACCATTCTGCTTGTTGACCCGTTGCCATACGAGAAACATCAAACAAAGGCTGACCAATAATACGAGTGAGCTCTAAATTAAGGGGCAAGGTTTGTTCGGCAATTTTTAATGTTGATACAACATCATCAAGAGAATAATCAAACAGATTATCTAATTCTTCACCTCCATTATCCCAGAACTCCCAAATCCTATCCCCCGGAACATCAATTTTTTCCTCACCAAATAATTCATAATAAACTCTTTCAAGAGTATATCTCTCAAGAGTCATGTATCTTCTCATGACCAAATATAAATCAACATGAATTAAACCTTTAAAAGATGCCGCATTAGCATATCCTCTTCTAATAAATCTAATATCTGATCCGTCCATTCCAATATCTAAATCAATTCCCAATATTTTAGCCCTGTCTTTAAGATATGGGAAATCAAAGTTGTCTGAATTATATCCCACAATAATATCAATATTATTTTCTTTAATGATTTTGACAAATTCTTCAATCATTTCTTTTTCAGAGTTCATTTGATTTACAAAATCATCACGGCAATCAGAATTTGTTTTAGTTGAAATAACTTGATTAATCCCAAAGTTACTTGAAACACCAATCATTATGATTTCATCAATTTCAGAGTTTGGCATTCCATGAGGATTTCTAACTTCCAAGTCAAAGCTCAAAATACGAAACTCTCGCGGATAATCGGGGGAACGTTTTAATTCATCTGTAAGTTTAATAATTTCAATGTCCTGTTTATTTGAATCTAAATCAAGAAATGAATCAATTTTATCACCAATTGCAACTACTTCAGTCATGGGAATAACATCCCGATCCATTAAATATCTTCTATAAAATGGAATATCGAATTCTCTAATCTGGACCACACTTTCCAAATCTCTTAAAGCATCCCTGTTTTTTGCAAGTTCTTGAGGATGATTAAATGTAACTTTTAAAAATTCCTTTTCAATTTGGAAGTCTTTTTTATTTACTTTTTCAATGCAAACAACATCAAAATTATTTTGAATTTCATCAATGCACTTATCTAAATCATCAGCCATAACATATAAATATGGTTCAAAGGTATCATCAAGTAATATAATGTTTTTATCACCATCTTTTGAAAATAACCTAATAACTGGCTTATTTTCATAGGTGACATAATCAATATCTAAAATAACAACATTTCTCTGCATTTATTCCACCCTCATAAGATATTCTTTTCTATAACTATCCAAAACTGTATATGTTATTCCTAAAATTAAAGGTCCCACAATAAAACCAACAATCCCATATACTAAAGGTCCTGCTAAGAACCCTACAAGTAAAATTAAAGGATGAATATCTGCATAATGGCTTGAAAGAGCTGGTCTTATATACATATCAATAGTACTTAAGAAAAAACCGAATAATAAGACCATTATTGCCCTTGGATAATTTCCACTTAACGCATCAATGAAAAACAAAGTCCAATAGATTGGCCATGGTCCGAATATTGGAATTAATTGTAAAATACCAGTTAAAACACCTAGAAATATTCCAAATGGATAACCCAAAATAGAATAGCCAATGCATCCGAAGATTCCAATTATTACTGCAGTTAAAAAGTGACCATAAAATATGCTTTTCAACACATCTTTTATATTATCAACAGTTTTATCAAAAAATTCAACAGAACCCTCTGGAACAAAACTTTTAATAAAATTTAAACAATTATCTCCATCCCTAACAAAATAAAATACCGAACAAACCAAAATAAATAAATCCAAAGTAAGATTAGCAAATTTACCTAAAAAACTTACACCATAATTCATAACATAGCTTGCAATTGTTTCAAATGAAGAAATAATAGATTGAGAAATCTCATTTGGATTAACATCAATATGCAAATAGGTTATTAATTTTAAAATAGATTCATTAATATCTGCAGTAGAACTAGATGCAAGCATAGTTGATGCAACTGAAGAAAGTTCATATGAAATATACCCTACAAGAGCAATTAATGGAATCAAAACAATAACCATTGCAATCAATATAGAAACAGAAGAAAATTTTAATTTTGATTGAATCTTAAAAGCTACTGGTCTAACTAAATAAGCCAAAATAGCTCCCAAAACAATCATTTTTAAAGCAGGAAATATGAATATTAATGAGGTTATTAATAAAAAACAAATTAAAAGAACTGGAAAATTTAAATATTTCTCAATTTCAATTCCCATATTATCAACCTTAATTTAATATTTAACACCAGATGCATCTCTTCTGTATTTTCCAAATTCAGTGATTTTATTTATCTTATCATTTTCAAAAACGGGCCCCTCAACACATATTCTCCAACCTTCACTATCCACACAACATTGACCGCATATGCCGATTGCACATTTCATGTATCTTTCAAGAGAATATTGTGCAGATATTCCTGCTTCTTCAAGAATATCAAATATTCCTTTCATCATTATTTCAGGTCCGCAAACAAATGCATAATCATAAGTTGAATCTTGAAGTAAATTACGAGTACAATCTGTTGCAAAACCTTTAAATCCGAAACTGCCATCATCAGTACAATGATGAACATTAGCACCCAATTCTTCAAGTGAAGTAGCATATAATAATTCATTTTTAGTGACTGCTGCTGCAACAACATCAATTTTATTTCCTTTTTTGATTAAGTCAGAAACAATTGCATTAATAGGAGCCATTCCAACTCCTCCACCAATTGCTAAGATTTTTTTGCCTTCAAATGAATTATTAAATCCATTACCATAACTACCTCTAACACCAATTTGATTCCCAATTTTTAAATCATGTAATTGAGAGGTAAATTCACCAATATTTTTAACAGTAATTGCCAATTCATTATCATTAATCTGAGCAATAGACATTGGTTTTTCATTTTTAAAGTTCCAAATCATTACAAATTCCCCAGGATTCGGTTTTCCTAATGATTTCATATTCCAATCAAATTTGAAAGTTTTAATTGTAGGAGTTTCATCAATAATATCAGTTATTTCAACAATTTTTGGTTCATTAATCATAATTACAACTCCCTATGTGCAAGTCCAACCATATCATCAATAGATGAAAATCCTTTTTCAGTCATGAATCTTTCCAAACCTTCATTAATATGGTCAAATACTTCAACACCTTCATCCATTATAGCAGTACCTATTTGAACTGCTCTTGCACCCGCATAAATAAATTCCACAACATCTTCCCAATTATAAATTCCGCCAACACCAATTAACGGAATATCAACTGATTCATAAACGGAATAAACATTACTAATAGCTATTGGCTTAATTGAACGACCACTCATACCTCCAAATTTATTAGATAAAACTGGACGAGCAACATCAATATTGATCTTCATTCCCGGACCTAATGTATTGATTAAAGATAAACAGTCAGCACCTGCATCTTCACAGGTTTTTGCAATTTCAGTAATATCAGTTACATTAGGTGTTAACTTAGCAATAATCGGCACATCAGAAGCATCTTTTGCTGCTGAAACAATTGTATGACTTAAATTACAATCCTGTCCAATAGAAGCACCATAACCATCCATTGCATGAGGACAAGAAATATTCAATTCAATCATGTCAACTAATTCTTGAACCTCACAAACCAATGATGAAAATTCATCAGGTGTTGCCCCATAAATTGAAGCAATAACAACACTATTTTTCCTTTCAATTTTTTCCAATTCCTCTTTAAAATTAGCAACCCCCGGATTTGAAAGTCCGATTGCATTAATAATGCCCCCTTCAACTGCAACAGTTGTTGGATTAACATATCCCGGATGAGAATTTAAAGAAAATGATTTTGAAACAACCCCACCAGCACCTGATTTTAAAATCCAGTTCATTGATGAGGCATTACTTCCCATGATTCCTGCAGCCAACATCAAAGGATTTCTAAATTCAACTCCACAAATATTAGTTTTTAACATGGTATCAACTTTGTAATTAATTATTTAATTAGTTTTTGTTAATTTATCAATTATTTCTTGATATTTTTCATTTTGTAATTTTAAACCAATTATATTGGTTTTATTAGATTTAATTATTTCTTCTTTGGATTTAAGTAAATTTGAAATTTGTTCATCTTGTTTTTCGATAATGGAATCCTTTTGTTTTAATAACTCACCATATGTTTTAGATATCTTTCTAAGTTGAATTTCAAGATTTTCAGTATTGTTACTTACTTGAATTTTATAATCATCAATTAAAGATCTGAGATACCTAACTTGATCCTGTTTATCCTCAATGATTACTTCTTTTTCTTTAATTTTATCAGATAAATCATCCAATTCACTCATTGTGGCTTTATCATAATCTATCTTTGTATCAAGTTTATCCTCCAAATTTTTCTTTTCATATTTTAATTTAGTTGCATATAACCTCAGTTTATTAATTTCTTCTTTTTTATTTTCCAACTCAATATTGAGCTCATCAATTTCGGCATTTTTAAGTTCCAATTCATATTTTAAATCTTTATAACTTCCATCTGACATAATCTCAAATCCAAAAAGACAACAACAATATACTAATTCTATTATCTTTAAATAAATTAAATCTTCGTATACCATGAAAATGCTTATTAAAAATAAAAAAAATATTTAATTTCATGGAATGTTATATAACTTACTCAGTTAAAGGATTTTTAGCATTTAATAGTGAAAATGAATTAATATCCGAAAAATTATTTCCAGAAGATAAAATAATTGACAGATTAGCTGAAATTGATGACAAAAAAATAGTTGAAGAAGAATTAGAAATAATTGAAGAAGTTTCAAGTGATTATGATGAAATTATCATTGAGTCAAACAAAAGACGTTCTGATTATGATAATGAAAAAATAATTGTAAAAACACCAAATCAAGGTGGGGAATATTTAAGAAACAATTATGAAAAATTTAAATTAGATTCAGAGGAAATAACTTCAATTTATAGAAATTTAGCAATTTATAAAATCAAAAAAGAATCAGCTTCAGAAGATAAACATCTAATCCAAGCTATTAATTCCATTGATGAAATTGATGAAAGCATTTCTAAACTAATTGAAAGAATTAGAGAATGGTATGCTCTTTATTTCCCAGAAATGGATGTCATTCATAATAATGAGACATACATAAAATTAATATCACAAAATAAGACAAAAGAAAAGATTATTGAAGCAAAGCCTGATGCGTTTCCAAATGATATTATTGACCTTGAAGAGGATATAAATCCTTTAGATTTAGAAATTATGAATAATTATGCTAATTCTATTTATGAACTCCAAAAATCAAGAAAAAATATTGAAGATTATATTGATAAAAAAATGGAATCAATTGCACCTAATTTAAAACTTTTAGTTGGATCATCCCTTGGTGCAAAGCTAATTTCACATGCCGGAGGCATTAAAAGACTTGCAGTTTATCCATCAAGTACTGTTCAAATAATGGGTGCTGAAAAAGCATTATTTAGACATTTGAAAAGTGGAGACAGACCTCCCAAATATGGATTAATTTATCAACACCCACAAGTAAGAGGTGCAAAATGGTGGAATCGTGGGAAAATTGCAAGAATGCTTGCTGGAATGATCTCATTAGCTGTTAGAAGAGACGTGTTTACGAAAACTTTTGATGAAAATGTTGCTGATGAATTAACATCAAAAATTGAAGAAATAGAAAAAAATAACCCATTTCCAACAAAAACAACAAAAAGAAGAAATGAAGAACGCTCCAAATCTAAAAAAAGTAAGAAAAAAGGGAAGAAAAGGAAAAAAAGGAGATAAAGCATGAATGTATATTTTAAAGATGGAAATGTAGCAACTAAGAATTTAAATCCTGGAACTTCAGTTTATGGGGAAGAATTAATTCAAGAAGATGTTGAATATAGAATATGGAATCCTAGACGTTCAAAATTATCAGCAGCACTATTAAATGGACTGGAGAATTTAAAGCTTGAAGATACTTCAAAAGTATTATATCTGGGTGCTTCAACTGGAACAACAGTTTCACACATTTCAGATGTCTTAATTAACGGAAGAATATATGCCGTTGAATTTTCACCAACAACAGCTAAAAAATTAGTTCAACTTTCACGTAAGAGATTTAATATTGCTCCGATTTTAGGAGATGCAACAAAACCTAAAGAATACCTTAACATTGTCGAAAAGGTAGACTTAGTATACTGTGATGTTGCTCAACCAACACAAAGTGAATTGTTTATGAAAAATATCAACATGTTCGCAAAAGATAATGCACAGGGACTTATAACAATTAAAGCTAGAAGTATTGATGTAGTACAAAAACCAAAAAAGATTTTCAAGGAACAAGAGAAGAAATTGAAAGAAAAAGGTTTTAAAATTATTGAAAAAGTGAAACTGGAACCTTACGAAAAAGACCATATTGCATTATTAGTAGAGAAAAATTTTTAAAAAAAATCAGACAGTTTTCACCATCAAATAAGCTAAAAAATAGCTATGAGAAATATAAAAAATTACTACAAAAAAGCTGAAAAAGTATTACTTAGATAGCTTTTTATACTAGAAAATTTAAAACTATATGTGCTAATGCAAATAAAATAAAAGTTCATTAAATTGTCCTTTAGGTTGATTCACTCTATTAATCACTCCATTTAATTAAAGCCTAAAGGCATGAACTTATTTTATAAAAATATTATTTTTTAAAAGATTTTATTTTAAAGACCATTTTACTAATTTTAATCGAAAAAAGTATTACTCTTAAGAGTTCGAATTCCCTACAGATTTATTTATTAAATTAGAAATTTAATTCATAGGAAAGGCAACAACCAAATTAATTTTTAATAAAACAAATTTTTCAGATGAACAAACAAGATTACATGAAAAGATATTTATGAAAATAGCCCATTTCATTTGAAGTTCAATTTTTCATATAACTTAATAAACCAAAAATAATATTAGAAAAAGATTTGATTAAATAAAAAATATACCTAATTAAATGAATAATAGATATAATATTCCATGATATAATTAGTTATAAAATAAAAATAATAAAATGAATTATATAAAAATCATCCAAAGTATATGTTAATATACATGTGAAGACAATTTTTTTGAAATTACATCGAAAATAACTTTTGCAATTTCCCTTTTTGAAGCTAGAGGAACAGTTAATACTTCATCATCAACTATAAGGACTTCATTATTGTCAGATCCGAATTGACACTCATTTTTAGAGATATCATTAGCAACAACAATATCCGTACCGGCATGTTCAATCTGCTTTCTAGCACAACAAATGATTTCTTCCTTTGATATATTAAATTCAGCTTTAAAACCAACCAAAAAAATATTAGGATTTATTTTCTTAACTTGGCGAATAATTTTAGTTGCAGGTTTTAAATCCAATGATAAAGAACTATTTGAATCTATTTTTTTATCATTTTTCTTCTTAAATTCAAAATCTGAAACTGCAGCAGTAGATATGAATATATCAAAATCAGGAATTAGATTTAAAATAACATTATTCATCTCATTACCCGTTTCTACATGAATAACATCGAAAACAGAAGGAATCTCGACACTGACTTTAGCCACAACTAAAGTTAAATCCGCACCTCTAATATATGCTTCTTTTGCAAGTGCCAAACCCATTTTTCCAGAAGATTTATTTGTAATGCCCCTTACAGAATCAATAGGTTCATATGTTCCACCAAGACTTATTAAAACCTTTTTTCCTTTAATAAAATCAATCCTTCTTATTTAGATTAATAGTCCTTAAAGATTCAAGTACAATATCCTCTTTTGATGGGAATTTAGCTTTTCCTTCATCCATACGAGGTTTAATAAAACTAGCTGATTTTTCTTGTTTAATTTTATCAATATTTCCCTTAATAGCTTTATACATTGAATCATGCATGGATGGAACAAATATTATTGGAGTATCATGACCATAAGCAGTTATTAAAAGAGTAGAAATTGCATCATCAGCGATTTTATATGCAAATTTAGAAATGGTATTAGCTGTTGCCGGAGCAACCAATATCAAATCTTCTTGAGAGTACTTAACATGCTCAATTTGACCTGTCAATTTAGTTACTACATCACTTCCCGTTGCGAACTCCATTGCATTTGGATGTATAATTTCACATGCAGCATCACTCATAAAACATTTTATTTCAATATCATTACGTCTAAATTCACGAGCAAGTTTAATAGATTCGGTAGCTGCAATACTACCCGTGACACATAATATAATCATATAATTCCTCCAAATAATTAAAAAAAATGATTATGTAATTTGAATATCAGATAGTATATAATCAAATACATATAAGTTATCTTCAAAATCATTTACCGGTGCGCTATACAACATAACATAAGCCTGTCCACCTTTTTCAAACCAAACAGCCTTGTGCTCTTTTACAGTGCCATTTTGATTAGAAGAATACATATATTCATATGCATGAATATTACTTACCATGACTTCACCTGAAGAGGTTAAATTGAAAGAAGAATCTCTTTGCATTGACCTATAGGTGTTATTCAAATAAGTATAAAAATCTCCTTCAATAGCTTTTTTCTCAAAATTAATATTAACTTGACCTACACCAGCGGAATCAACTGAATCCAGTTTAGATATTGACATTATTGAATAATTAGAATCGGACTGAGAATAACCCCAATTAGAAGGGTAATGAATAACAATACCTCCTTTAGATAAAGTCATCATAGTGATATCTGAGTTATCTTCCTGAGCATTAACACATGAAAATGCGCAAATAATTAAAAATATAAATGAAATGATTATTAGACTTCTTTTTAAAACATTATTTTTCATAAAACCACCAATAATTATTCATCACTTCTTCCATTAGATTCGGAACCACCACTATTACTTGATGACCCACTACCTGATCCAGAATCACTACCTGAAGATCCGGAACCCGAATCACTACCTGAATAAGTAGAATCACTTGAACCAGAATTTCTACCCCCATCAGAGTAATCAGAATCACTTGAAGAATCTTCAGTAGTTTTTACATTATAACTAGTAGATGAATAATTAGTATTAGATGAAGAAGTAGTTTTTGTAGTATTTTTAATATCTTCAGTAATATCAGGGAATGCAGTATCATGAACCATAGCTACGGTAGATGTTTCAGAAATATTGTTGAAATCTAAATTAAAGACACCATAACCTACACCAACAGTGAAAGCTACAACCAACACCAATAACAACACTAATTTAAATGTTCCACTACTCATTGATTTTTTTTCTTTTTTGTTATACTTAGCATCACCCTTTTTAGGGTTGATAATATATTTTTGAACTAAATCCTGTTCTTTTTCTTTTTTATTTTTGGTAGGTTTTCTACTTCTTTTAATTGAAGTAGTTTGATTTGATTTACCCTGCATAGATCTAATTCTTTGAGTAGCTTCTTTTGCATCAATAGAATTTAATTTATCTTCATATTTAGAACGAAAATAACTATATTTCTCTGGAGAAATCTTTCCAGAACGGTAATCAACTTCCAAACTATCCATAATTTTTAGAAGTTTATCTCTATCATTTGGCATTCCTACCCTCCCTGAATCATTATAATATAATTTTATATTAGAACAATAATTTATAGTTTACCTAAATTCAGGATAAGAACCCAAAACTTTTAAAAAGTAAGTTTTTTCTTGGATTTCATTAATGATATTGCGAATAATATCATCATTTCTATGCCCATTGAAATCAACAAAGAAAAGATATTTGCCCAAACCTTTTTTAGACGGTCTGGATTCAATTTTAGTTAAGTTAATATCATTTTTCTGGAAAATCCCCAAAACATTATATAACCCACCAGGCTTATCTTCATAAATAGAAAATATAATAGAAGTTTTATCACAGCCTGTTGGTTCATGATCATCTTTTGAGACCACGACAAACCTTGTTTCGTTATTATCACTATCCTGAATATTTGGTTTAATTATTTCTAAACCATACAATTCAGCTGCTTTTGAATTTCCAATAGCTGCTTTAGTTTTATTACCAATAATATTTTTAGCAGCATTAGCAGTACTTACCGCATAATGAGGCTGAATTTTATTTTTAACAATAAACTCTTGACATTGGGCGATTGCTTGAGAATGAGAATAAACATCCTCAATATCTTCCATTCGGGTTCCATGATTTACCATCAAATTCTGATTAATTGGAATAATAATTTCGTCAAATATTTTCAAGTCAAATTTATGAGCAAGGGAATCTAATGTGATTCCAACAGGCCCTTCGATTGAATTTTCAATCGGAACAACCCCATATAATGACTCTTCATTAACAACACTTTCCAAAACTGCAGGAATAGTGCAATAAGGAATTAAATTATCACCAATCATGTTTGCTGCTTCGTGGGTGAAAGTTCCTTTAGGTCCTAAAAATGAAATTACTGATATATTAATACCCCCGAAAAAAATAAAAAAAGATATTAAGATTCTAATTTTGCAATTAATCTTAATATATCTGTTTGTGTTATAATACCAATGACCTTACCGTCTTCAACAACAGGCAAACCATTGAATCCTGTTTCAATCATGATTTTAGAAACATCACTGATTGACATTTTTTTAGATACAGAAGATGGATTTGAAGACATGATATCTTCAACAAGAACTTCTTTAATTTGAGATTTTTGATGTTTTTCAGGAACATTTTTTCTAAAGTCAATGAATGCCCTCATCAAATCTTTAGATGTGATTATTCCTTTAAGTTCATCTTCTTCAATAACAGGCACCCTTCCAATATGGGCATCAATCATTAATCTTCTTGCATGAATTAGCCTATCAGTTGGGGAAACTGCAACTACATCACCAGTCATTATTTCTTTTACAGTTATCTTATCAAATGCAATTCCAACAGCAAGAGTTACAAAATCTGCTTTAGAAACAATTCCTATCATACCCTCACCAGATACGACAGGGACTGATCCAATACCATTCTCCAACATTAATTCCGCTACATCACCTAATTGCATGGTTTCTAAAACTGTGATTACATCTTTAACCATTACAGATGAAATATGAAACCTTGATGCAGGCATGCCTTCAGATTTTGAAGATCCAAGCTTGTTAGCGATATCCCTTTCAGAAACAATACCAACAAGTTCTTTATTATTTGTTACAGGCAAACGAGAGATATTGTGTTTGCGTAATAATTTTAATGCATCAGAAAGATTTTGATCTTTGTCTATTGTGATTAAATTTTCAGACATCAAATTCTTAATTTGCATTATTATCATCTCCTTATTAATTATACAATATTATGCTCTTCTAACTGAGTTTAAAACATCTCTTTCAGTAATAATACCAACTATTTCATCATCTTTAATAATTGGTACGCCACCTATATTTTTTTCAGCGAATAATTGGCATAATTCACCAATAGTCATTGTTTGTTCTACTGTAATTGGGTCTTTAACCATAATTTCTGATACAGTAATTTTTAAAACATCAGAAGCTAAATTTGAATTTAAATTATCGAACAACTCTTTTGCATTTAAGAACCTAATAACATCAGTTGATGTTAAAATACCTAATAATTTTTTATTTGCTTTAGAAATGTCTGCTTCTCCACCAACAATTGGAATTCTTCTTAATCCATTCCTAACCATTATTTTACATGCACTTTCTAATGGTGTTCCAGGGGTAGTGGTGAATACTTTAGGACTCATATATTCATGCACAGTTTCTTTACCTGCCATGCCTGCTAAAGATAATGCAATATCTCTTTCAGTTACAATTCCTGCAAGTTTTCCATCCGCATCAACAAGAGGAATAGCCCCTAATTGATTGTCCAGCATTGTTTTGAGAGTATCACCAATTGAAACTTTTGTAGATAATGTAATTAAATCACGAGTCATAATTTCTTTAACAGGTTCATTAATTGCTGCTAAAAAGTTATCTTCATATTTTTTCTCAATAATGTTGAATTTTTTTCCTCCACCAAAGAAATCTAATATATCCATTACTGTTACAATACCTAACAATTTACCAGAACCAGGATCGGTAATTGGTAATCTTCTAAATTCATGTTCCATCATTACTTTAGCAGTATCTTTAATAGATTTAGTTGGAGGAATAGAAATAACTTCTTTAGTTGCAAGAGCCATTATGTCCCCTTCCCTATCGTGAACTTTAGTCACATGTTCAACTGCACCAGTATTTGATTTTCTATTAATGGATGTTTTATCTTTCATTTACACACCTCTACTATCAAATCACACATCAAAAAAATAAAATCAAAATATTAAAAACAAAATTCATTCAATATCCAAAATTTTATGGATTTGAGGAATGGTGGAAACATCAAAATATTGTCCAACAACTTCAGAATATTCAAATAATCTAAAATTAATATCTTTCCAATCTTTCAAAGGACTAGAAGGCTGGATAATTATTTTAAGGTTACTTTTGTTTGAAATATTTTTTGATAATTTTTCAATTACCTCTTTAAATGATTCTATTTTTGTTGAAGGCAATATGACCACTTTACAATATACACTTATGGACTTCTCCCTTAATAAATTTACTGATTTAATCTCATTTAATAAAATATCCTCATTAAAATTGCCATTAAAATGTTCAGGCAACTTAATATCTAAAGAAACAACATCTAATTGTTCAATTTTATTAATATTATCTGGTAATGTACCATTAGTTTCAAGCATTATATTTAAATTAAAATTTTTGCTAACCTCTGAAATAAACTCAGGATATAAACTCGGTTCACCACCTGTGAATGAAATAGTGTTACAATCAGGAGTTAAAATTTTATTAATTTCTCTGCAGACTTCATCAACCGTCATTAATTTTCCTGATTTTTCAGATTTGCTATCTTCAGTATCACAGTACTTACAATTAAGATTACATCCAGCGAATCTGACAAAAATTTGCCTTTCACCAATTAAAAGACCTTCGCCTTGAAAACTTGAAAAGATTTCAATAACTGGAGCTTTCATTATAACTCTTTCCTATATTCTGCACCTTGACCAATACCTTCATTAACACAAACTGCAACATATTTTAAGTTATCATAAGACTCAGATAATTTTTCTGCCAAACCTTCAGCAAAATATTTTGACAATTCTTCAGCAGAAGTATACGGAAGAGGCAACAATACACAATCCACAGAAGGAATTGAATATCCTTTACCGTCAATTTTAAATTGAATTGTTTTATTTTCCTTTAATCCATCAATTGAATCAGTTTTTTTATCAAAATCTTTGAATTCAATTAATTCATTGAAAACAGGAATCAATAATCTGTGATCAAGTTCATTGCAAAATTCTTTTGTAAATCCTTTTACATCTTTAAAATCAACAACAAATTCGAATTTTCCTGTTCTTTCACCTTCAATTTCAACATCTACAAAGTAAGAATGACCATGAATAAATCCGCAAGATTCATGGCCAGGAATTACATGAGCAGATGAGAACCTTAAATTTGATTGAATTCCATTAACTAAAATTTTCATCCTAACACCTTTGTTTTACTTATATCATTTTCAATTGTTTGTAACTCATCAATGAATCTGGATGCAGTTTCATTGATTAAATCTGACAAATTATCTTTATTAAATATTTGAGTTCCATTTTCATCTTTAATATCAAATAACCCAATTGTTTCAACATCATCCGGAGTTCCCTTATCTTCCAAGTTAAGTGCAAAGTGTATTTTTGCAGAGCTTAATGAAATACTAGCTATTGAAATAGATAATTTCCCATCATCCACAAAAATATCATCACCTTCCCTTTTAGTTTTAATTCCATACTCAGTAAGGATTTCTCTAAAAATCATTACAATAAGTCTTTGTCTTAAATAAGCAATCCTCATATTTGGAGGTTGTTGATCAAAGAATTCACAAATAAAATTAACCATATAGTTAGATTTTATCTCAAGTCCAACATCAGCAAAATCTTTTAAGTTATCGGGAGTGATATTAACCGGACCAATCCAAGTTATAATCGAAGAACCATAAACTCCAAATTCCTGAAAAGCCCAAGATGGATTGATTTGGCTTCCATCATATTCAAATATTTCATCAATATGTTTATGAATAATAGACATAAACTAATTTAAGATTATATTTTTATATAAATATTAAGATTAAATGAAAAATTAATTTAAAGATGTATTATAAAATAACTTAATTAGGAGATAATAAAATGGAACAAGTAAGAACAAGAGACTTTATTTACACAAGTGACGATTTATATTTTGCATCAACAAATTATATACATCCAGAAGACAGAGTGATTTCATTTTTAAGATACATTCCAGATCCAGAAGGAGATAGGGAAAAAGATGGTAAAAAATACAGAAAAGTGGGATCTGCAGAAGCTTATGAATACTTAAGAGAAAATCATCCTGATTATTTATATTTCTGTGATGTTACAAATGTTGAAATGATGGGAGTTCCATTAGATAAAGTTAAAAGAATAATAAAACCTGAAAAAAGACTTTTAGGTCTTAAAGATACTTTTGACAATGGAGGGGAAGTTAAAAATCCAGAACTTATTGCAAAATTAATGGATGTTGCTGACTTTTTCCATTTCATGGCAAATATTCCTTATGATCACTTAGGAATCTCAGGTTCCATTTTACCGGGACTTCAAAAAAGTGATGTTTCTGATTTGGATTTTGTCGTATATGGTCTTGACAACCATAGAAGGGCAATTTCTGCTTTTAAAAAACATAGAGGAAAAGAAGTATATATCAAAGAAGTTGACAAACACATCACGGTTGAAGGCATTACAAATGATTATTGGGATTTTGTATACAATAAAAGAATGAGTGATGAAAGTTTAACTAAAGAAGAATTCAGATGGTATGAAAATAGAAAAGCAAATAGGGGAACAATAAATGGAACTTTATTTGATATTCTAGCTACTAGAGACTATGATGAAATTGAAGGAACTTGGGGAGACACTGTTTATGAACCTCAAGGCATTGCTCAAATTGAATGTGATATCGTAAGTTCTCTTGGTGCATTCGATAACCCTTCATCTTACACTATTGAAAATTTAAAAATATTGGAGGGTGTTGAAGCACCTATCAAAGAAATTGTTTCATTTACACACACTTATGCAGGTGAAGTAATTGATGGAGAACATATAATAGCAAAAGGAAAAGTAGAAAAGGTAACTATCCAAGGAAAAGAAGATTATTACAGAATAGTTGTTGGAACCACACGTGAATCAATTGATGAATATTTAAAGCTTAAAGAAAGTCCTGCTTAAATGAGATCTAGCATTCAAATTTTTAAATATAATGCAATTCAACAAAAATAAAAGGAAATAATTAACTATTTAATTATTTGCTTTTTACTCCATTTTAATTTCCATGAATGAAAAATATTCACAGCATGATTTTTAAACAAAATAATAATATGTAATAAACTTATTACATATTTTTTAAAAACTTTCTAATTTTCTAATTGAATAATATTTAATATCATAAAATACTTTAAACAATTATTCAGCATTTTTAAATGAAAACCAAACAAAATAAAGCAAAATTAATTCAAATAATTTATAAACTTCAAGTTACAAAATACTAATGTTATATAATGTAATGTGATAAAATGAGTGAGAAAAGAATAGAATGGAATAGTAATTTTGCATTCATGATGGCTATGATCGGTTCAGCTGTCGGACTTGGAAATATTTGGCGTTTCCCAAATGTTTTATATTCCAACGGTGGAGGATCTTTCATGATCCCTTACATCGTTTCATTATTCTTATTAGGAATATCATTTGTTCTAGTAGAATATGCAGTTGGATTTAGATTTAAAAAATCAATTGGAAGAATACTATTCTCAATTAGTAAAAAATTAGAACCAATAGCATGGTTTATTGTATTAATCGTATTTTTAATCACAACATACTATGTTTGTGTTGTTGGATGGGATTTAATTTATGTTGTTTTAAGTTTCACAAAAGCATGGGGTGCAAACCCAGATACATTCTTTGCAAGCAACGTATTGCAAGCAACAGATTCAATATCTGGAATATTCCAAATTGTACCAATTGTGCTTGCATCAGTATTTGCTATTTGGTTTATGATATGGTTTATTGTTAAAAGAGACTTGAATGATGGAATTGGAAACGTAAGTAAAATTTTATTACCAACACTTTGTTTAATGGTAGTGATAATTGTTGTATTTTCATTAACCTTACCAGGAGCATCAATTGGATACACACAGATATTTACCCCTGATTGGAATGCACTAACTAACTTAAATGTATGGTTAGCAGCATTTGGACAAATTGTATTCTCCCTTAGTTTAGGTATGGCAATTGCAATGACCTATGCAAGTTACTTGCCGGAAAAATCAAGGTTAATTGACAGTGCAGTAACAGTTGCATTCTCAAATTCCGCTTTCGAAGTATTTAACTCAATTGGAATATTCTCCATTTTAGGATTCATGGCCTTATCTACAAAAATTCCATTTGATCAACTAGTAACTGAAGGAACAGGACTTGCATTTGTAGTATTCCCACAAGTATTCAACACTATGGGACCAATGGGATCAATTATTGGACCATTATTCTTCATATGCATATTATTTGCAGGAATTACATCAGCTATAGCTCTTCTTGAAGTAGTCACATATGCAATTTCTGAAAAATTTAATATTGAACGAAAAAGAACAGTTACAGTGATTTGTATTGTAGGATTTTTAATCTCAACCATGTTTGCAACCGGAATTGGAAGTACAATACTTGGAGCATTCGATGCATTCTTAAACAACTTTGCATTATTACTCGGAATCCTTATTGAATGCATAATCTTCGGTTGGATTTACGACTTTAACAAGTTAATAGAAACATTAAACAAAGATTCAAGAATCAAAGTAGGTAAAACTTGGAAAGCAGTAATTAAATACATTTTACCAATTTGTATTGCTGTTTTATGGATACAAGGAGTTTACTCCACAATTACAAGCTCAGATAATTTAAGTTTAACAATTATGGGAATACTAACTGTAATATTAATTGTATTGCCAATCGTTTTCGCCAAATTACCTGCAAAAAATGAAGATTACTACAAAGTAGACTAAATGAATAGCTAACAATTAGCTATTTACTTTTTTTATTATTTTATTTTAAAGCAAGCACAAAATTATAATATCAAAAATTTTAAAAAAAAGATAAGTAGTGGATTAAAGAATCCACCACCGAATTAACACTCAAATCCACCATCACATCTGATGATTTGACCATCAACAAATTCAGACTCATCAGAAGCAAGGAACAATGCAAGTGCTGCAATATCTTCTCCTTGACCTACGCGTTTCATTGGTGCACCGTCAACCATCATTTGTAATGCTTCAACTCCACCAATACTATCAACCATTGCAGTGTGGATAGCACCCGGTGCGATACCATTACATCTTATTTCTGGACCAAGTTCAAATGCCATTGATTTTGTAAGACCTGCAATAGCATGTTTAGAGCTAATGTAACCCACAAAACCAAAGTGAGCAGCATAAGATGCGACTGAACAAGTGTTAATAATAGTACCTTTTCCTTTTTCTTTCATTACAGGAGCTACTAATTGAGTTAAATATAATGCAGCATAAACATCTACATCAAATACTTTATCCCATTCTTCTTTAGTCATTTCTAAAAGAGGAGTGACACTTAATAAACCTGCATTGTTGAATAAAATATCAACAGTACCATATTCTTCCATAGTAGTATCGAAAACTTTTTTGATATCATCAACATTGGCCATGTCAGCAATAACATAAATTGCTTCATTTCCCTCTGATTTAATATCATCAACAACAGCTTTAGCTCTTTCTTCGTTTCTTCCAGTTACAACAACTTTTGCACCTTCTTCAGCAAAGAGTTTTGCGGAATCACGACCCATACCTGAGGTTGAACCGGTAACAATTGCTACTTTACCATCTAGTTTTCCCATGATAACACTTCCTTTAATTGATTATCTATGATCTCTTTATCAAATATGGCATATATTCAATAATGAATTCTTGGTATGTTATAATATATTTTAAATAATATTTAAAAATTTATAATTGAATTTAATATTTATCGAACAAATGTTTGAAATATTAACATGAAATGAATTTTATTTAATAATCAACAATTATAATCTTTCATTGAAAAAATTACCTAAAATTGATCTAATTAATCCTAAAAAAAATATTCATAGATATTGACTAAATTTAAATGATTCAAAACTTGTAATTATTTATATTAACAGTTTATAACTAATTATACAGAATTTAAGAGGTAAAAATATGATAAATTTATCTTCAATAAAAATGCACATGTATTGTCCAATGAGTTTATATCTAAAAACACATGTTGATATTGATGAAAATGACATGTACAATTGTTATTTGGAAATTAAAAACTTAAAAATAGAT
This sequence comes from Methanobrevibacter gottschalkii DSM 11977, assembly GCF_003814835.1. Taxonomy (NCBI): domain Archaea; kingdom Methanobacteriati; phylum Methanobacteriota; class Methanobacteria; order Methanobacteriales; family Methanobacteriaceae; genus Methanobrevibacter; species Methanobrevibacter gottschalkii. Next base: position 198,486 of record NZ_RKRG01000001.1, read on the forward strand.
ATTCAAGATTTAATGCAAAAAAATATTCGTAAAATCAAAAGAACAATGAGTTTAGAAGAAATTGAAAAAATATTATCTCAAAATATTTATGAATACATAGAAAACACAACTAAATCAATGAAATCTTCAAATATTGAAATCACTTCAGAACAGATTAGCGAGATAAATGATGAAACATACTTCAACATAAAAATATTAAGCATTAAATCAAAAAAAGCAATGACAATATTAAATAAAGATGGATTTGGCATTACAGAAATGTTTTTCCCAAATTGCCTTTATTCATATTTAATTAAAGATACACAACTTGAATTAATCGGAATATGTGATAAAATAGAGATAATTGACGGTCGATATTATCCAATAAGCATTAAAAGCTCAAATCCACCAATAAAAGGAGTTTGGGATCAGGATGCAATAGAACTTGTTGCTAATGCAATACTTCTTGAAGAAGAATTTGATACAGAAATATTTGTAGGATTTGTCGATTATAAAAAAATTGGTGACAGACGACCTGTAATAATGGATGTGAATCTTAGAAAATCATTATTTAGTGTGATAAGGGAAGTTAAAGAAATAATTGAGAATAAAAAACTTCCAAACATTAAAAGAAATTCTAAAAAATGTAGAAACTGTGAATATGAAAATATTTGTATGAAAAAATAAGTTAGCAATATCTTAATTTATTTAAAAACGAATATTGCCATCTAAACGTTTAATATTAAATACTGCAGTATCTGCAATAGACATTACCGCCAAAACACCAGCCTGAATTGGATCAGTGATAATTAAATCAGCATAATCAGTAACACTACCAGGCATATTAAGTGAAATTACAATTAAATTACTCTCTTCTTTAACTTTTTTAACCGCACGAGTAATTTCACCACCCATAAGCGAACCTGCTAAAACTAAAGCACTAACACGAGGAAGTCTTGAAATAGCCTCAATAGCTTCAGCTAATGATTTTTCACCAACTAATGGAATAGTATCAATACTAATACGTTCACCACGTATATTATGCCTATCTGCCTCCGTGATTGCACCCATAGCTACTTGAGATACTTGTGCACCACCACCAATAATAATTATACGTTTACCATAAATATCTAACTGAGAACCATGCAATTCAACGGATTTAATTTCTTTGATTTTTTCTAAATCCTTTATTAAATCTTCAATATTTTCAACATGTTCAAGTTCAAGATTAATGGAACCCATGTTATTTTTTTCAACAAAAAGATGAACATAACTAATATTAGCACCATATGCAGTGATAACATCAGTAATATCATATAATACACCTTTTTTCTCATCAGATTTAATCGTTAATGTATAATCATTCATTTTTTGGCCTTATCTTATCTAATTCAGCATGTGCTTTTTTCCACATACTCAAATAATTATCATATTTATTAACTGGAATGATATCCAGTCCTAAATCCCTATGTTCTTGAATCCATTCTTCATTAAAAACAGGAATTTCAATTTTAATTGGTTCAGAGGTTTTATTAACAACAATAAGATTTCTATAAGGGAAATCCCATTCAACAATGTATCCTCCAAGACTTATTATGTGATACGGCCTCATAACAAATTTCATAAATAATTCCCCCTATAATAACCCAAGTGCAATAGCCAATATACCAAGCAGAGTTGTTCCCAAAATTGTTGGCAATAACTGTTTGTTTGTAAATACTGGTGCAAATGCTGAGAAAATACCCATCATAAATACAAATATTAAAGCAACAGCAATATTAACAAGAATTCCTAATGAAAATATACTTGGTGGAACTCCAATGAACAATACGGAAAATACAGAACCCAATACAAACATGAAAAATCCTCTTGTTATAAAGACAATAGACCTGTATTTAGCAGCATATTCCATATATGGTCCTTCAATAACATCCGATTTAGCTTTAATAATTGAAAATGGATATTCATTCAAAATTATCATATATCCTATAAAAAATACAATAGCTGCGATTCCACCAGCTACAGTAAATAAAAATGGCCCATGAACTTGTTGAAATGCAACTATATCCTTTAAGAAAATACTTCTAGCAGCAGTTACCGGAGCAAACAATGCTAAATACAATGGGAACGATCCATAAGTAATCATTCTTAAAGATCTTTTTGCACTTATATCTTCAATAAATGACAATGGAGCTTTAATATGTGCTGCTCCTTTTATACGATCCGGAAACGGCATTCTAACTGACATTACAGATTTAGATAATGCTCCCATTAAAACATAGCATATTTCTTCTACTTTTAAAAAACCAACAATGGCCACTAAACTTGAAAGTGCTGGAATTTTGTAAGCTTGAGGAGTTAATGCAATGAATACACATAAAATCACAATGAAACATAAAATCGGCAAGATTTTATATAACTTTGGAACAGGAGATGAAACTTCAACATTTTCCTTAAATAAGAATTTTAATGGAGCCATAATACCCGGAGCAAATACCAATGGTCCCACTCTTTGTTGGATTCTTGCATGAACATATTTTCTTTCAATGCCTGGAAGCAATGTCGAAATTACAAAACAAACAATAACTGTAAGAATTACTGCAACTATTGAGTTTGTAAGTATATTTGAATACATAATCTATCTCCTAATTACTTCAATTGCCCTATCAGTACAAGTGAAACATGGGTCACATTGCACAATACATAATTGACCATCTGTAAGATGGTTTCCAATGCAGGCATATTGCATTGCACCAATGTTTGCCATTGATGGGGTTCTGATAATACAATGTCTTATTCTACCTGTTTCCAATGCATAAGAATGATACAATGTTCCTCTTGGAACTTCAATATAACTTTCAGCAATATCCTCAGTATCAACCATATCCCAATCATTGTTAACTAATTTACCATCAGGAATATTTGCAATAGCCTGTCTTATAATCTTAATTGATTCAAAAGATTCTAAAACCCTCATTAATAAATTAGATTTTACATCACCATCTTGTTGTGTTACAATATTATAATCAAAATTATCATATTCAAACATAGTAGTCCTTAAATCTCTTGCGATGCCTGTAGCTCTAAGAGATGGTCCGGTTACAGCTAATTTAATAGCTTGTTTTTGTGGTAATACTCCCACACCCGTAATTCTTGATAACACAATAGGATCTGCAACAAATCTATCAGCAAAATCTGAAAGACCCCCTTCTAGTTTATCCATATCATCTTTAAGCCTTTGTATTTTGTTAGCATCTAATTCACATCTAGGTCTTACTCCTCCTAAAACAGAACAACCATATTGAACTCTGTTTCCTCCAATCATTGCAAGTAATTCCATGACAATTTCTCTTAAATAAAACACTCTCATTGAAAATGTTTCATGAGCTAGTACCTCACAACCATGAGCCAAATACAAAAAGTGTGAATGTAATCTTTCAAGTTCCCCCATAATTACACGAATATAAGTAGCTCTCTCTGGAATTTCAATGTCTAAACCTATTTCTGCAGTTCTGCATGAATTCCATATATGTGAATTAGAACAAATTCCACAAATTTTTTCAGTGAGTGAATTTGCCTTCTGAACAGGAAGGCCTTCCATAATTCTTTCTATTCCCCTATGATTAACACCAATTGTAATTTCGGCTTCTTGAATTATCTCATCTTCAACAAAAAACCTTACTTTATATGGTTCCAATGCAGCAGGGTGAACTGTACCCATTGGAATTTCTGTTTCAATTATATTATTTGTTGGTAATTTTTCATCCATATAATCCTCTCCCTAATCCGCATCCAATAATGTAGGTAAAAGTGACACAACACCAGCTAAAACATCTTGTGGCCTTACAGCACAACCTGGAACTTTTGCATCAACAGGTATAATTTTATCAACAGGACCTTCAATTTCTTCAGAAGGAATATCTCCATGGCAATTCTTATAAACACCACCCATTAAAGCACAACTTCCTGCAGCTACAACTAATTTTGGATTAGGAATAGCATCATAAATTGCCTCCAATGGTTTCCTATTTAAATGTGTGACAGGCCCAGTCACAACTAAAACATCAGCTTCACGAGGATTCCAAGTTAAAAACACATTATATTGTTCAGCATCAAATCTTGGTGATAATATTGAATTAACAATTTCAATATCGCATCCATTACATCCACCAGTATAAACCAACATGACATGTATTGCCCTTGCTCTTGAAAATGATTTGATTCCCATTTAATCACCATCCTCTTTATTTTTTAATACTGTTTTATCTGACAGATACTGTGCAATAATTTTAAGTTTATCATCGGATATTTTAAATGGCTGTTCAAGGAATTCTGAAACATCGACTTCCTGATCACCAACACAAGATGGATGAATAGCGCCTTTTTGTCCATAAAGTGAAAATATTGGACAAAAATCATGACAATAATAACATACAACACATTTTTCAAGGATAATTTCAGGTACTTGATCTTTAACCCAACCCTCAGTCAATTTAACTGGATGGGCTAATGGTTTCATTACAATCGCATTAGTTGGACATACATTAGCACAACCAGAACATCCAATACATGCACTTTCATCAACTCTATCATCTACTTCTACTGAAAGAGTTGCAATTTGCTTTTTCATATCCATATCTGTAACTCTATCAGCTGCAAAAAAGATTCTTTTAAAGTTAGTAAATGCTCCTTCTAAAGCTATTTTAATTAAATTTCTCATTTAAATACCCTCTAGTGAATCTTTAAAATTTCTTTCAAATAAAAATGCTCTTGCAGGACATGCATTTTTACATGCACCACAGTATGTACAATTTTCTTCATTAACAACAAATTCATCATTAATTTTTTCAATTGCATCATATGAACAGGTTTTATAACATAAACCACAATGCATGCATAATTTTTGTTCAATGAAATTGAATCCATCTTTGATTTCATTTTTATACATTGTAGATTTAGGAATCACATCAACTGGACAATGCACAGCACAATTTTCACATAATATACACTTGTCCAAATCAACAGAAATACTTCCCCTGTGAAGTGTGATTGCTTCTTCCTGACATACTTCAGCACAAATTCCACAAGATATACAATCCTCTGAAACTTTCCCATCCCATGACTGGGTCATAGATTGACGTGCACCATATTCATTACACACCTGAACACAATTTCCACAAGATACACAGAATCCGGACAATATAGGTAACTCCTCATCATTAAATTCATCATAAATGAACATTTCATCATCTTCAGTTAAGGTGTGAACAGGACAATGACTAATAGCCACATCATGATTCACATTCTCCATATCCAATGTTGGATCATACCTTAATTTACCATCAACCTTTTTATGAGATTCATTTTCACATAAATCAGCACATAATCCGCAATTTAAACATGAAATAATCGAACCATTAGGTTTTTGGTTCAATTTATTGACAACAATTGATGAATCCTCAACAGAAATTGCATTATGAGGACAAGCCTTCATACAATTAAGGCAGAGAGTACAAGATTTTTTATTAACAATTTGATGTTTATTCATTGAATCATTAGGACAAACATCTTCACATAACCTGCATCCACTACAAATTCCTTCATCCCAATCTATTTTAACATGAATAGCTCCAGTAGGACAATACTCCTGACATCTTCCACATAAAATACAATTCTCCACATCAGTTCCGAAGTAATTTCTTGTGACTACCTTAGTTTCGCTTTCTTTTTTGTATGGAACGTCATTTAATGGAGGATTGAGAATTTGTAATGATCTAATTAAATTTAATTGTTTATCTTTTTCAAGTTCATACCCATCAACACGATTTGAACAAACTTCATGACAAACTCCACAACGGGAACAAATACCATATACAATTCCATCTTCAATAGTAATATTGTTTGTAGGACAATTGTACATACACATTCCGCAGCCATTACATTTAGCCCTGTCTACAACATACCCCCCATAGCTATTTTGGAATATTGCATCATTTGGACAGTTTTTATAACATATTCCACAAGTAAGGCAACTAAATGCCCTCCCATTTATAAATTTAATAGCTTTTGTAGGACACTGATTAATACATTCTCTTTTTCCTTCACATGTACTAGTTGTTAAAAACATTATTATAACTCCTTATTTACTCCTTGCAAATAGTAGTTTGCCTACAAAAATTCCTATTAATGCAGATACAAATGCAGTTGAAATTGGTAAATCTGTATAAAACGGATAATTGCCAGATTGCCATGCAATAATGATTCCTGCAATAATGATTATTACAAATGATGTCCAAGTAAAATTTGAATCGCAACATTTAAGTTTGATTTGGGATCCAATAATTACACCCAATATTATTCCGAATATGATTGGTCCTAAACTTAACATCATTTACTCTCCTCTGTAATTTTTTTAAATCCTGCAAATGCGATAACAATTGCAGATAATCCTACAAATACTTTTAATCCAACAAATATATTGAGGTATGGAATAATACCTGCATTAGTAACATCGGGATAATGTAATACGTTTTGAATTGTAGGCGGCACCACATTCAATAAATCGGTACCCACATTGTATAAGAAAAATCCACTTACAAACAATCCAATTAATCCTAAAATAATAAATCCTAATGCCCCGATAGATTCAAGAACTTCAATGTATAAATGTGAGAATTCCAACGGAGAATTATCTAATCCATACACAAGGACAGATAATATAACACCGCCTGCTATCATAGCACCACCTTGGAAACCTCCCCCAGGAGTAATATGACCGCCAAGAATAGTCATAATACCTAAACAAATCAATATCATTGAAATTGGTAAAGAAACTAATTTTAAAATAATACTACTTTGACTCATTGTTTGTCCCCCAATAATCCTCTACCAAATATAAGTAAAACAACTAAACCAGCAGTTAATAAAATAATTGATTCACCCAAGGTATCATAAGCTCTGAAATCAAAAATAACAACAGTGACCATATTTGGAGCTATTTTAGTTCCTAAAACATTGTAAATATTACTTACACCTGCATTAATCATGCTACTTAAATGAAATACAGCATCAAGTAAAGTAACTGAAAATATTGCTGCCATTACTGATGCGATTAAATTACGAACAGTTGTGTGACTAGACAAGATTACCACCCCAATACATGACTACGCCTATAATTGCAAGTGTTACAATTGCATAAAATAACATTTTATCTAGAGAATCTTCTTGTTCAATTTTAAACTTAGGAATAAGTGGAATATTTATAATTAAAACAACAGCAACAAATAAAATAACTAATCCTGCAAGTAAAACACTAATATGCCTCAATAATATAGTTGCTAGAACTAATGAAACGATTAAAAATATTTCCGCCGTAATACTACCAGAAACATCTGCATTAGTTACAGGCCCCGGTGAAAACAATTTTCTGAATTGTTTCACAACATCAAATATTTTGTCATATAAGCTCATAATATTCCTCCTACAAAGCTAGAAATTCCATGTATAATAAGATTTGGGAATAAACCTAAGAGCACGATTATAATTAATAATATTCCCATTACAAATACCATAGCACGAGGAACCTCTTTATTTTCAACATCCAATTCAACTGGTTTTGGTTTTAAAAACATTGTATAGAATGTTTTTACGAACACTACAAATGTAGCTATGCTTACCATAATGGCCAATATAGATAATTCAGGGAATCCGCAACTTAAAGAAGCTTGAACAAGCATTAATTTAGATTGAAAACCACTTAATGGTGGAACTCCTGCCATTGCCAAACCACCAATTAAAAGCATGATACTTACTTTTGGATGGTAAGCTAAAAGACCCCCAAGTTTACGTGTATCAACTTCATTTGTTGCTTCAACTATTGCACCAAATCCAATAAATAATAATGCAGTAATTATGATTTCATTTAATGCTTGGAAAAGTCCTGCAGTAATTGCAAAATTAGTTCCAAGACCAATACCTAAACCAATGAAACCTAATTCACCAACAGCTAAAAATCCAATCATTCTTCTGAAGTCTGTTTGAGTTAATGCGAGTGAAACACCCAATACCATAGCTAAGATAGAGAAAAATACTATGAGAACTTCGAATATTGGCAATACAGAATAGATTCTGTACATGATCAATACGATTGAAATCATGGAAATAACAGTAAATGATTGAAGTAAAGCTGCTCCATGAGGTTCTGCTTTTGAATAAATTCCAGATTTTATAGTATGGAATGGTGGTAAACCAGATGCGTATAACCAACCAAAGAAGATTAATCCGAGTGATAATAAAAATACTGGAGATTTGGCATTAACTAAACCATTATGAACTGCAGTAACAATATCAGTTATATTTACACTACCCGTTAATGCAAGTAAGAATCCAATTCCTAAAAGCATTATCGGACTTCCAATTGATCCCAAAATCATATACTTTAAAGCCATTTCATAACTGTAATCAATTGATGATGCTGCAACTATACCAACTTGTGCAAGTGCCAAGATTTCGAAAAATACAAACATGTGAAATATGTCATCAGTTAAAATCATTGCAGTAACCGCTGCAGTACCTAAGAACAACAAGAATAAATAAGGTCCAGAAATCTCTTTATATTTAGTTAAATAGACAAATACAACTAAAAATGTTAAAAGACCAATCATTGCAATGAATATCTGTTGGAAGAATGTGAATGAATATGTAATTGCAGGATGATACACAACATTTGTCACATTATCCAAAATTGGTTCATATCCTCCAAAGTAATGGAGGCCATAATTTGACAATAATGGAATTAATGGAAGGCAAATCGCAATGACAAATGCAAAAATCTTAGTTGCTTTATTGAATTTTGAAAAGGCACTAATAATTAATGCTGCCATTAATGGAACAATAACCATAAGTGGAATTAATTCATTCATCATATTCCTCCTGTTTTGATGTATCTGCTAACATTACACTAGTGCTTAAAGTACCATACCTTTTGTAAAGAACCATTACTAAAGCAAGCATTACAGCTAATGTACTTGCACCAATTACAATACTAGTAAGTACTAAACCAAAAGGTAATGGATATGCCGCATTTGAAGCAAACCATGATGTGTCCATACCCGGCATTATAATAGGTACAACACCACCTGCTTTATAACCAATAGCAACAATGAATAAATTAGCCCCTTCTTCAATGAAACTAATACCAATTATTTTTTTTATGATATTATCAATAAAAATTGCAGAATAAAGTCCGACAATGACCAATGCAACTGAAGTCAACAATATCGCAAGTTGAGTTTGTGCCATTAGTTATCCACCCTCTGAGTTTTCTTAACAGCTAAAGCAATAAATACCGGTACAATTGCAGCACCCACAATAGCTTGAGTTAAAGCAACATCAGGTGCCAATAATATTTGGAAAAGAACTGCAAGAGCTCCTCCTGAAAATCCTGTTAAAATTGCTGCTTTTAATAAATCTTTTTGGATGAGAGCAAGAATAGCACTTAAAACTGTTATTAAACATAATATGAATTCAATCATCTTACTCATCCTCTTCAATTTCCAATGTAGTTACTGAAAACCTTTCGTCCACCTTAAATTTTTCTGAATCCTCACATTCTAAAGCTTGAATTTTTTCTTTAGGATGTAAAAATGGATGATCTTCACCTACATCTTCTCCAATATTTTGTAAATCTAAATTATTCTCTCTATCTTCTTTTTTCCAATAAGCATTAGCGATTGCATGTGCTATAAAAGGTGCTAGAATAAAGTAAATTCCAGCAAGTAAATACTGACCTATTGCAATCATTGCAATAACACAAGCAATATCGAAAACACCTACAATATGAATTCTTGCATAAACAACATCCTTTGTATTCTTATCCAAACTAATAAGGCCTATTGCAGAAATTATGGTTAAAATAGCAGATATGATGAGAAGAGCTGATTGAATATACTCCATCATTCATCATCACCTCCTAAAACTACAGCGAAAGCAACAGTGCCCACAAAACCAAAGAATATTAAAGCTAATGATATATCTCTAAAGAATTCAAGGTTGTATAATCCACCGATGATTAATAATGCAACTGCAAATGCGTTTACCACAATTGAACTTCCTAAAAGCCCCATAGATGTGGATTCATATGCACTTGCCCTTAATGCAGCCAACATCATTATCATCAATGCAATAACCACAATATAATTTGAAACAAATAATATATCCATACTATCTCACTCGATTATTTAATAAGAAAAATGTTAAAACTAACTTACTCTAACATTTTCTTTATATACTGCTCAAAAGGAATAACATCCTCTTTTTTTCGTGGAGAAATAGTAGCTACTTTGATAATGTTATTTTCACTGTCTAAATCAACAGACAAAGTACCAGGAGTTAAAGAAATACTATTTGCCAATATTGTCTGTGAAACAGGTCTCTCCAAAACCGTTTCAATGTCAAAGACAACAGGATTAATATTTCTTCTCATAATTCCATTAAATGCAACATCAAATGTTGATTTAAGGATTTCATAAATAAGGTCCAAGAAATAAATAATTCCATAACCAATTCTAGTCAAAAACATTAAATAAGCTCCATTTCATTAATAATTAAAAAGTCAAAATACTGACTATATTAATAACAGTATTATTTATCATGATTATTTATTATAAATGTTATGTATTTAATCAAAAAATCTACTAAAATATAAATAACATGCGTAATATTTTTTTAAAAAAATTAAGGAACACTCCAAAAGCAAATCCAACAATACAAAACATTTTTTATTTAACAATTGAAACATTATTTGAATTTATTGAAAAATATTTTTTGAGTTCTTGCCGATACCCATAGAATAATTATCATGCCAATTAACAAAAAATATCACAATTGAAAAGATTATATAATATGACTTATAAATTTAGGTATACCTAAAAGGTGTGCATATGAATTTAGTTGAAAAATTAGAACCGATAATAATCTTTTCTGCAGTATTAATTGGAATTCTTGCAAGTAATATAAATATAGCTCAGCATACCAATTATTTAATAAATATATTCTTATGTTTAATGATATACGGATTATTCTTAGAGGTTAATCTTAATGAATTAAAAAATAGTTTTAGGAATATTAAATTCACATTAACCAGCCTAATAATTAACTTCATATGGACTCCATTATTCGGATATTGGATTGGTTCAATATTTCTAAATGGAAATCTAGACATTTTAATTGGATTTTTTATGTTAATTATAACTCCATGTACTGATTGGTATTTAGTATTTACAAAGCTTGCAAAAGGAGATTTGAATTTAAATTTATCAATACTGCCATTAAACTTAATTTTACAAATAATATTACTCCCAATTTATCTAATAATCTTCTTTTCAAGTAAAAATTCAATAGACTACACACAAATCATTTATTCAATTTTAATAATAATCATAATACCATTTATTACAGCACAAATTACAAAATTTGTTTTGATAACATCATTAAAAGAAAGAGCGATAAATATAATCTCCGATTTAGAAATTTGGTTTTTATCACTTGCAGTTTTTTGCATATTTTCAAGTCAAGGAAAACAATTATTTGAAAATCTAAACTTCTTAATTACAATATTCCTGCCATTAATCATATTTTTTATTGTAAATTCTCTGGTGGACTTATTAATATCTAAAAAAATAAACTTCACATATCCCGAATATGTTAGTTTAACAATGACAACATTAGCACGAAATTCACCATTAGCGTTAGCTATTGCAATAATTTCATTCCAAAATCATGAATTAGTATCCATTGCACTTGTAATTGGGCCTTTGATAGAATTACCTATTTTATATATTATCTCTAAATTCTGTTTATGGATCAAAAACACCAAATTATTTTCATTTCATGATTATACTATCTAATATTTAATATACATTTCAAACAATTTAAATAAAGATGATGCATGATAAAATATAGATAAAATTGCCAAAATAAAAATTACTGTTAGTCCAAAATTTTTATAAACTTTTTTTGAAGACAATGGAGCAAAAAGTTTAATTCCCGATGGAGTAAATGAATCAAGAACAATATGTGAAAATATGCCTAACAATAAACTTAAAACTATTTCAGTATATGCAATATCTCCTGTTTTAATTACAAACAAAGAAATGAAAAATATTGGTAAAAAAACCATCAATAATTTTTTATTTAAGAATAAAAAGCTCAATAAAGAAATCAATATTGCTAAAATCAGATAATGATTATTTAATGTAGTAACTATTGTTATTAATTGTAATGCCCAAATCAATATTAAACTAACAGCAGCAGTTAATGTCAATACTCCAAAAAGTGAATGTGTAAAACTACGATGTTCAGAGAAATAAAATGTTATACCTAAAAATACAATAATCAGACCAATATAATAAGGTAATTTAAGAATATAAAGTGATATAAAAATTATTAACCCCAAGATAATCATCTTATATACATTATCCTTTTTGAATTTATGATCAAAATCTGGAATATTTGCACCTATTAATGTCAAAGAAATTAACAGAGGATTGTGAAAAAACATGCACGCAAGTAAAAATGCAAATATAGAATGCCCCTTATAAGACGACAACTTAAATCACCTTACAAATATTATTTTAATATAAAATAAAAATAATTAATCCAAGAGCATTTGAAAAGTAATATTAAATTCCAAAATAAGATAAAAAACTTATCATTTGATTAAAAGATGTCTCAACAGTACCCCTACCAACATTGCCAAATGGAGATAAAACTTCACAAGTAACAGATGGAATTCCATTTAAATTACAAACATCTTCAATAGCTCCTTTATACATAGAACCTGCAAAATCAAAAGAAATCAATTCAGAACCAACATTCCTTGAAATATAATTTGCCATTAAAAAACTTTCAGGAGAAGGAGATTTAGATGAAAAAATAGACTCGCAACCAGGATTTGAATTAAAAGAAGTTGAATGAAAATCACCAACAGCGACAATGCCTAATTGTTCAATAGCCTGCATGATTAAATTACTTACTGAATTTTTAATGTGAGATGCTCTATTTAAATCAAGTTCATTAAAAGTTCTTTCATTATTCATGGAAGATTTTGGAGCTGCAAAAGGGATTAAATAAACAGTATTAGTTAATTTTTTATTTAACAATTCATTTATCAAATATACATTAGCAATTTGAGGAGGTAATTCATTCCCATGGATTCCAGATAGAACCAGTATTTTCTTTCCACCATTACCTAATTTAAAAATTGGAGTACCATAAACAGATTTTTCTAAAATAAACTGATTAAGAGACGATAATTCCAAATGATTTAAAATATCTTTATTTCTTGAAATATAACCACCGGAAAAATCTGAGATATAACCCATTTTTAAATTTTCAAATTGACCTATCTTTTTTAAATGCATAATTAATTATACATAAAACTCTTATTTAAAAATAGGGATTAAATTGAAGAAATATATTAAGAGATTAATCAGACTTGTTAACTATGAAAGAGATGCTGAAATAGACTTAATGACACATGAAATAAGTACAATGTCTGGTAAAAAACGAGAAGAATTAGGAAGGGCAATAAATAAAGTTAAAGGAAAAATTATAGGCAAAGAATTAGGTTTACAAATCGTTCAATTCGGAAGATCTGAGAGAATTGAAACTGAAATATCTGTGGGAGACATGGTTTTGATTAGTACCGATAATCCCCTTAAAAGCGATTTAACTGGAACTGTTACCGAAAAGGGAGCCAGATTTATAAAAATTGCATTTGATAAAAAAATCCCCAAATGGGCGATGAAAAAGAAAGTTCGTATAGATTTATATGCTAATGATGTTACTTTTAAAAGAATGGAAGATAATTTAAGACATTTAAATTTAAGGGGAAAAGATGCGCTAGAATATATTTTAACTGAAAGAGATCCAAGAAAAAATAAACAAATTCCTTATATTGATTATATTGATAAATCTCTTAATGATTCACAAAAACAAGCTATTAAAAATGCTCTGTCTTGTGAAAATTTCTTTTTAATACACGGACCCTTTGGAACTGGAAAAACAAGAACTCTAGTTGAATTAATATCACAGGAAACAAGACAAAAACACAAAGTATTAGCTACAGCCGAAAGTAATGCTGCAGTAGACAATATCTTAGAAAGATTAATGAATAATAAACAATTAAATCTAACAAGACTTGGACATCCGCAAAGAGTATCAGAACATAATATTACTCAAACTTTAGCATACAAAGTTGAGAAACATGAATTAAATAAAAAAATTAAAAAAATTCACAGAAAAATTGAGAAATTAATAGAAACCAGAAATACCCATACAAGACCAACACCCCAATTCCGTAGAGGCTATGGAGACTATGACATATTACATAATGCTTCAAAAGGAAAAGGCGGTCGTGGAATTAGTCCTGAAAAAATGAAATCTATGGCCAGTTGGATTGAATGCAATCAAGAAATTAATGAATCATATGACGATATAAAGAGAGTAGAGAATAAAATGATTCGCGATATTATCGAATGCAGCGATGTTATTCTATCAACAAACTCATCAGCTGCTCTTGATTCAATAGCTAAAACTAAATTTGATGTTGCAATTATTGATGAATCATCTCAAGCCACAATACCTAGTATATTAATCCCAATAGCTAAAGCTAAGAGATTCATACTCGCAGGAGACCATAAACAACTCCCTCCAACAATTATAAGTGCTAAATCTAGAGATTTAGAAAAAACATTGTTTGAAGAGTTAATTAAACTTTATCCATACAAATCTCAACTATTAAATGTCCAATATAGAATGAACAAAGCACTTATGAAATTCCCAAACAAAGAATTTTACAATAATGGATTGAAAAGTGATCCAAGTGTTGAGGAAATAAAAATAGATGACCTACTCGACCATAATCATCATGAAGAAGCCTTGCTTTTCATCAATACATCAAATGTATATAATAATAAAGAAAAACGTTTAAAAGATTCAAAATCAATAATAAATCCAGTAGAATCCGAAATTACAATTAATATTGTTAAAAATTACTTAGAATCTGGAATTGATAACGAAGATATCGGGATAATTAGTCCATATGCCGACCAGGTTAAAGTAATACAGGATAATACTCCAGTTGAAGTAAAAACTGTTGATGGATTTCAGGGAAGAGAAAAAGAAATCATTATCATATCAACCGTTAGAAGCAATAATAATGGAAATATAGGATTTTTAAAAGATTTAAGACGATTAAATGTTGCAATAACACGAGCAAAGAGAAAATTAATAATAGTTGGAAACAAAGAAACTTTAAAAAATAGTCCCACATATAAAAGACTTATTGAATTTATTGAAAATGAAAATTTACTAATTGATTTATAGAAAATCCAAACTTTTTTAAATTATTATAAATACTATTAGAAACATAATTATTGAATGTATACTTATTCTTATTAATTATAACGGTGATTAAATATGACTGAAAAAGTAGTTTTAGCATTCAGTGGAGGATTAGATACCTCTGTTTGTGTTAAATTATTAGAAGAAAAATACGATGTGGAAGTAATAACTGCATGCGTAGATGTTGGACAAGGTGAAGAAGAAATGGAAAGAGCAAAAACCATGGCTTCTAAAATTGGTGGACTAAAACACTACAACATTGATGCAAAAGATGAATTTGCAAATGAATACATCGCACGTGCAATTAAAGCAAATGCAGAATATGAAGGATATCCATTAAGTACTGCACTTGCAAGACCACTTATCGCTCAAAAAATTATCGATGTAGCTGAAAAAGAAGGTGCAACTGCAATTGCACACGGCTGTACTGGAAAAGGAAACGATCAATTCAGATTTGAAGCAGTTATCCTTGCAATGTCTGATTTAGATATTATTGCTCCAATCAGAGAATTAAACTTAACAAGAACTGAAGAACAAGAATATGCTGCATCTAAAGGAATTGAATTAAGCTCCGATAAACTTTACAGTATTGATGAAAACATTTGGGGAAGATCTATTGAAGGAGATATTTTAGAAGACCCATCAAATGAACCTCCTGAAGAAATCTATGCATGGACCAAATCTTGGAAAGATTCAAATGATGAACCTGAAAAAGTAACAATTGAGTTTGAAGAAGGTGTTCCAGTAGCAATTAATGGAGAAATGATGCCTTTAATAGACCTTATTAGAAAAGCAAATGAAATTGCTGGAAACAATAGTGTTGGAAGAGTGGATACTATTGAAAACAGAATGATTGGTCTTAAAAGTAGAGAAAACTATGAAGTTCCCGGTGCTAAATTATTAATTGCAGCCCATCAAGCTTTAGAAGAACTAGTTTTAACTACAGATGAATTAAGGTTTGCCGAATATATGTCTACACTTTATGCTGACTTAGTCTACAGAGCATTATGGCAAGAACCATTAAGAGAAGATTTAGATCAAGCATTTGATAAAATGCAAGAAAGAGTAAGTGGAGAAGTTGTAATGAAACTCTTCAAAGGTTCCATCCAACCTTTAGTAAGAAAATCCCCTTTCAGCCTACATAGTATTGAACAAATTACTTTTGAAGACAAAGAAACTGACCAAAGAGAAGTTGAAGGTATGATTAAATACCATGGTCTTCAAGCAGCAAATTATCAGAAATTAAACAGATAGCTTTAATGCTATCCCCCCTTTTTTTATAGCTTAAAGAATAATATTCTTATAACATTCATCAACTGCAAAATTAAATTATTGATGAGCATGATTTGACTGTTACAAGGAACATGCCCTTTTAAAGGCCGAATACTCACCTAATGAGATTAAAATTATTACTTTGAATATATTTATTCATTATACTTCACTCAAGTTTAATAATATATTTAAAACTTTATTTAATAAATTAAGAAAAAAATTAATATTATTTGATAATATAAACTAAATTATGTCCAAACTTAACCAATTACAAGAAATTATTGATTCATCTGACAATATAGTATTTTTCGGAGGGGCAGGCGTTTCAACAGAAAGCGGAATTCCAGATTTCAGATCTGAAAACGGAATATTTGAAAGTTTAAATAAATATGGCAAAACACCCGAAAATATTGTTTCACATAGCTATTACATAGACCATACTGCCGAATTTTTCAAATATTATAAAGACAATCTTGTTTTTAAAGATGCTAAACCTAATCCTGCACATATTGCACTAGCTAAATTAGAAGAAATTGGAAAATTAAAAGCTGTAGTGACACAAAACATCGATGGACTTCATCAAAAAGCAGGAAGTAAAACTGTTTTAGAACTTCATGGAAGTATTCACAGAAATTATTGTCAAATATGCGGAAAACAATATGAATTAAATTCCGTTTTAGAAAGTGATGGAATACCAAAATGTGAATGTGGAGGAACTATAAAACCGGATGTTGTTTTATACGAAGAACCTCTAAACAGTGCAGTTTTAAATTTTTCAATAGATTACATCTCAAATGCAGATACATTAATCGTTGGAGGTACTTCTCTTGTTGTTTATCCTGCAGCAAGCCTTATAAATTATTTTAATGGAAAAAATCTTGTTTTAATTAATAAAAGTGAAACACAATATGATAATCTTGCATCACTTGTCATTAACGATGCCATCGGTGAAACTTTTTCCCAGATCAAAATCTAAAGCTTCTGGAATTAAATTTATACCATCTAACTGATTATCACATCTATAAACAAGAATTTCAACACCCTTTTCATATGCTTCATTTAGAGTTTGTGAAAATTTAGGATCATTTTCCCAATTTGGTCTAAAAAATTTTCCAACAGGATGTTGAATTAAAAAGAATACAACACAACGATTCCCTTCTTTTTTAAGTTTTATTAACTCTTTTAAGTGTTTTGAACCTCTCTCAGTTGGTGCATCAGGAAATCTAGCTTCCCCATCAACAATTAATGTTACTCCTTTTACTTCAACATAACATTCTTCGGTTTCATTTTCAAGATATATATCAATTCTTGAATTATCAATAGTTTTTTCTCTTTGATAAATAGAGTAACCATTAAGTTCTTTTATTTTACCCTCAATAACTGCATCATACACAATTGTATTCGCTTGTTGAGAGTAAAGTGATACTAACACATTTTTGTTTTCTACAAAATGAAGTGAAAATCTAGTTTTTCTTTTTGGATTATCAGCAACTTTAAGCCAAACAACAGCATCATCAACTAAAAGCTCCTTACACCTACCAGTATTTGGCACATGAGCTATTTCCAAATTACCCCCAACTTCAACCTCGGCTATGAACCTATTAGGACGATTTTTAAAAATTCCCTTAACATAATCCATCTTTAATCACATTACCAACAAAAGACACTAAATCAGTGGCTGAAAACCCATTTCCTTTCTCATCAAATGCCCTGTCACCTGCAAGACCATTAATAAAAACAGCTAACGAAGCGGCATCAAAAGCATTTAAACCCTGAGCAGATAAACTAACCACAATACCAGAGAGTGCATCACCAGTACCTCCAACAGTCATTCCAGAATTTCCACTTTTATTAATTTTAAAATTATTTTCAGATAAAATTAAATCATATTTTCCTTTAACAATGACTGTTCCTTTAATTTGGTTAGTGATAAATTGGATTTCAGTGATATTCTCATCAACTTTTTTAAAATCATATGAATCAATATCTAATTTCAAATCATTTTTAACCTTGAAAAATGATTTAAACTCAAAAATATGTGGAGTTAAAATAATATCTTCACGATTCCTAATTAAAGACAGTTCAACTTGTTTTAATGCATCAGCATCCAAAACAATTGGCTTTTTAATTTTTGCTACAAGCAGATTAAATAATTTAGAAGTACTATCAGATATTCCTGCTCCAGGACCAATTAAAATTGCATCAACATTTTCAGATAATCTGATTATCTCTTCACCATGTTCCAGAGATAATTCATCCCCTTCAAGAGAGTTAACTATTAAATCAGGAGATGTCGCCTTTATAGCTTCAGCAGCTTTTTCAGGTGCTGCAACATGAACCAAATCTGCGCCTGCACCAATTGCAGCCATTCCTGCAATTGCAGGAGCACCAGAATAATTAGCAGATCCTCCTACAATAAGTAAACGACCATTATTTCCTTTATGTGAATCAGAATCCCTATTTTTAAGTCTTAAAAAATCCCCATAATTAACAAAATATTCCGCTTCAAATGGAATTCCAATGTCTGCAGTTATTATACCGCCAACCGCTTCTTCATCAGCATTCCTAACTCCTGTTTTGATTTTATGAAAACTAATAGTATAATCTGGAATAACCGCCAAATCATCCACCACACCTGTTAATGGATTCATTCCGGAAGGAACATCAACACTTATTTTAAGCCCATTAGATTCATTAATTACTTCAATGGCTCTTTTAATATTAGTTTGTAAATTCCCATCAATTCCAGTTCCCAAAAGACAATCAACTATTATGAAATCACTAGTTTCATCACTAACAACTTCACAATTATTAATATCATCCAATGTTTTTAAATTAAAAATATTCAAACGAGACAAACGTGGCTTCATATTCTTTAAGATTTCAAGATTAGTTTTTGCATCTTCAGAGCGAATGTTATCTTTTAACATGTAAATATCAACATCATAACCCCTATTTAGTAAGTATCTTGCTGCTACAAAACCATCTCCACCATTTCCACCAGAACCAGTGAAAATAACAACTTTTATAGGCTTTGCAAATGTGTATACTGCAATTTTACCAACTTCTTCTGCTAGAGACTTCCCTGCAGATTCCATCAAACATAATCTAGACAATCCTAAATATTCACAATTATAATCCGTAACCATCATATCAAGTGGATCCAAAAAATCACCTTTAAATTAAAATATAACTACTTAATATAAATATAATTATCTTAATTTCAAGGAAACAAACCTATGAGAAAAATAACAATAAGACTTTTAACCAGATTACCCACAAAATATGTGACAATCGGACTACTATTAATTATCGCATTATTTGTTTATGGAATATTAGGTTCATATTTTATAATGCACCTGAATATTATTGATTCTATTTATTATTCTATTATTACCATGGCAACTGTAGGTTATGGAGATTATACACCACATACAGGAATTCAGAAGATTTTTGCAACAACATTAGCTCTTTCAGGTGTTGCATTACTCGCTTATGTATTTAATATCATGTTAACAAGTTTCCAGGAAAAAATGAGCACATATTCAAAAGGAGCAAGAAAAATGAAAACAATCGAGGATATGGATGATTATTATATTATTTGTGGATTTGGCAGAGTTGGAAAAGTAGTATTTGATGAATTAAATAAAAGAAAACAGAACATTATTGTAATTGAAAAAAAAGAAGAAATTTGTAATAATATCGAAGAGAGTAGTTCTGTAGTTAGTATTCATAAAGATGCAAGTGAAGACAATTTAATATCAAAATTAGCTGGTGAAAGATGCAATAGTGTGATTGTAAGTACTGGAGATGATGTAAACAACTTATTTATTGTATTAACAATCCGTGAAACAAACCCTGATGCTTGGATTGTAACAAGAGCCAGTAAAGTTGAAAACATTCCTCGTCTTAAAAAAGCAGGTGCAGATAAAGTTGTATCCCCTGAAATAAGCGGAGGACAAGATATGTTTTTCGAATCTACAAACCCTTATCTTTTAAGAATAACAGTAAAACACACTGTAGACCAAATATATGATGAATTTAAAGTTATTAACAAATATGATTGCAGTTTAGAAACCATTGATTACCACATTCCAGGAGTTGAAACCCCACTCACCCGTGAAATATATGTAACTAGACTTGCAGATGGCAAAAAATATTATAACTACCTACAAACACATGATGATCAAAGACAAGCATTAGACACATTATACAGAACTACAAATAATATACATTCACATTTAATCCTAGGTCAAGATAAAGAGTCTTTCGAGAATTTAATAAAAGATTTAAAAGAAATAGAAGAAATTATTGGAATTAACTTAACTAATGAAGAAATAGCTAAAATAACTAGAAAAGAAGATTCTAATTAACTTATAATAAATAAATCCAAAGAAATGAATAAAAAAAGAAAAGAGAATAAAATTCTCTAGAATAATTCTTGTAAGTTCATGATGTAGGCACCTAATTTACCGTCAAAGTTACCTGCACTAATTTCAAGTACACCATCAACTTCACAAGCTGCTTCAATACCCGCTTTCATAGCTGCTTTGACAGATTCTTCATCTACACCATCAATAACAATTTCAAATACACCATCAGCATCATCCCTGATATCAGAATCCACTTCACCTTTTAATGTTACACACATTTTTTCATTAGTGGACGCATTTAAGAATTTTGAGTATTTGTTGGATCCTACTTTAGAACCAGAAGCAACCATACCACCAGGGAATGGAGTAATTACACCTTCAACTTTAGAAATAGCTTCAACAGCAGCTTGTGCTGCTTCTACTCCAGTCATTTGATCTTTTGCTAAAATGAAGAAGTTTCCACCTGCCACACCATCCTTATAACCAAATTCAGATTCTACTAAGAAATCCCCAGACATAATTGGAATAGAGTGAATTTTTCTTCCATCAATTTCACATTCTTTTTCAAAACCGTCACCGAAGAACTTTAATTTGTTACCGGTTTTTAAGGTAGTTTCTGATTCAAGACAGTTGAATGCAGCTGCAGTAGGAGCTGTTAAAATACACATTCCAACTCTTTCCATTAATTCATGATCAAGTGCTTTTTTACCACCTTGACAGATCATAATAACATAACCCGGTCTTCCATCAGGAGTATTTTCTGCCGGTACAAAGCAATCAATACCAGCTTCTGCAGGACATCCAATAACAGAAGTTCCATAACCTGTTGCTTCAGTTGCTGCGATTTTTGCCAATTCTTCAGTTGCTGCAGTAACTAAAATTCTAGTTACTTTAATTCCGAAACCTTCTGCATATGTATCTTTAATTTCTACACCATTAATTTCCATGATTTCACCAAAATTAATATACAAAAAATAAATTTTTTGCTATACTAAAATCTATGTGTATAAATTAAAATAAAGTTTTCTATTTAATTATCAATTTCATTTTCAAGAGCTTCTTCAATTTCATCATTTGATGAACCGAATGAAATTTTATCCAAAATTGAAGATCCATAATGAGGTAAAATAATCATTCCTAAAATAGTGGCCATCCAAAATGAAATTAATCTCTCAATAACAGTTGCAGCAGCACTTATTGAAGCAGATATTCCTGCAACAGAATAAAATACAACCATAATTCCATCAACAGCACCCAGTCCACCCGGAAGAAGTGGTATCATACCAACCAGTGAAGCAATAATAAATACTTCCCCAATAACAATAGGACTAATATCCGCTCCAAAAGCTAAAAATACAATATAAACCCTTAAAATTTCAAAAATCCAGATGATAAATGATAATGGCAATGCATAATATGTGACTTTTTTACTTGAAATAACAATTTTCATTGTACTTTGGAAATCTAAAATTACAGCATGAATTTTATTTTCCAATTCCTCAGAATTCTTCTTATAAAACCTTCTAACTAACTTAATTATCCATCCATCTACACGTTTACCAAAATTAGGGTTAATAGACATGTATATAATCATCAGTAAAAAAGCAACAATACATATTACAGCTGAAATCATTACAATAAGTAACCATAAATCAAAATTAAAATAAAAAGTCATACCAATAATTGTTATAACTGTCAGCACAACAAATGGAAAAGTATCTAAAGCTCTATCAGCAACAACAGTAGCAAATGTCTCCCTCATCGGATAATCTTCTTCTTTAGATAAAATATATGCTCTAACAGGCTCTCCCCCACCACGTCCAGATGGAGTTATATTATTTACGGCAAGACCTACCAAAATCATCGGAAGTAATTTTTTAAAACTGGTATTAATATCTGCTAGATTATTAAGTATTTGCCAACGTAATGTGTACAAAGCATATGTAAATATTTGTACACCAATAGCTAACGCTATTAATTCTAATTTAGCTACATTAAGAGCATCAATAATATCTTCTATCCCAACCAACCACAACATTATGATTAATATAAAGACACTTATTCCAAGAAAAAATACTGATTTTTTATCCATAATTAGTATTATAATTATATTTCAATACTTATAAATTTATATAGAAATTTATCCAAATTAATACATTAATGAGATATATAACAAAAACTGACTTATTGGTTATTGGATTAAATTCCGGATATTTATTAATAGGAATTGGAATAATGTGTTTAATTCCATTAATATTTGATTTAATATATTTTGAATTTGATTTAATTAGCTTTATTCTGCCTGGAGCAATATCAATATGTCTTGGATTCTTTTTAACAAAATATCTCGATGAATATTCAAATAAAAATGTTCGACTTAAACATGGTATGATTATTTCATCTCTTGGATGGATATGGGCAGCTCTTATTGGCGGATTAGTTTTTATGCTTGCAACCAATATGCCCCCAATTGATGCTATCTTTGAAAGCATGTCTGCTCTAACAGGGACTGGAGTGACAATGTATACAAATTTAGAAATATTACCTCATAGCATACTCTTTTTTAGAGCTTTTGAACAATGGATTGGAGGTTTAGGAGTTGTAGTCATGGTAATTAGTGTTTTAGCAAAACCGGGTACTGCAACCTCAACGTTATATCATTCAGAAGCACATGATGAGCGTATAAAACCAAGTACTAAAGCAACCCTTGAAAAAACAATAGAAATTTATATAATTTATACTGTTGTAGGAATTGTATTATATGCAATAGCTGGAATGCCACTTTTTGATTCCCTATGCAATACATTTTGCATAATTTCAACTGGAGGTATGAATGTTAAAAATGCAAACATGGGCTATTACCATAACGACTTAATTTATTTCATATCCATTGTTTTAATGATACTTGGTGCTACAAGTTTTTTAGTACATTATAAAGTTATAAAAACAAAAGGAAAATCATTGTTGGAAGATTTGCAATTTAAAATAATTATCTGTGTGATTGCAATTGTAACATTGATGCTTTATTATGTATCAAATATTGTCCCGATGGAATTATTATTCACAGTTGTATCAGCAATTACAACAACAGGGGCCAGCATCTCCTCATCTTTAACAATGGCGAGTTGGCCATCTTTTGTAATAATCTGTTTAATCTGTTTAATGTTATCTGGAGGTTCTAATGGATCTACTGTAGGAGCTATTAAACTTATCAGATTAATAACATTTTTCAAGGGAATCTACAGAAATATACGTGAAATCTTATCACCGAGTGGTAGAGTTGTTCCCATAAAATTACAAGGCAGACCATTACCTGAAAATGCATCAGAACAATCTGGAAATTATATCACATTATATCTAATGTTTATAATGTTTACATGGGCATTATTCTGTTTCTTCGGCCATGACCCATTTGACAGTTTATTTGCAACTGTATCACTTCAAGGCAACAATGGTTTAGACCTGGGGATTATTACCAATCAAATACATCCTGTCTTAAAAATAGTAAGTATGCTCAATATGTGGATTGGAAGATTAGAAATATACCCAGTTTTAATCACATTAAGAACTGTTTTTGAAATTTTCAAAAGATAAACTTTATAATACTTAAAAATATATATTGATAAAGTTAGGTGATTTATAATGGATTATGTAGTAATTATGGGAGGAGGTCGTGTAGGGCTTGCTCTTGCAAACTTATTAATTAATGAAGGATATGACATTACATTAATTGAAAGTGATACAAAGTTATGTGATGAAGTTGCATCAGAACTCGATGCATTAGTTATTTGTGGAAATGGAACTAATTCTAAAATACTTGAAGAAGTGAACATTGAAGATGCAAAATATTTCATTGCAACAACTGGAAATGATGAAGCAAACTTACTTTCATGCATACTTGTTAGAAAATATAATGTTGAACATATTATTGCACGCGTAAGTAATCCGGATCACGAAGAAGCGTTTAAAGAAGTTGGAATCGAACAAGTAATAAGTCCAGAAAGAGCTGCTGCATCATATCTGCAAAAAATTGTTACAAGACCTAACACAGCGGAATTAATGACAATAGGGCAAGGAGATGGAGAAATTTTAGATATGACCATAACCAATAACAAAATTGTTGGTAAAAAATTTAAAGATGTTTCACCAACAAAAGATTTTATGATTATAGCTACTTATCAAAATGGAACACTAATCATCCCCCAACCTGACAACATTATTAGCCGTGGAGAAAAGGTTTCTGTTCTTGTTAAAAGAGGATCATTTAGTAAAGTATCCAAAAAATTAGAAAATAAATCATAAATATGAATATGATAATTTAATGTGTTCTTTTCCATTATTTTCAACGATTGGTCCATGACCTGGAAAAATTCTTTTGACATTTAACGCCATTAATTTTTCAACACTATTTTTCATATCATCATAATTTCCTCCAATATCCATTCGACCAACACCTCCACCAGCAAAAATGGTATCTCCACAAATTAGGTTTTCACCATCCCAAAGAGAAATTCCTCCACTTGTGTGTCCTGGAGTATGAATTACTTCAAAATCTGCTATTTTATCCCCTTCTTCTAATTCAATATCAACACGGGAATTATTTATATTATCAAAACCAAAAGCAGTGCCGGCAGTGCCTAATGTATCCTCATTTCTAATTGGAGTTGCATCCAATTTATGAACAGCAATTTTAGCATTTGGAAAAAGATAATTACCTCCAATATGATCAAAATGACAATGAGTATTAACTACTAACTCAATATCATCCGGTTCAACACCATTTTCACGCAGTTTAGAAAATAGATAATCTCTGTTTTCACCCGCGCCAGTATCAACTAAAATTTTATCATCGATTAAATAACAATTTGAATCATAATTATATCCTAAAATAAAAACAATTTTTGACATGAAAAATAATATTAATCCAGTAGTAATTAAAATTTTTGAAAAAAAGTTTTATATAAAAATGGGGTCACAGGGATTTGAACCCCGATCCTGGGATTTCTCTTGCCTCAGTACTCCAATTGTTCATCACAACAAGTACTGTTCAGTTACGCGTATATTTCTTCAAAGACAACTGGAGTCCCAGATGATGCCAGGTTACACCATAACCCCGTATATAACATACAACAATAATAAATTTATTTTAATAATATATAAAGATTACCATTTATTCAAATTTCATTTGTCTATCAATACCAGTTATTTCATCAATTTCCAAACCTTTTTCAAGTGCATAATCTTTTTCAACACGATAATTGCCTTTTTTAGTACGGGGAGTATTATCAGGCTCTAAAAATAACCATTTAGTATATTTAAATCTAACACCGATATACGGTTTAGCTCCAAAAATATTTGAGAATTCGCATAACTCCTCAATTTGAATAGAATCAATATATATTTTATCTTTTGTAGTTGTTTTAACTTCAATAGCTAAATATAATTTACCATTTCCAGCAACAACATCAGGTAAGGACTTTTTAGTAGCCCCTCCAGATGCTGGAGCCCTCATAGCTGCAAAATTCCTTTCCCAAAGTTTATGTACTAACTCTCTTTCTTCAGCCGATCCTTTTTTAGCCATAACAACACTCAACAAAGATAATAATTCATCTATAATACTAATTTTATATTAACATGATATATAATAAGAATGCGAGAGCATTTGAAAAGTAATCATGAAAAATAAATATCTAAAAATGCTCCGGCCGGGATTCGAACCCGAGTCTTCGGCTCGAAAGGCCGAAATGATTGGCCGGACTACACCACCGGAGCATAAGAACAACATACAAAATGCAAATTACATTAAATAATCTTAAAAAATCAAAAATAGATTTATAAATGGGGCCGGAGCCGAGATTCGAACCCGAGTCCCGGGATCCACAGTCCCGGAGGATGACCACCTACCCTACCCCGGCAAATGAAATAGATTAAAAAGTTGTAAGAATGCGGGAGCAGGGATTTGAACCCTGGTAGACCTGCGTCAACAGGTCCTAAGCCTGTCCCCTTTGGCCTCTCGGGCACCCCCGCTTATGAAAACAAAGGATACATAGAAACCATAAAAAATCTTAACAAGTTTTTAAAATGCTCCGGCCGGGATTCGAACCCGAGTCTTCGGCTCGAAAGGCCGAAATGATTGGCCGGACTACACCACCGGAGCATATGAATATAAACTGTTTAATCAACATGGGCCCAATGGGGTTCGAACCCATGGCCTTCCGGTTATGAGCCGGACGCTCTACCTGGCTAAGCTATGGGCCCAAAAGCGCCATCGACAGGGCTCGAACCTGTGACCAATCGGTTAACAGCCGAACGCTCTACCTACTGAGCTACGATGGCATATGACACCCATCTCACTTAGTCAAATATAACCCATGTTTAAAAATCGAAAGATTTTAAACAGTAATAAGTAGTTTGTATAATACACTATATAAACCTTTGGGTTTTTATAACCTCAAACTAATAAAATCAGTTCTATTAAGTAAATTAAACTAACTACTATATAAACTTTAAGTCCATATATAAATACATGGATTCTAACATATTTGATTTAATAAAAAAAGCTAATGAAGTCACATTAAACAAACATGGCGATTTAATTACATTAGAGCGAGCAGTATTTTTATCTTGGTGGTGCGATAAAGGAGATTGTGCCTTTTGTTATATGTCCACACAAAAAGATAAAATTAGAGATCCGACCAAAGCGAGACGAAACATTAATAACATCTATGCTGAAGCTGAAATGTGTAAACGTCTTGATTGGAACATTGAATTTTTATCTGGAGGATACGAATCTTATACAACACAAGAAATAAAAGAAATAGCCACAACAATAAAAGATATAACTGGAGATGGTGTATGGTTAAATACTGGAATAACAGATGAATTAGAAGAATATGGTTCTGAAATAAAAGGAATAACCGGCGCTGTTGAAGTAGCAAATCCAAAAATCCATGAAAAGGTATGCCCTTCAAAAAAATTAAGTGATATAAGTAATATGTTAGATACCGCAAACGATTTAGGATTTAAAAAAGCAATCACAATTATATTGGGACTTGGTGAAACACTATCTGATGTGGACTACATAATAAATTATATTCAAGCCCACAAAATCGATAGAGTAATCTTTTATTCATTAAATCCCCACAAAGAAACAATATATGCAAATTCTTCACAGCCCGCTTCTCTTTATTATGCGCAAATAGTAGCTCAAGTTAGATTAGCATTCCCAGATATTGAAATAATCTGTGGAACTTGGATTGATAATCTTGCAAATATAGGCATATTAATATTAAGTGGAGCAAATGGAATTACAAAATTCCCACTATTCAAAATGTTTGGAACAAAATATGGAAAAAGGGTTGAAGAAGAAGTAAAATGGACCGGTAGAAAATTAAAGGGAACATTTACAGATAAAAATCAGTTAGGTCCTAAAAAAAGTGAAATTTCACCAGAATTAGATAAATTTATTAAAAGATATGTGAAAGAATCTCTTAAAAATAAATATTAAACTAAATACGATCCGAAATCATCATCTATAAATTAAAATATTTTATAAAAAATTAAATAAAATAAGTTCTATTTTAATAACCTTTATAAATCTAATATACTAAACATAATTATAATATAAATTACTAGTGGAGGAATTATTATTAACGATGATGTCGATATGATGTGTGGACTTGAAATCCACGTACAGCTAGAAACTGAATCAAAATTATTCTGTGATTGTCCTACAAATTATCAGGATGCTCCAGCAAATACAAATATCTGTCCAGTTTGTCTTAACCAACCCGGAGCAAAACCACATCCCACCAATAAAAAAGCATTAGAAAATGCTTTAATGATTGCTTTGATGCTTAACTGTGAAATTGATCAAGATGTAATCTATTTTATGAGAAAACATTACGATTACCCAGATTTATCTTCTGGATATCAGAGAACTTCTGTCCCAATTGGAATTAAAGGTGAATTAAACGGAATTAGAATTAGGGAAATTCACGCAGAAGAAGACCCGGGTCAATACAAACCGGATAGAGGTATTGTTAACTTCAACCGTTCAGGAATTCCACTGGTTGAAATTGTTACAGAACCGGATATAAAATCTCCTGAAGAAGCAAGAAACTTCTTAAAAGAATTAATTCGTGTTTTACAATACAGTGGAGGGGCTCGTGGAGAAGGAACCATGAGAGCAGATGTAAATATTTCTATCAATGGTGGAAACAGAGTAGAAATGAAAAACGTTAACTCCATTAAAGGAGCTTACAAAGCATTGAAATTTGAACTTGTAAGACAAAAAAACCTTATGAAAAGAGGAGTGGAAGTTAAACAGGAAACTCGTGCTTATTTAGAATCCCAAATGATTACTGTGGGAATGAGGATGAAAGAAGATGCAGATGATTACAGATTCATCACAGACCCTGATTTACCACCAATGCAAATTTCTGATGAAACAATTCAAAGAATTTTAGATACAATGCCTGAAGCACCCCACAACAAAGTAAAGCGATTTGTTGAAGATTATGGTATTGATGCGGAATCTGCAAAAGTTTTAACTTCAGAACTTGATTTGGCTATTGCATACGAAGAAGTTGTAAAAGAAATTGAACCAATATTTGCATCCAAATGGATGAGAGATGAACTTAAAAGAGTTTTATCTTATAATAAATTAGATTTTGCAGATAGTGGAATTAGTGTTGCAAATTTAATTGAATTCTTAAATATGATTCAAACAAAAGAAATTACACAAAAAGCAGCTAAAAAAATCATTGAACAAATGCCAAATAATGAAAAAACACCTAAGGCAATTGCTGAAGAATTAGGATTACTAGGTGTTGTAAAAGATGACGAAGTGCTTGCAGCTGTAAAACAGGCAATCGAAGAAAATCCAAAAGCTGTTGAAGATTACCTGGCTGGTCAAAAAGCTTCAATTAATTTTTTAATGGGACAAGTAATGAAATTAACACGTGGAAAAGCTGATCCTGGAGAAACTGTTAAATTATTAAGAGAGAATATAGAATAGGGAGGAAATAATATGGTGGAAAAAAAATCTTTTGTTAAAGATTATATGACAAAAAATGTTATCTGCGTTTCCCCAAATACTCCTACTGAAGAAATTATTGAATTAATGAGAACAAGTCGGCACAACAGTTATCCTGTTGTTGTAAATGATAGACTTGTTGGAATGGTAACTGCATTTGATGTTGTATCTAAAAAATGGTCAGACACGGTTGAAGGGTTGATGAGCACTAAATTAGTTGTTGCTAACCCTGAATTATCCATAAATGATGCATCTAGAGTAATGTTTAGAAGAGGAATCTCCAGAATGCCTGTTGTTGATGAAAATAGAAAAATTGTTGGAATTATAACAAATACGGATATGGTTAGATCACATATCGAAAGGTCAACACCAAATAAAGTTGAATATTTCAAAAAAACTCTAGAACAATTATACGATATCAAAGCTACATTAAGACACATGCCTGTTGAAACTAATAAATTACGCCCAACACAAGATAGAGTCTATGCGGATGAGCTTGAAGGAAGAACTTATGAATTAAAAAGAGGATTAGCAGAACCTGCAATTGTTGTAAAAACTGGAAATAGATGGATTCTGGTTGATGGGCATCACAGAGCTGTAGCTTCATCACAGCAAGGTTATGAAACAGTTGATTCATATGTTATTGATTTAGGACAAGACATAAAATTAGGTATGGAGAAAACTGCAGATAAAGCGGGAATTAAAACATTTTCAGATATTGAAATTATTGATGATGATAAACATCCTCTGATAGCACTTACAGAAAGCCTTCAAGATCAAGAACGTAAAAGTGATGATTAAATGAATGATAAAATTATAAGAGAAGTATATGAAGTTTTAGAATCACGCCGTGACAATCCTATTGATTCATACACCTCAAAAATCATGCAAAATAGTGATAAAAAAGCAGAAGACAAAATACTTGAAAAAATTGCCGAAGAAGCAGGAGAAGTATTAATAGCTTCTAAGAATGATGAAAATTTAGTTTATGAATCCGTTGATTTGATTTTCCATACATTATTGCTTCTTGCATACAAAGGCATAGACCTTGATGATGTGTTTGATGAATTTGCAAGAAGAAGAAAATAAAATATATTAATTCAGATACTGGTTGAAAACATGTTTGACACATTCACAGAAAAGAAATTTTTATTAAAAGAATTGGTTAAAAAAGATTTGACTTCAAAATATAAAGATTCTGTACTAGGAATACTTTGGAGTTTTTTCAATCCCCTTTTAATAATGTTAGTATTTACAGCAATTTTTTCAATGCTATTCGGACGTCAAATTGAGAATTATCCAGTTTATTTCTTATCCGGAAGAATTATTTTTGATTTTTATAACAGTGGGACAAAAGGTGCTATGAAATCAATAAAAAGAAATGCAAACTTATTAAAAAAGATTTATGTTCCCAAATACATGTTTTCAGTAAGTACAATTTGCTATGAATTTGTTAACTTTTTAATTTCATTTGTGATATTATTCATTGTAATGATACTTACAGGAGCTACATTCCATTGGACTATAGTTTTATCAATCATTCCAATGTTTTTCTTAGTTTGCTTAATATTCGGAGTTGGGTTAATTTTAGCTGTATGTAACACTTATTTTAGTGATATCGGACACTTATACAATGTATTCACTCTCGTATTAATGTATGCATCCGCATTATTCTATCCTATGGAGATAGTTCCAGCAATAGTGCAAAGAATATTTACATTAAATCCAGTTTATTCAGCAATTTCTTGTTTCAGAGAGTGTATTAGCTATGGAATTTTTCCGAATACTTCTACTTTAGCTTATCTAGCCATATTTTCATTTACAACATTAGGAATTGGATTATATCTCTTCAAAATTTATGAAAAGAAATTAGTATTAGAAATATAGGAGATTACCATGAATTTAATTAATAAAATAAGGAATTTATTTAATGATAATACTAAACAAGAAAAAAACAAACATATTCCTCTTGATGCTAAATTTCAGAGCAGTAGATTTAAGAATATCAAAATCCATGCACCGGATTATGTAATGAGTACTGAAAACAGATACCATATGCAAATATTGGATAATTCTAACAACCCTATTAAAAATGAAGCAATAACTTTGGTTATTAATGGAAAATGTTATGAAAAAATAACCAATAAAGACGGATATGCATCAGCCAAAATTTCACCCAATAAAAAGAAAAAGGAAATGAAAATATATTATCTATCAAATGAAGAGTATTGTCCTTGCATAATTGCCAAATTGATACACCCAGATAACATAAATCCTGAAGAAAATAATGAAAACCCAAAATTATATGCTCCAGATATGAGCATCTATTCAAAAGATGAACCAGAATACAATGCTAGATTGCTTGATAGTGAAGATAATCCAATGATTGGTGAAACACTAATATTCAATTTTAATAACCAGACATATGAAAAAATAACTGATGAAGAAGGATTTGCTAGCATAGATTTAAAATTAGATGAAGGAACATATTCAATTGAAACAATATTTAAAGGTGAAAAAGACTCAAATCCTATTACTAAAACATCAACAATAAATGTTAAAACCAGAAATATCGATCGGAAAATAATGATCGAAGTCAAACATCTTGCAATGGAATTTAAAATTTCAAAAGACAAGATAGATACATTAAAAGAATATGTTATTCGAACTATTAAAAGAACCAAAAAAGAACATGAGAAAATTAGAATATTAGATGACATTTCCTTTAACATTTACCAAGGAGAAAGAGTGGGCATATTAGGATTTAATGGTGCTGGAAAAAGTACTCTTTTAAGAATAATAGCAGGAATATATGAACCTACTGAAGGAGAAGTAATAATCAATGGGAGAATTGCACCATTACTTGAATTAAGTGCAGGATTTGATAAGAATTATACTGGAAAGAATAATATCTTTTTGAATGGTGCTCTTTTAAGCATGGAAGAAGACTTCATCAAAGAGAAATATGATGAAATAGTTGAATTTTCTGAACTTGGAGAACATATTAATTATCCAGTTAAGAATTATTCAAAAGGTATGAGGGCGAAATTAGGTTTTTCAATTGCTACTCTTGTAAATCCGGAAATTTTAATTATTGATGAGATTTTAGCTGTTGGAGACATTAAATTCAGAAAAAAAAGTTCTGAAAAAATTAAATCAATGATGAAAGAAGGTGTTACAGTACTTCTTGTATCCCATTCTATAAGTCAAATAAGAAACATTTGCGATAGATGCATTTGGATTGAAAATGGCCATGTTTACATGGAAGGTCCAGCTAAAAAGGTTTGTGATGCATATGTTAAAAGTGCTAAGAAGAAGTAGTGATTAAAATGGATAAGAGATGGATAATGATATTAATATTTTTAATTATAGGGTGCTGTTGCCTATTTTATGTTGTTGAAACATCAACCACTGTTGGGAATGCGATTACTGTAGTAAATAAAACTGTTGTCACATTACCAAACGAATTCTCAATTGAAAGTAGAGAAACTGGCTATGGAACATTAATTAATAAAAATACAAAGGAAAAAATTACCATTAAAGATTTAGGTAAAGGAAATTTAGCATTAACTAAGTTTAAAAATGCATTAACAGATTTAACTAAAAATCCCGATATCGATCATGTTAAAAATTCAACATCAAACATTAATAATATCACTGCATATAAAATTGATTATCAGGATATTACAAAAGAGAATAATTCGGATTTGAGTAATGTTTATGTATTTACTTGCAATCACACATTCTTAATTAAATTAGAAAATTATAATAATAACGTTAAGTCAGATAATGATTTGGATTATGTAATTACACATATGACCCCTGACTTTAAACAATCTCAAGATTAAACAACGTGATAAAATTGGATGAAATTGAATTTTCAGTTATAATACCAACTCATAATTCAGAATTGGGAATAAAAAAATCAATCAAATCCATACTTAATCAAACACTAAACTTTGAGAATAATATTGAAATAATTATTGTGGACAACAATAGTGAAGATAAAACTCAAGACATTTGCTACGATTATATTTCCAAATACCCGAAGAACATATCTTATATCCAATTAGACACAGTTAATCTGCATAAATCAAAAAATACAGCAATGAAACATGCTTATGGGAAATTCATTACATTTTTAAAACCTCATGACTATTTATCAAAAGATTCATTATCACATCTTTTAAAATTTATCAACACTCATGAAAACATTGATTTAGCAATACTTCCGATTTTTTATTATAAAAATAACAGAAAAGAACGTTACATAAATTATAAAATTAAAAACAATAAAAAAATCAATTTAATAGAACAACCACAATATTCCCAATTAATTGGTTTATCCACATTCTTTAAAAAAGAGTCTATTAAAAACATTGAGTTTTTAGATACTACTAATGAAAATATTACTTTTTTCAGCGAAATGTTGATAAATAATCCTTATTTAGGTATTTGCAGCAAAGGAGCATATTTTGCAAAGAATATTGAAGAAAGAATTTATCCTTCAGACACTACCATTTATTCAACAAAAGAATATGAAAAATTTATCAAATATAATTTTAATAATCTGAAAAATAAATGTTTCAACAAATTTTCTAAAATACCCGAATTCATACAATTTAGCTTTATAAATCATTTAAGATGGTTATTATCTATAAAAAAAACAGAAGAAAAGATTGATTTGAAAAGTTTAATTGATACTATATCATATATAAACAATGATATTCTTTTAGAAAACAGATTACTTAAACAGGAACTAACGATTACCACTTTTTTATTAAAATACAACAATGACTTAAGCAATGATTTAATGGAAAAATTAGATTTGAATACACTTTTTATTGACATATATGATATTATCGACAATAAGATCCACATTTTAGCAAATATCAAAAATATCACAACAGGAGATATTAATATATTAGTCAATAACAAAAAGATTAAATTTAAAAAATTAACATTTCCTCACAAATATGCTCCTAGTTTAGGTTATAATCTATTACAAGATTATTCAATAGAATGTATTATTCCAATTAAAACAAATGAAAAATTCAAACTTGAATTTAAACAAAAAGACAAATTGTTACATATTGATTTTTCAAGACCTTGTAATTTCTCAAAAAGTGTCGGTTATGCAAAAACTAAACATTACTTAAGTATTTTAAAAGATGACCACATATCTATTGAGAAAAAAACAACATTAAAATGGATAAAACAAGAATTAAAAAGTTTAAAGACTATGTTTAAAAATCATGAAACTGGATTTATAAAAGCAGTTCCCTTTAGAGTAGCTTATATGATAAGTTATCCATTTTTAAGAAATAAAAAAATATGGTTTTTTATGGATCGCCCCGATGAAGCAGATGATAATGGATTAGCATTATTTAAATATGCTGTCAAACAAGAGGATGATATATCTAAATACTTTATTTTAAGCTCAAAAAATAATGATTTCAATAATATAAAAAAGATAGGGAAAGTTATTAACTATAAATCCCTCAAACATAGATTTTTAGGAATGTTTGTTGAAAATATTATCACATCACATCCTGACAATGGAATTATTTATCCATTTTGGGGAGGTTATCCATTTTTTGCAGGCCTTTTAAGATCAAGCACTATGTTTTTACAACATGGTGTTGCAAAGGACGATATTTCCTATTGGGCGAATAAAGCAAACATGAATTTATCTTTATTTTTAACATCGACTATTCAAGAGTATGAGTCAATATTAGAAAACCATTATAACTATGATGATTATGTTGTTCAATTGCTGGGGTTGCCCAGATTTGATAATCTTAAAAATCAAGAAGAAAAAAGACAAATCCTTATTATGCCTTCTTGGAGACGGGATTTGAATTATAAATCAAAAGAGTATATTAAAAAGAATGGATTTTTCAAAAAATTCAATTCATTAATAAATAATAAAAGATTAATAGAAACGGCACGTGAAAATAACTATGAGATAATCTTTAAACCACATCCCAATGTTTATAAATTCATTGATTTGTTTGATAAAAATAATTATATTGAAATTGATTATGGTAAAACAAAATATCAAGAATTATTCAATAGCGGATCTTTAGTAATTACAGATTACTCGTCTGTAGCCTTTGATTTTGCATATCTCTACAAACCAGTCCTATACTACCACTATGATAATGATTATCATTTTAATTTAGAAGAAGGATATTTTAATTATGAAACTATGGGATTTGGAGAAGTTGTTAAAAAAGAAGATGAATTGGTTGATTTGGTCATTGAATATATTAAAAATGATTGTAAAATCAAAGAAAAATATTCCAATAGAATTAAAAATACTTTCAAATTTAATGATAAAAAAAATTGTAAAAGAACATATGATAGAATTAAAGAGATTACATTAAAGGATTAATTCCATATTATACATTCCTCTTTCAAAATTTCCAATTTTAACTCTTTTTTTATTAAAAATAGTAAAACCAATTCTTTCATAAAGTTTTCGAGCTCCAACATTTCTAAAATCAGCATCGATAATTACACGATTTAAATTTTTAGAGCGAGCATAATCAATAACATCAAGTACAACTTTACGGCCTAATCCCTGGCCTCTTAATGATTCATCAATTGCAAGTTCTGCAAGATACAGATCATCTTTTTTAACATCACACAATACAAAATAATCCAATATGTCAACGAGGATTAATCTTAATGATTTTAACCTTAAATCAAATGATTTTTCAGAAATATACATTATTAAAACACCAATTATTTGCATTTCATCATTTAAAATTACTTTAAAAGTATTTTCAGGTCCATGTTTCCTTAAATCGTTCTCAATTGTTGAAATAGCTTCTTTTGGAGTTTTAAATAACAAATCAAAAGTTCTAAAATCAACATCATAAACCAATTCGGCGACTTTATAAGTATCATGAATGTGAGGATTAAAATTTACGTATCTCAAGTTAATCACTATTTACAATAGTAAGTGCAAATACACCAGCACCAAAACCATTATCAATATTTACAACTGCAATTCCAGGAGCGCATGATTGAAGCATTGCATCAAGAGCAACTCTTCCACCTTCACCAACACCGTAACCTACAGAAGTAGGAACAGCAATGACCGGAACATCCACCAAACCTGCAACAACAGAAGGAAGAGTTCCTTCCATTCCGGCACAAACAATAATTGCACGAACATTTTCTTCAACCATCCGAGCAATTTGAGGAAATAGCCTATGAATTCCGGCCACACCAACATCATATGAAGTGATAGCTTCACAACCACCTTCTTCTACAATCACACGAGCCTCTTCAGCAATATTGACATCTGAAGTTCCAGCAGTCATAATGCCAACTTTTGCAATGGCTGGTTTTTCTACAATCTCTTTTCTTATAATTAAAATTTGAGCCCTTCTATTATATTCAAAAACAAATGAGTTTTCACCCAAATCATTTAGAATATT
Organism: Methanobrevibacter gottschalkii DSM 11977; assembly: GCF_003814835.1. NCBI lineage: Archaea > Methanobacteriati > Methanobacteriota > Methanobacteria > Methanobacteriales > Methanobacteriaceae > Methanobrevibacter > Methanobrevibacter gottschalkii. The sequence continues at coordinate 236,003 of NZ_RKRG01000001.1, forward strand.
TTCATATCTTTCTTTAGATAATCTTGTAACAATCAAATTATCATTATTAGATTGCATGTATTTTTTTATTATTAAAAGTAAATCTTCATATTCTTTACTTTGTGCAAAGACAGCCTCTGGAAAACCAGCCCTATTCTTTCTTTTAGAATCAAATTTAGCAACTTCATTAAATTCTAAAATATTATCCGCATTAATCAATCTTTCAGCTTCATCAATATTAATTTCGCCATCAACCAATCTTTCAAGAATATCTTTCATGATATAATATTTAAGATAAAATTATATAAAATTTAACTTACAATAATATAACTTAATGAAAGCTTTAAAGATTTTAACACAAGGAATAGTGCAAGGCGTAGGATTCAGGCCATATGTTTATAGACTAGCAGTTGACCTGAATCTTAAAGGATATGTTAGAAACCTTGGAAATGTAGTTGAAATCATTATTGAAGGTCAGAATACTGAATTATTTGTTGACAGACTCCCAAAAGAATTACCGCCAATAGCAAAAATTAATTCAATGAACGTAGAGGAAATTGAGAAAACAAATTATACTGATTTTAAAATAATCGAAAGTGGAAATTCATATTCTGGAATTAGCGTAGTTCCACCAGACATTGCAATATGCGATAAATGTCTTGAAGAAATACGCAATCCTACTGATAGACGTTATAAATATGCATTTAATGCATGTACTGATTGTGGTCCAAGATTTACAGTGATTGAAAGTGTTCCCTATGACAGGATAAGAACTTCAATGGATGAATTTCCATTATGTGACGATTGTTCAGTAGAATACGAAGAACCATTAAACAGACGTTACCATGGTGAAGCAATATGCTGTAGTGAATGTGGACCCCAAATGGAAATATATGAAGGTAAACATAAAATAAATACAGATAATCCAATAAAAGTAGGTGCAAATAAATTAAAAGATGGTAAAATATTAGCCATTAAAGGAATTGGTGGAACACACCTTGTTGTTGATGCTTATAATAATAAAGCAATTAAAGAATTAAGAAAACGTCTTAATCGTCCAAATCAAGCTTTCGCAGTAATGTGTAAAGATTTAGAAAGCCTTCAAAATTATGCAGAATTAAGCAAGAAAGAAATTGATACAATATCATCAAATAAAAGACCCATTGTTATTTTAAAGAAAAAAAACAATTATCCTTTCCCTGAAAGTTTATCCCCTAGACTTCACAATATTGGTGTGATGCTTCCTTACTCTCCAATGCATTATTTACTATTTGACGAAGGGGATATTGACACATATGTTATGACTTCTGCAAACATTCCTGGAGAACCTATGATGATTGAAAATGAAGATATCATCAATGGAATTAATGATTACTCATTAATCCATAATCGCCGAATACTAAACCGATGCGATGATTCGGTGATTCGATTTAGAAACAATGAATTGTCATTTATTAGAAGATCACGCGGATACACACCAGAACCCTATACAATAAATTACGAAGTGAACGATTTGAATATACTTGCATTAGGTCCAGAACTTGATGTTACATTCTCAATTGCAAAAGACAATATTGCATATCCCTCCCAACACATTGGAAATACAAATAAACCAAAAACATTAGCATTTTTAAGAGAAGCTATTGAAAATATGCAGAGAATTACAAAAATAAACGAATATGATATAATCGCTTGTGATATGCATCCTCATTTTTTCACAACAAAGCTTGCTTATGAACTTGCTGAAAAATATGATGCTGAAGTTCAGCCAATCCAACACCACCATGCGCATTCTGTCGCTCTTTCAAACGATAATGCAATTGACGAAATGATTGTGATTGCTGCTGATGGAGTAGGTTATGGAAGTGACGGAACTAGTTGGGGTGGTGAAATTCTCTACACCGATATAAAAAATTTCGAAAGACTAGGACACTTACAAACCCAGCTAATGCCGGGTGGTGATATTGCTACAAAATATCCTGCCAGAATGCTTGCAAGTATATTGAATGATGAAAATTTAATTAAAAATTATTCAGATTACTTCAAATATGGAGAAATAGAAATAAAGAACATTTTCAAACAGATGGATGCGGGAATAAATGTTGGTAAAACAACAAGTACCGGAAGAGTTCTTGATTCAATGGCTGTTGCTCTTGAAATATGTAATGAACGCACCTACGAAGGAGAATGTTCAATGAAGCTTGAATCAGCAGCATACTATTCAAATAAGAATATAGAAATCCCATTGAACATTGAAAATAATATTTTAAATACAAGTGAAATATTAAAAGAAGTTGTAAAATTATATCAGGATGGTGAAAAGAAAGCAGATGTTGCTGCTGCTGGTCAAAATGCTATCGCACGTGGTTTAAGCCAACTTGCAATAAATGCTGCAAGTAAAAAAAGTATTCAGGAAATTGGTGCTACGGGAGGAGTATTTTACAATGAAGCTATTACAAACACAGTTAAAAATTACGTAGAAAATAATGGATTCAATTTTATTCAGCATAAAAATACTTGTGCTGGAGATGGATCTGTATCATTAGGCCAAGCCATAATTGCTAAAAAAGTATAAAAAGATGGATTATAACCAACCATCCATCATCTATTTTTTAAAGTTCTTTCAAGAATATATTCTGCTCTTTCTTTAAGATTGCCATATAATCTTATTTGATTTTTCAACTCATCAATAGCCTCCAGTTGTCCATCATCTATTCTTTTTTCAATATCCAATAATCTAGACCATTCGTCACCTGATGGAAGTTGTAATGTATTGAGCATATCCTCAGACAAGTTAACATCAAAAGTATTCCTATTAATAGTAATATGAATATTAACTTCATTTTGTAAATCATAATATTTACGTGGGCGTCCTCTTAAAATCTTTTTATAAGAAGAATTCAATATACCTATATCCTCCATTGCACGTAAATGAGCTATAATTGCTTTTTGACCAATATCCAGTTCATTTGATATTTCACTAACAAACATAGGCTCTTCCCTTAAAAGATTTATAATATCTCTTCTAGTCTTACAACCCATTACATCAAGGATGTCCTCTTTATCAATCCCTCCTAATTGGTCATTATAGTTTCCTCTAATTTCTATGTGGCCATTAGAAGAATTGACATTTTTACGATTTTTTTTAATATTATCAATGTCATCATTTCTAATCATGATTATACATTATATCGAAACCTTTATATAACTTTTTGTTACTATAATAATGTAAGAGAAAGATAACTTTTTGTTACTTTAATATCTGGTTCAGAAAAACTTAATGTAATAACTTTAAATGAATGAACCATTTTCCTATATATCCATAAATTCCCAAAAACCTATATTAAAGAACATAAAGTTCAAATTCTCGCAATATAGTTATTACAAAAGTTTTTCAATAAACCTAAAAGGTGCAAATATGACTGACGAAAATAAAAGCGAAACTGAAGCTGAAACTCAAGACTTTCAAGAAAAATATGATGAACTTCTTGAAAAATTAGCTCTTAAGGAAGAAGAGCTGAAAGAAGTCAAAGAAAATCTTGAAAAGCAAGAAGCAGAAACTCAAGAGTACATTTCACTTTCACAAAGACTTCAAGCAGATTTCGAAAATTTCAAAAAAATTACTGATAAAAGAAACAAAGAGTTTATTAAATTCGCAAATGAAGATATTATAAAAGATTTTCTTGATTGCTACGAAGATTTCGGTAGAGCTTTAGAAATTAAGAATAATGATGACTTAAAAGAAGGTGTAGAACTCATATATAATAAATTCAAAGATATTTTAACAAAAGAAGGAATTAAGGAAATTCCTACAAAAGGAGAAAAATTTGACTTGAACAAACATGAAGCAATGATGGTTCAAGAATCTGAAGATGTTGAAAACGATTATATTATAGAAGAGTTAATGAAAGGCTACATGTACAAAGATAAAGTCCTTAAATACTCAAAAGTTATTGTTTGTAAAAAATAATATTTATTAATTTATTTATGAAAAAAATTAGGTGATAATTATGTCTGATACTAAAAAAGAAAAAATTATTGGAATTGATTTAGGAACAAGTAACTCTGCTGCATCTGTGCTTGTAGGGGGTAAACCAACTACAATCCCATCTGCAGAAGGAGCAAGTCAATATGGTAAATCTTTCCCAAGTTATGTTGCATTTACTCCAGAAGGTCAAATGTTAGTAGGTGAACCGGCAAGAAGACAAGCTGTAACCAACCCAGAAAATACTATTAGTGCAATTAAAAGAAGTATGGGTACTGATCACAAAGTTACAGTAAATGGAAAACAATACTCCCCTCAAGAAATCTCTGCATTCATCTTACAAAAAATTAAAAAAGATGCAGAAACCTTCCTAGGAGAACCTATCGAAAAAGCTGTAATTACTGTACCTGCTTACTTTGATGATAACCAAAGGACCGCAACTAAAGATGCAGGAACAATTGCAGGACTTGATGTTGTAAGACTCGTAAACGAACCAACAGCTGCAAGTCTCGCATATGGTCTTGATAAATCAGAAGATGATGACATGAACATTATGGTTTACGATTTAGGTGGAGGTACCTTAGATGTAACCATTATGGAATTCGGTGGAGGAGTATTTGAAGTAAAATCAACCAGTGGGGATACCCAACTTGGTGGTACTGATATGGATAATGTATTAATCAAATACTTAGCCAGTGAATTCAAAACCCAAGAAGGTATTGATTTAATGGATAACGATCAAGCAGTGCAAAGATTAAGAGAAGCTGCTGAAAAAGCAAAAATAGAATTATCCACCACTACAACTACCCAAGTCAATTTGCCATTCATTGCAATGGGGTCTGATGGAACACCTAAAAACTTAATTATTGATCTTACAAGAGCAAAATTAGAAGAATTGGTCGACAGTATTGTAGAAAAATCTGGTAAACCTATGCAACAAGCATTAGATGATGCTAAAATGAATAAATCTGAGATTGATAAGATTATTTTAGTTGGTGGACCTACCAGAATGCCAATTGTACAGAAATTCGTTGAAAAATTCATAGGTAAACCAGTTGAACGTGGTATCGATCCGATGGAATGTGTATCCATGGGTGCTGCTATCCAAGGAGGAGTATTGGCTGGTGAAATTAAAGACATCGTTCTTTTAGATGTAACTCCATTATCTTTAGGTATTGAAACCTTGGGTGGAGTGTCAACTACTTTAATTGAAAGAAACACAACTATTCCTACTAAAAAAAGTCAAGTATTCTCCACAGCTGCAGATAACCAACCATCTGTAGACATTAATGTATTGCAAGGAGAAAGAAAAATGGCGGCGGACAACACTTCACTTGGACGTTTCCAACTTGTAGGTATTCCACCTGCACCAAGAGGTGTTCCGCAAATTGAAGTAACTTTTGATATTGATGCAAACGGTATTATTAATGTAACTGCTAAAGACAAAGGAACTGGTAAAGAACAAGCAATCACTATTACTTCCTCAACCAAATTATCTGATGAAGAAATCGAACAAAAAATCAAAGAAGCAGAAATGAATGCTGAAGCTGATGCTAAAAGACAAGAAGAAATCGAAATCAGAAACAATGCAGACTCATTAATCTACACTTCAGAAAAAACTTTAGATGACCTCAAAGATCAAGTATCTGAAGATGAAAAAACAAAAGTCGAAGACCTTGTTAAAGAATTAAGAGAACTTATAGCCGGCGATGACGTTGATGCCATTAAAGCAAAATCTGATGAACTATCTAATGTAGTTCAAGAGATTGGTGCAAAAATCTACCAACAAGCACAAGCTGAAGCACAAGCACAACAACAAGCAGGTGCTGACCCTAATGCTGGTGCTCAAGACAAAGATGATGACACAATTGATGCAGACTATGAAGTAAAAGACTAGATTAAATAATAAAGTTTTATTTTCATTGTTAGGTTAATAACAATCAGAATCAAAAAATAAACTAGCAATAGATAAAACTATTATTTTTTCTATCTATTTTTTAAAAATTATTTTTATTAAGGTGAATAAATGGCAGACAAGCGTGATTATTATGAAGTTCTTGGAGTAGATAAATCTGCTGATGAAAAGACAATTAAAAAAGCTTATCGTAAATTAGCTAGAAAATACCATCCGGATGTTTGTGACGAGCCGGATGCTGAAGATAAGTTCAAAGAAGTAAGTGAAGCTTACGCTGTCTTGTCCGATGATGATAAACGCCAAAGATACGATCAATTTGGTCATGCAGGAATGGATGGATTTAGTGCTGAAGATTTCTATCAAAATGTAAACTTTGAAGATATATTCCAAGGATTTGATATAGGAAATATCTTTGATATGTTCGGTTTTGGTGGAGGAGCACGTTCTAGAGGTGGAAGAACTGGTCCTCAAAGAGGTTCAGATATTTACACAGAAATACCAATTACTTTAGAAGAAGCATTCAACGGATGCGAAAAAGAAATAAAAATTACTAGAAGTGAATTATGTCCTACCTGTAAAGGATCTAAATCAAAACCGGGTTCTAATCCAGAAACATGTAAAACATGTGGAGGAACAGGACAAATTAAAGAAGTCAGTAACACTTTCCTTGGACAGATGGTTAATGTAAGACCATGCAGAGAGTGTGGAGGTACGGGTAAGATTATTACAGATCCTTGTGATGAATGTCACGGAAGAGGTAGTGTGAGAAAAACTAAAACAATTAAAATCGAAATTCCAGAAGGTGTTGACGAAGGAAACCACTTAAGAGTTTCACGCGAAGGAAACTGTGGTGATAAAGAAGGTCTTGAAGGAGATTTAATTGTTACAGTACATGTTAAAAAACATAAAAAATTCAAACGTGAAGGAGATCACTTATACTTGGAACAGCAAATCAGCTTCCCTCAAGCAGCACTTGGTGATGTGCTCAGCATCCCTACTATTGAAGGGAAAGAAATTGAATTCAAAGTCACTCCAGGTACACAAAGCGAAACTGTTTACAAATTAAGAGGACAAGGTATGAACTCTGTTAGACATAACAGCAGAGGAAATCTTTATGTGAATGTTACAGTTGTTGTTCCTAAAAAATTAAGTTCAAAACAAAAAGAATTGCTTAAAGAATTCGCCGAGGTCAGCGGAGATGAAATTAAGCATGTTGAAAAAGGACTCTTTGATAGAGTTAAAGATGCAATGAAGTAAATTGGTTAAATGCTAATTTACTTTACCCCTATTTTACTGAATACCTGATTAATTTATTTTATAAATTTTTAATAGCTATTTTTACATGATTATATCAACACATGCTATTTTTCAATATATAATAGCAAAACTAGATAATAAACTAACATTTTATCTGACCAGTAATTTCAAAAAATAGCAGAAATTAATATCAATTTTAACTACCGAATAATCAGAAATAGCTAAAATTAAATGAATAATTATGAAATATACTCAAATATTAAAATAACAATGATGCAATATAATTAATTCATATCTTAAAAATGATAAAAATGAATTAAGTAATCTACATGAAAAAATAAAAATAGGATAGAAATTGAAAATTTCTATCGTTTAACTGAAATTTTAACAGATTTTGAAGATACTTTATAATATTTATTACCTGCAAATTTAACATAAGCTTTATAAGTACCTTTTTTAGCTAATTTGGTAATTTTAAAAGTAGCTTTACCTTTAGAATTGGTAACTGCTTTGTATACTTTACCTTTAACTTTAATAGTAACTTTGGCTTTTTTAATTGCCTTACCTTTATTGTCTTTTAAAGTAATAGTGTACTTTTTAACTTTAGTTTTAGCTTTAAAAGTCTTTTTAGCAACAGTTAATTTAGTTGCTTGTTTAATGACTTTGATTTTTGCAATTGCAGTAGATGCAGTATAGTTCTTATCCCCAGCAAATTTCATTTTTAATTGGTAATTACCTATTTTATTAGCAGAAAGTTTGAATTTGATTACTCCTAATGAATTTGTTGTGTAACTCTTAGTCTTACCATTGAAGTAAATAGAAACTTTTTTATTTGCTAAACCTTTACCGTTCACATCCTTTACAGCTATATTAAAGTATGAACCAGATTTAACTGAAGTTAAATAAACAGTTGTAGATGTTTTTGCAACGATTTTACTTGCAGATGCATCAACAGAAATAATACTATTTACTGATTTAGGACCATATACCTCATTACCATTAAATGAGACCACAACATTATGAATACCTGAATCAGGATTAAGTAAAAATGCTGCATAGCCGTTTGCATCAGTAGTTACATTATAAACAATACCGTCCATTGTTAAAAAGAGAACAATATCTGAAATTGGATCTCCATTTTCATCTAATGCAGCAACTGGGAATACAGCACCTTTAATATATTCAGTAAATATATTTGGTGCAGATATAATAGTTTTTAATGCAGGAGTATTATTAGCAGATATAACTTCCTTATCTGAAACAATGGAATCAGTACCTACGGCTTTTTTAGATACCAAATAATTATTTTTTACAGTTAAATTAGAATTTATAGCCTCAATAGTGTGATTACCAGTAGTTCTAATGTCATTACCTAGAATATCAACATTTCCTTTTAATGTTTTAACACCAATCCCTGATGTAACAATCTCATTATCTTTAATTATCACATCACCTTTAGTGCTGATAGCTAAAGAATTTAAAGGTAAAATTGAATCTCCAGTACCATTAGTACCATTATTATTTCCTAAAGAAGATATTGAATTATTAGAAATAGTACCATTATCCCTAATACTTGCAACAACACCAAAAGTATAATTACCAGCAGCAATTATTGTGTTATCAAAAACATAAGGATTTGGCTCCATTAATTCCATAGCACAAGCAGCATAAGCATTTACTCTAATTGTATTATTATCATAAGTAATATTTTCAATAGGACCCATAAAATTTGCAGAATAAACACCATAAACAATAATATCAGCATTCACAATAACATTATTATTTTTTATAACACCATTACTTGACAATGCATCAACATTAACACCATTAGCATATTTACCATCAGAAGAAATATTTACAAAATTATCACCAACAGTAAAATTCTCCGCAGAAATATAAATACCATAAGTATAATTATTACCCAGAGCATTGACCGTGTTATTAGAAATTAAAATATCAGAACTGACAATTGAATAAATTATATTGTCTTCTTCATCAAAAACATAATTATAAGGATTACTTCTTACACTAACAACATAAATAGTATCGAAACTGCCACTAAAATTATTATATTTTAAATCAACACGATTATCTATAAATTTTACATCCTCACAATAATAGAAAACAATACCTTCAGAATAAACAGTTGCCTCATAAGTTACAGGATTATAACTCACATCAATAGAAGGAATATTAATATTGATATTATTATTGTCAACAATAATGTTTTTAGCAATTATTTTTTTATTTTCATCACCATTTACACGAATAGCATTATTAACCATAGTTCCATTGGTATTTCCAGTAAATAAGATATTATTATTAGAAATAACTAAGTTACTTAATTTATCAGAGTAAATTGCATAACTTTCAACACCACCAGTCGTATTAACATTAATATTATTATCATTAATAGTAATATTGCCTTTTTCGACAAGGTTTAAACCAATACCCCCAGAGTTAATTTTATTTTTTTCAATTAATACACTACCCTTTACACTAATACCTAATGAATTTAAAGGCAATAAAGGATCACCAGTACCATCAGTACCATTATTATTTCCTAAAGAAGATATTGAATTATTAGAAATAGTACCATTATCCCTAATACTTGCAACAACACCAAAAGTATAATTACCATTCATGATTATGAGGTTATCTGCAATGTATGGATTGCATTCAACAATTTCCATACCGCAACCAACATAAGATTTACCTATAATTGTATTATTTACATATGAAATATATTCAATGGGACCATTCATTTGGTAAGAATAAATACCATAAACATCATATGGTGATTCAACACTTATCAAATTATTACTTACAATACCTTCAGATGCAGGACCATCAATATTAATACCATTAGCATAATAAAAATCAGCTGTTGAATTAATTACATTATTAAAAAGTTTAAAATCATTAGCAGACAGGAAAATAGTGTAAATATAATTATGTCCATTAGCATTTATTGTATTATTAATAATTTCAATGTCAGAAGAAACAATTGTATTCTCAAAGTTATAAGGATTTCCTCTTACACTTAATGCATAAATAGTATCGAAACCACCACTAAAATTATTATATTTTAAATCAACACGATTATCTATAAATTTTACATCCTCACAATAATAGAAAACAATACCTTCAGAAAAAACTTTTGATTCCCAAGTAACAGGATCATAACCCACATCCACAGAAGGGATTTTTATATTAATTACATTACCTTCAACAATAATCTTTTTTGAAGCAATTGCAGAATCTTCATCACCAGTTACACGAATAGCATTATTAACCATCGTACCTTTAGTATTACCAACATAATTTATAGTATTATTGATAATTTTAAAATCATTTACAGTATTGGCAAAAATAGCATAACCCTCTGTCCCTTCAAGTGTTTTGAAATTAATTATATTATTAGATAAAGTTACACCATTTACATTTTCTATATCAAATAAATAAACATCAGAATGATCAAGAACAAACCCATCAATCACCACATTATCTGCACCAATAATGAAAGTAACATTATTAAGAGTAGTATTACCACCAGATAACTTAACAGATTTACCAATTGTCATATAACTGACATCGATTCCAGTAAAATCTCCTTTAAATATTAACTCATCACTAGAAACATTATCTAATAATGTACCATCATTTCCAAAATAATTATGGAAAGTATCTTTAGTTACAACATTAGTTTGTGTTTCTAAAACATCAGCTTCTGATAAATCCGAATCATCAGAACTTACTTCTAGAACAGTCTCATTAACAATACCCACATCATTACTTACAGCAACATCATTTTCAGAAATAGCAAAAGCAACACCAGTAGATAATAAAACCACTGAAAGTAAAATTAATGAGATAATTAAACTCTTTCTTTTAATAATTCCACCTCATTTACTAATTATTAAATTAAAAAATAGTCTAAATTATTTGATAAAAATTTTAATTTATTGACTATAATAATGATTATTTAATAAATAATATTTAAAATTTGTTAAATTAAAATTGAAAAAAAAGAAAAAAAGAAGAATGCAATTATCTCCTAATAGTTATTGTATTTGATATTGTGCAACCACCATAAAATGATGTAATAGTATTTTTACCTATTTTTAAGTTTTTAATAGATAATATAGCAACACCATGACTGTTTGTTTTTGCACTATATTTTTTATTTTTAATCTTAAAAATAATTTTTTTGTATTTTAATATTTTACCATGCTTATTAACTAACTTAACCGAGAACTTAATTTTTTTAGATTTCTTTTTAACAATGTTTTTAGCTATTAAAATTGGCTTAAATTTAATTTTACTTGAAACTTTAGTAACCCCATATTGAGCAGTTACTTTATAAGAACCTGCTTTTAATTTAATGGATTTATATGCCTTACCATATTTATCAGTTTTAACCCTGTAGGTTTTTCCGTTAACTTTAATAGTTACAATTTTACCCCCAGCAACATATTTACCATCAATACCCTTAACACGAACCGTATATTTTATAGTATTACCATAATAAACAGCTTTAGTTTTATATTGATAAATTGAAGGTTTATAAGCCACAATCAAATTAGCTTTACCACTGTTTGACTTAAAATTGTCATTTTCAACAACATCTGCACGTAATTTATAATTACCAAGTGAAGGTACTTCAGCAACAAGAGTAGCTACACCATTTTTATCAGTTTTTACTTTACCTATGAAAACATCCCTTCCTTGAAGTCTATAAAATTTAACAGTAATTCCAGATACAGAATTTCCAAAAATATCTTCTACAACAACTACAAATTTTCCCTTAGATGTTGGAATTGCAGTTACATCATTATAATTAATATTAAGAAGACCTTTTTCAATAGTTAAATAAGAAATGAACTCTTTAGTTAAGTAATCCTTTTTAGATGCAATAGCTTTAATCGAATAACCCGCAGGAGTATAACTATCATCAAATTTATATCTTAATTTTGCTACACCATTTGAAGAAGTTGCATTACCAATTTCTTCCCCACAAATATAAAATTTAACCAATACCCCATCAACACCAACATTCAAAACAATATCTGCAGTACCCAAATAATTAATCGTTACTTCCGGAATTAATCCATTTAAAATATAGATGTAATTACCTTTAACAAAATTATTATTTGTGTTATTAATAGCTTTATCACCAATACCCATTTCAGAATTTAAATAATTGTAAAATAAATTATTTTTAATTGCTAATTTATCAATAACAATTGCATAACCTTTTTTAGAAGTTATATTATTGCCAGATATATTATTACTAGAAGAATTAAATTTAAGACAGATTCCAGCAACCCCAACACCTAATGAATCACACACATTATAAGTTATTTCCTCACCAGTAACATTATTCATTACAATATTATTAAGGATAATATTATTCTCAGCATTTGAAAGTGCAATAGCATATGCCTGCTTAGCTTTTATATCAAGATTATTCCCTTTAATAAAATTACCATTCGACCTAAAAACTTCAAGTCCATAAACAATATCTGAAGTTAATTTTAGATTATTATCTTTAATAATTGATTTTTGAGACCCTTCTAAATTAATACCATATGAAAAATTATTAGATTTAGCATTAACAGTATTTGAAATGAGAGTTGTGTTTTTTGATTCATGGCCAATAACTAAACCTTGAACAAAATAATCTCCTTCCAAAACAATATTATTGTTAATAAATTGATTATTAGATGCATCTTTTCCTTCAGGAGCATCATGCCCAGTATTAGAACCTAATACACCCATACCATAAATATAATTATCATTAGACTTTACATAAATATTATTATTTGAAAAGGTATTATTATGACTATTAAAATATAAATCTATACCAACAATAGAATTTGTAGATATATTATTATGATAATTATTTCCCCAACTTGAATTAAATGTATTAGATGTTTTATTAAGCTTAGAAGTTGCATTTACTTTATTTCCAGAAATATTGCAACCAGAAGAATAAGCCATCAAAATACCATAAGTCCTATAAACCTCATTTAAAACATGATTTCCAGTTATAGTATTCCCACTTGTACAAACAGTATCTCCACCAACACAAGTAGAACCATCTATACAATTAGAATTGCCATCAACACAATGACTATTTTCAAATACATGCTCAATACCAGTTCCAATGGTATGAATACTATTATTGATAAAATTACAATCATAGACACTTATAGCAAGTAATGTATAAGTTAAATAATTACCATTAGATGTAAGGTTATTATTCAAAACATCAATATCGCTTGATTCTACAACATAAATTGCATATGCTGCGTTTGGATCTGTTACTTCAATATTGCAATTAGAAATTATCGCTCCACCAGTATTATATACAAGGATTCCCCATGCATTTATTCTTTCAGAATCTTTATTTTTAATTGTTAAATTTTCAATCCAGACACCTTCAGATATCCTAAAAGTAGCATTATAAAAATTCGGATTTTTACCAGTAATTTTGACTGCAGAATTAATATATATTACACCCTTATTCTCAAAATTACCATCGAAATATAAAATATCTCCATTTTTAACAACTGAATTTAAAGTACCTCCCACATCAAAATAATCATCATAATTTTCAGGAGTAATACTATAAGTTGTTCCCTTAAAGATATAACGTGGTTTTGATGGATCATATGACCCTTCAGGAGTTGCAACAATACCTTTACCCTTAGGAATAGTATTATTTTCAATAACATAACTAGTATCTGCATTAACCTCAATTGCATCAATTGCATACTTATTTCCAGTAGAAATATAGTTATCAACAATAGTTATATTCCCTGGCATTTTTTTAACACTTTCTTTTTTAACTAAAACACCAACACCATTTCCACTTGTAATATTATTACCAACTACAACCAAATCAAAATATTCGCCTTTCCAAAAGACACCAGCACCAGATTCAGTAATTATACTATTGTTTTTGATAGAAATATTACTTCCACTTGCCTGAATACCATATCCTGATGACACAACATCAATAGTATTATTTTCAATAATTGCATTATCAATAGCATAAATCGCACCAGAACCTGGAAGTATTCTTGCATTTTCAATAGAATTGTTTATTATTATCGCATTTGCTGAACCAACAATTCCATACTCCCCTCCAACTTCAACAACAGGATGATTAAAATCCGCACCAGTAATATTAATAATCCTATTATTAAATATCTCATTAAATGCACCATTTGAAGTTGAAATGCCTCTGAATGCACCAATTATCCTATTGGAATAAATTTTATTGTATCCACCCATTATCTGAATACCATAACCCCATGAAGTTGGCAAAACATTATATTTTACAGTGTTGTTGTAAATTAAATTATAATTAGAAACACCACCATGCAAAGGACCCCCATCATAGTAAGACAAATATATCCCGTTTGCATCATCACATTCAATATGATTGTTTGCAATATAGTTATGATGAGCACCAGAAAGAAGTACAGGTGGTGTTGATCTAGTTCCTTGACCCCCATAATTCATACCATAATCACAGAAAAAATTATTTGATACATTATTGTAATTTGCATTATTGGCTATGCAAATTGCATAAGAGGACATTCCTGTATTGTTAATAAAACAATCTTTTACAATGCAGTTACTTGCACCATTTAAGAAAATTCCATAATTATAATCCTCAGTATTAGCAATATTCAAGCCAATAATGGAACTTCCTGTTGCACCATTATAAAATGTGAAAACACCGTTTTTCATTGGTTTTGATCCAGAATAAACAATATTTAAAGTTTTATTAAAATTAAAAGTTTTAGAACTAACTTCATTCCAATCTCCAGTAAAATTAAGTGTGTCCCCAGATTTAACCTTAGAAGAAATTAGATCACCATTATTATTAAAATAAATAGAATACTTTTCTACATTTATTTCATGTGTTGTAAATTCAGCTAGAACATCATCATTAGAAAGCAAAATACTTTCATCCGATGGATTACTCAGAATAGAACCATTATTATTTAAAGTATCCTCCATATTATCACTAGCACAAACAGTAGCCATTGATATAAAAATGAGGAATAATAATAATGAAATATTAAATTTTTTAACCATAATACACCTCACTAATATAAATTCAACTATATTTTAAAGTAAAATTAAATTAAACTTTAAAAATAATCTAATATATTACTCTATTTATAATTAAAGTATATTTAAAAATTTCTAAAAATAAAAAAAGTTGATGATTAAATTAATAATCATCGAAATCTTCATCTTTTTGATTTCTAACATATCCAACTAAGAAAATTACAATTAAAATAATAATAGCAATTATAACAAATATTGGCATGCTAGATTCAGCGCCACTAGTAGATTTAGAAGCGGATTGTTGGGACAACTCATATGCATCAGCACCTGAATCACCTGATGAATCACTAGAATCTTGAGATTGTGAAGCAGATTTTGCATCACCTGCTTGAGAGGAATCTCCTCCAAAAGATGTTTTATCCCCAGATTCTGAATCTGATTGTTTATCTTTAGTAGTTCCATTAACAATTCCTTGTGCATTATTATCATTATTAGCGGAATCTTTTTCCACCTCATACAAAGGATCAGTATTAGTAGCTTGTGCCAATATTTTTGCAAATTCTGCTTTTTGAGCAGGAGTTAATGAACTTACTTGAATGACCTTGTTATTAAAATCCAAGTTTTTACAAGTGTGGTGACAACATGCAACACCATATTTTAAAACTTGTCTCATATATTCATCAGCGAGTTTCTGAAGGGTTTCACTATCTGCATCCCAAGTACCTTGAGTTGCTAAGTAAATCATGTGCGCAATAGCAGATTGAATACCGTAAGAAGTACTTGCATCTCTAACACCACTAGCTAAGTCTAAAAGGGTATTGGACATTTGATTACCTAATTCCTTATTCAACTTATTACCACTAATAGTCAAAATACCGAATGTATTCTGCATTCTTGAAGCAATCCAGTTCATACCTGCAGCAGTTCCTTTAAGAGGTTTAAGATATTTTGGATTCAAAAGAGTGGTTCTGATTTCAAACTCCATCTCTTCCTCATAAGTTCTAGTAACATATTTATTCTTATCACGGATATCAACAAATGAAGTATCAGGTCTGCTTAAACCTGCTTTTTGCCTTAAAATTGAAGCAGCATTATATAATCCCCCAAACCAATCATAGTAATCATCAGAATCTAAAATTCTCCAAGTACTATCTAGGTTTTGTGTTATTAACTCTGTTTTTGTAAGGAGATATTTGTAAGTATCTTTTTGTTTAGTGATATTGATATTACCCTTCTCATCAATAGTCCATGAAAATGAAACAGTATCCAAATAAACATTCATACCTTCCACATTAACTGTGGAAATATTCCAATTAGCAGTATTTGGAATAAGAGTACTCATACCAGTACCCTCAAGAATATTGCCCGGAAGACCAAATAATCTATCAAGAGTAGGATATTCATTATAATGTTTTATAACATAATTATCATTTTCACTTTCACCAGCATTTGCCGCTAACCTAGTGGCAGTTACCATCCAAGTAATCCAATCTTTATTACTTGTAACTAAACTTGCATATACATCAATCCTAGGTCTGTTAACAACAGAACCATTGTGTAATTTAACTTTTAAGTCCTTTAAAGGAAGTAGTTCAACGCCAATTACTTTACCATTTTCTGCCCATTTCGGTTTACATCCTAAGAAGTATAAAAATTCTGCAACACCAATTCCTTCAGTTCTTGATATTTCTGTACCCCATAAGATTAATGCAGTCATTTCAGGCCATTTACCATGTTTTTCATAATAATCCGCAAGCAATAAATTCACTATATTGACTGCAGATTCATATGCTGCTTCAGATGGCATTCTAGTAGGATCGGATGCATATCCATCATATCCTGTTGGAATTGAATCACCATATGCAGGATCCGCAAATAAACCTGCTTTAACATATCCACCAGATAATGCAGTGAGAATTGCATTCCATTCATTGTTATTTTGGATATTTATAATTACATCTTGAGCATATTTCATTGATGAGAATAATGAACTATCTTTATTTACACCTAACTTATTAACCAAATCCAAAACAGAAGATCCGTTAACTAAGCCATCAACATAGTTTCTTAAGAATGCCTGAATAGTATGACGTTCATTAAGGTATTTTACATCTCCTTGAATATCTTTATAAAAATCTTTGCCTTTTAAATTAGGATATAAAAATTCCATTATTTGATTATAAATCTTAGTTTGAGAAGTTACGATTGTAACAACTTCTTCAGATAGTTCATTACCTGTTAAAACTTTACCCAAATTATGTAATCCATAAGTCATTAGGTCATCACCCATACTTTCAAGATAAAGGTGCAATTCCTCAAGCCAGTGATTAAAAGACTCACCTTTAGACATCTTTCTGAAACCTAAATTAGGAGCTAATTTAAGAATTTTTTCTTTATATATATTAGCATTAGAAGTAACATTGAGTTTAATCTGATTATTATAACTATTAATATAATTATTTAAAATCGAATAATTACCATATAACTCAGATGATACTATAGCAGGAGTCATGTGAGTAATAAGCATTGCTAAACCTCTATCCCTTGCAACCATAGCTTCACCAGGATTAGATACAATATATGGATATATTGTTGGAATTCTTGTTAATTCATAGGACCAATCTCCAGAACCAACACCGATATTTTTACCAGGTAACCATTCTAATGTTCCGTGTGTTCCCATACTAACAATTGCATTAGCCTTTGTTACTTTATCCATCCACTCATAAAATGCAACATATTGCTGATGAGGAGGTAATTTCAAATCATGGTAATTTTGAATAACTTCACCAATATCTGCTTCTTCCCAACCTCTGCTTGGTTGATAAGTAATAAAAATATTGCCAAACCAAACACCAGGAATAACCAAATACTGTTTACCATCACTAGCTGTATAAACCATTGATTTACCTAAACCAGCACCCCATTGAGTAACCATTTCCTCATATAACTCATCTGGAAGATCTGAAGTTAAATCAATGAACTCATCCATTGAGATTAATTGGTTATGTTTAACTAATTCATCCCAATTCTTTTCAACATATTTTTTTAACAAACCCCCAGCCCAGGATCCTTTGTTACCACTATCAATTAATAAATTAGTGAATTCTGTAATATTCATCATTTTCCTAATATCCCCAATAGCATAACCATTTTCATACAATTTAATAAGTAAATCATAAGTACTTTGCATTACATCCAAATAAGATGCGCCAATTTCGGCTTTACCAGGAGGATAATTATAAAGAACAATAGCTATTGTTTTTTCAGAGTTATTTAAATCTTTCAAATCAGCCCACCTACTACTGAGCTGAACCATCTTATCAACACCTGATTGAATTACATGAACCTTATCCTCATCTAGATACGATAAAATAACAGGACTAAACACCCCTTCAAAACTCGGATAAGTCACAGAGTAAGTCCACTCAACTTGAGGTCCAAGTTCACTTTCATAACTGTATTTTGAAATTTCATTTACACCTTTAAGGATTTCAACATCAATATCAGATAAATCTTTTTCAGCAGAACCATTAGCATAACTTAAAGACCAACTATATAATGAAGTAATAGAAGAAATTCCTATTTTTGAGACATTATTAATTTTATTTAATATTGAAGACATTGAAGGATCTGTAGAAAATTTAAAAACATTGAATGCAGGCCTTCCAATTTCTTCATAACCTCTAATTAAAGAATCAACAACTTCCCCACCACAATAGTAAGAAACAATAGCTATGAATTTCTTATTAGGATTAAATCTATCAATAAATTGATTTTCAAACTGTTCAAATAAAGTAGTAGGATCCAATAGATCTACAAACCACTTTGGATAATCCTGTATCATCCAATTTAAACTACCAATTCCATCAACACCATATCCAGGATTAGTTTTAATCCAATTATTTATTAAACTACCTTCAGGATATATGGTGAAAATACCTAAATCTGGATGATAAAATCCACATTCTGGACCCATTTGAGGAGCATTAGAATCATTAAGTGTGGGATTTTCATATTTTGACGGATTAATTAAATAATACACATATTTCAAATAGTTTTCCATATTATGATACAAAACATCTGATAAGTTAATGTCTTTGGCTTGGAAATAAGAACCAATATAAGTGTTTTCAATAGTATTGAAAGTATTATTCTTCGAGTTTGCACCAACAATGTGTAAACCAGTAGCGTTTAAAATTGAATTACTATAAACACCGAATGTATATGCAACATTATAATTTGCATTAGCTGGAGAGATAGCAAGCAATTTTTTTAATTTTTCAGCAGTGAATATGGCATATGCTCCTTCGGAAAACATATCAATATGAATGAAACGTGCATACCCAACTAACCATTCACGAGACACATCATAATCTTGCCCAGTGCTAATGAAAGCCACTCTCTTAGACATATTCATTAAAACATTTAACTTTTCATTATGGGATTTATAATCTACAAATAATAGAATATCAGGAATAAAGTCAAATGATCCTTTTAAAGTTCCGGATTTTTTAGTAAAATCCAATACTTTAGATTTTTTTGGTTCATAATCTGCATAACTAACTTCAACATAATATTTGGTTGATTTTAAATTTTTAATTAAAACTGAACCTTTTGAATCTGTCTTATGTGTTGAAATTAATTTATCATTAGCACCATATAATTTAACTGTTGCATTAGCTAAATTATAACCATCCTCATCCCATGTATTAGCCGTTTCATTATAATGATGTTTAACATTAATCTGAATATTATTATTAGTCGCAGCCAATAGAGGTTCATCTACTTGAAAACTCTGTATTTGTTGAATACCAACATCATCTTCAACAGTGGATAAAACATCAGTTACTGTAGTGTTATTCTGTGCAAAAACGCAGTTTAATGAAAACAATATAAACATAACTGCAAATAATGTAAATAACAACTTATTATCTAATCTTTTCGTTATTTTCACCCCCTTTACATCAATATACATAGCAATATAAAATAATCAACTATGAAATTAAATTTAATTTGAAAATATATAAATTTTATTAAAATTAAAAGAATCTTACAATTTTTCATATACATATTAACACAAATAAGATACATTTAAATAATATAATCCAACTAATTAAATGTACTAATATAAAAGAGGTGACATTAATGCATAAAAATAGCATCATCATAATTATTTTATCAATAACAATTATAGGAATGCTTATTCCAGCGGGTTTTTCAGCAAATGATTACCAAATTGTTATAACATACGGTGAAACTACAAAAAACAATGCTGAATATAAGAACACTGTTGATTCATTCTTTGAAAATCAAGCACATATGGATTTAAAAGGAGTAAATTCCAAAATAATCACTGCCAATGAAGTGAATAAAATTTCAAGTACAATAACTGGAAAAAGTTATAATTCAAATCAGATTTTCTCATCAGCACTAGTTGATTTAGGAGATAATGATAACCTTAAAGTTAGCGTAGACAAATCAAAAATTACCACAATAACTGGAGATATGTATCTCTCCGCATTAAAATCAGCAGGAATTACAAATGGCCATGTATATATAACAAGTCCCGTTACTGCGACTGGTGAATCTGCTTTAGCGGGAATTATGAATTCATATGAAGTAGCTACTGATGTTGAAATTCCCGCACCGGTTAAAGAAGCTGCAAACAAAGAGATTTATACACAAGCGGAAATTGTAAAAGAGTCAAATGTTAGTGCCGATGACTTATCAAACTTGGTTGATGATGTAAAAGAAACCGTTAAAGAAGAAAACATTACAGATTACCAGACAATAGTAAATATAATCAATAACACTACCATTAATTACAATATCAATTTAACATACAATGATATTGAAAACCTTGCTGAAAGTATTGAACAAATACAAAATGTTCAGGGAGATATTAACAGTTACCAGACAGAAGTAAATGATGTGCTAAATACTACCGATACATCAAATACTGGATTTTTAGACGGGCTATTCAACTAATAGTCCAATTTACTTTTTAAAAAATAATAATAAATTGATAAATCATTCATCAATTTTTTTAATAAACCAATAGTAATATTTTTCCCATAATCCACATAAACGGAGGCATGGAAAATACTGATCCATCAACATCCTTTCCAATTATTTTACTTAAATATTCTAAGTTTTCTTCCTCGGTGTATACACCTGAATTTAATTCCCGACAAAGATTCATTGTTTCTTTAATAATTGATAAAATATCATCATATTCAGGATCATCAGTTGAAATTAATTCACCAGCCAATTCTCTTTCAAAAAATATTTTTCATAATAATCACAATTAAAAAGTATATTACCAAACCTATACCAATGTTGCACAATACAACATTATATTATTTTCCGCAATTCCCCTAAATTTAACTCAATGAACTGTTTATACTTAGGATTAGCCAATATCTGATATTGTTTTTTATTTGTCCTCATATATGCATTATACATTAAATCTTGCAATTCTGAAACATCACTATCAAGGATAATATTTAATTTGATTCTTTGTTCAACAGTTAAATCATTTATATGGGACTGAATTGCTGATTCAAACTTATCAACTAAATTGGAATTCTTTTTGGCCATTTTTTCCAATACAAAAGAAGGCACTAGAGTAAATAAATGATTATACTCAACAACATCATCATACGTAATATGTTCCATCACAATCACCTTATATTCAATATCAGCATATAAGTATAAATAAATTATTAAATATTTTGAAAAATAGCAATATAATATTATAATTAATTAATCATGGCCTGTTAAGAGTAACCCACCTTCTGTTTTACAGCATTCATCTTAGCGTGCTACCTTGCCTACTCAAGAGATTATCGGCAACTTTGCTCTTGCATCCTATGGAATGGCCGTTTCACCTGTTCTTTTAATGTCCTCAATTAAATATCATAGTCCACCATTAAAAGACGTATCGTTTCTGCTCCAGTGTCATGCTTCTCAGCATACGTTTTTCAACGCCATAGTCTTGTATGATGGGCGGAGTTTCCTTAGTTAATAAAAACCAGCAGCTGTCTTTAACTTGCCATGAAAAAATAATCAATTATAATAATAGTAGCAGGGCCTAGATTTGAACTAGGGATCTCGGGGTTATGAGCCCCGCGGGATCACCAGACTACCCCACCCTGCTATATGAATAAAAACAGTATATGTTTATACTATATCATATAGCAAACATACTATATAAATCTTTCGTAAAAATAGATAAAAATCGAAGAAAATAAAATATTTTAAAAAAATAAATTATTTATTTTCTAAAGATTCTATTCTTTTATCCAAATCATCCAATCTTTCCCCAGTGATTTTTTGGAATTCTTCAGATGATTGTTTAAACTCATTGAAATTTTTTTCTAAAGTATCTACATTATTAGTAGTTTCATCAAATTTAGCTTGAAGATTATCCAAATCGTTTGTAGTGGCTAAAGACCAGTCTTTAATTAATTGATCACTTTTTTGATCTAAAAATGCATCAAGTTTATGGGAAAATGCGCTAGTGTTAATAGTAGAACCATCAATATCACTTAATTTAACTTTTATTCTTTTACCCATTGATTCAGATTCCTCTTTATCACCTAAAACATCTTCTTTAGATAAATCATAACTTGAATCAACATTATTTTTACCTAAAACTTCGTCCATGTGCGCATCTGCACTTTCAGGTACAATGTTTTTTAATTTATCCATAGAAGATGGACTATTTAGCAAATAATAATAAACTAAAATAAAAATAGCAACAACTAAAATTAAGATTGCAACTGCTTCAATAGCATCCATATTAACACCTATTTATTCATTTTACTAAGTTTTTTCTCTTTTGCTTCAATTTCTTTAAGCATTTTTTCTAACTTTCTTTGTTCGGTTTCAGCTTCGAGTCTGGCTAATCTTTCATTAATCTCAGAGTGAAGATAACCAACATTACTTCTCACTTCAGTTGTAGATTGCCTAATAGCTGAAAGACTGTCCTGTTGCTCTTGAGGTAATGGAATTGGATTGTCCATTAACCTTTTAGATTCAATGTCTTTTTCCACCATAGACATTTTTTTAAGTTCAATTTCTTTTTCAAGAATTAAAATTGAATTTTTTGATTGTGCAACTTTTTTCCATTGAAAAACAATAACTATCAATACAATAGCAACAATTACCAGAATTATCAAATAAAAAATTTGATCAGGTATTGTAGGAATAGCTTCCATTTTTTAACCTCCAGTTATATTTATAGAGTAAACTAATATAAATATAAATATAAAATTTATTTATTAAATAATTAATTATTATATTAAAGAAGGTAATAATATATGATGGAATCTTATATAAAAGCTGGAAAAATTGTTTCAAAAATACGTAGTGAAGCTTCAAAAATGATTGTAGATGGAGCATTAGTTATAGACCTTGTAAACTACGTGGAAAGTGAAATATTAAAAACTGGTGCTGAAATTGCATTCCCATGTAATGTATCAATAAATGAAATTGCAGCTCATTATACTTCCCCTATTAGAGATGAAACTGCATTTAAAGCAGGTGACATGGTGAAATTAGATTTAGGTGCAATGGTAGATGGATGTATTGCAGATTCAGCAGTTACAATCATAGCTAATGGGAATATTGATGAAAATTACAGTCAAGATGAAATTAATCTACATGAGGAAATCCAAGAAGCATCTGCAGCAGGTCTTGAAGCTGCAATCGCTACAGCAAGAGCAGGAATTGAAGTTTCGAAAATAGGTGCTGCAGTCCATGAAGCAATTGCGGAATACCATTTAAATCCGATATTCAATTTAACTGGACATAGCTTAGAACAGTACAATTTACATGCAGGCATTTCCATTCCAAATTATGACAACCACGACAATTATATTTTAGAGGAAGGTCAAGCCATTGCAATTGAACCTTTTGCAACCAATGGAGAAGGTATTGTAAATGATGCGCCAGGGCATTATATATTTTCATACATGGCAAATAAACCATTCAGAATGAAAAGCACTCAAAAAGTTTTAAAATATATTCAACACAACCACAGAGATGTTCCATTTTCTGGAAGATGGATAACCAATGAATTTGGAGAAAGAAAAGGATCAATCGCTTTAAAGCAACTATCAGAATCCATGGCAATTTATCCATATGCCCCTCTTCGTGAAAAAGAGAATTGTTTTGTAAGTCAAAAAGAGCATACAGTAATTATTGAAAAAGAAGGTTGTACTGTTACAACTATATAGAAGAAATTTATTTCTTCAACTTATTTTTTATTATAAATGATTTCCATTAAAAAAAAGAAAAAAAAGAAAGAAGATTAATATATAGTAGGAACTCTAACTCCCATTTTTGCTCTTCTTTCAAATTCTGCACCGTTTTTGTCTTTTTTACCTTTAGCTAATTTTTCAAGTAAAGGAAGACCGAATTTTCCATCGTCAACAGGTTTTGTTTCAATTAAACCAGCAGAAACTGCTTCTTTAAATATACTATTACCATCATCGGTTCTAGTTAAAACGGTAGACCATCCATCTGGAGATCCTACAGAACCAGTAGATATGTCAGCCCATTCAGCAACATAATCAGTACAAATGTTACATCCTGATTGTTCATAACCATGAGTTTCTTTAAGTTTTAAACCAGAATCTTCTCCATCTTTTGTTAACCAGAATTTTCCTTTACCAATGTCCATTTTAGTAGCATCAGTTAACTTATCAAATCCTAATTTTGCAGTAGCAAAAGTGTCAAGAGAAGCCATAGGGAAGTTTTCCATACAATAAATACCAATGATTAAATTAATTTTATTAACGACAAATCTTGTGAATGGATAAGCTTGTGCTTTTCTTAACCCTTGGATTTGACATGGTGTTGCTACAACTCCAATTTTTTCAAGACCGTATTGACGAGTTGCTTCTTTTAATACAGCTAAAGTAGGAGACATTGAATATTTAGTTCCAGCATTTGCAATTACTTCATCAGATGAAGTTACAACAGTAGGAACAGGTCTCCAATCATCATCAGGAGTTCCAGCTACAACAGCACCTTCAATTTTTCCTTCATCAAGTGCATAACAAAGCAATGCAGATACAATTCCTCCATCTTGTGATACATCTAGGATTTTTTTCTCAGTAGCTCTTGCTGAGATTGCTTCTTTATAATTACCTAATGGCATATTTATTCCCCCTAAAGTCCTGTTTCCTTTTTAATTCTTCCTTCAGGCAACCATGACCTTGGACACATCATATAACAAGATCCACATTTAATACATCTGTCTTTATCACAGCTAGGTCTACCTTCTGAGAAGCCCATTGCTCTAGTTGGACAAGCAAGAGCACAAGTTCCACAACCAGTACATAATCCTTGGCGAACTACATTGGTTAATACGTCACAACCACATCCTTTATCACATGCAGCCCAATCCATTGCAGGTTTTAAATAGTCTAAGTCGCCTTCACATAATGCAACTATAGTTTTTGCAATCATTTCAGGTGCAACAGGACAACCAGGAAGTGCTACATCCACTTTAACTAAAGAACCAATTGGTAAGAAAGATTCATGGCTAGGTTGAGCTTGTTGTCCTCCACGTGAATAAGTAGTGAAACAACCAGTAATAGCACAAGACCCGAATGCTGCAATTAAACCAGCTTTTTTCCTTGCTTCTAAAAGTTCATGTACACTATGTTCATCTTGTAAACATACAGAACCTTCAATTAAACATAAGTCCATTTCAGGCATTTCTTCAGCATAAGTTCCGTGAATCCATTTATCAACTAAAGTTTGTCCATATACAATATCAACCATATCAGTCAAAACAGTGGATAAGATATCATAATTTTCGGTTAAAGACATTGCATCTCCAGTACAACCACTTAAGTGTATGTAACCAATACGTGGTTTTGATGAAGCTGCTTTAGGTTCTTCTGCAGGTGCTTTTGTTTCTACAGGAGCAACCTCTTCAACTTTTTCATCTACTTTTGGAGCAGGTTCAGCTGAACCGCCAAAAGCTTTTTTTAATTTATCAAACATTATTTTACCCCGATTTCTTTTAAAATAATATCAATAGCTTCAGGAATTGCCTTTTCTACAGATTCAGACAAACCCACATCGATGTCAGGTATTGGGATAGAAGCAGGTTTACAACCAACAATTACAACTTCACATTTTTCAGAAATCTTTTGAAGTGGCTCTTCAACAGTCATACCATGAGGATTATCATATTTTCCTACTTGCATAGCATTAGGATCAAATATGCCCACAGTTCCAGGTTCGGCATTTGATTCAACTACATCAATAACAATCAATTTTTTCCAGTCATACTCTTTGTATAACGGAAAGAAGTTCATTGGTGCTGCAGTTCCTCCATCAATAAACTGCACACTATCTGGTAAAGTTACACCTTCAAATTTTTCTTTGATTTGATTTAAAACATTCTTATCAAATTCATCTTCAACATACGAAGTAACCGCCGGATCATAATAATCATTTTTATCATTAAAATATTTTTGTAAAAGATTAATAACTATTGGACCGTAGCCATCATCTTTAAATAATATATTTCCACATCCAATAACGATTATATCCGAATCATAAGGCATTATTTATCCTCCACAATTATATTCTCACCATTTCATTCTTGAGAATGGATTTATCTTCATCGTCAACAACCATTACGTGAGTAGCACATGATAAACAAGGATCATATGCTCTGATAACATGTGGTCCATACTCGTGATGGAATCCTTCAGTAGCTGGTCCCATTGTAGGAATGTTCCAAGTAGTTGGTACAATAGCAGAGTAGAATTTAGTTTTTCCTTCGACAACCTTAGCCATATGTACATTGGTTCCCCTAGGACCTTCAATTACACCAAAACCAAGTTCTCCAGTTCCTCTTTTATCATAACTTACTTTTGCAGGAGCAGCAGGATCAATTGCATCCAAAGCTTCCATACATGCATCGTAGTTTTTTAACATTTCATCTGCACGAGCCACATGTTGTGCATTTACACCTTTACCTTTAAATCCAGCAAATTTTTCCATTCTTGCTCTAGGACCAGTTTCAACATTTTCACCATTAATTAATGGAATTACAGAACAAGCCTTTTTACCAATTTCAGGGTCATCATACCAAGCTTCAGGTAAAACTTCTGAGAAAACGTCCATATCGAAATCGTTGGTTCCATAAGTTGCATCAGTTGCCATTAATGGTCTGTTTATTACACCTAAATCATCAGGTAAACCTTTTTCAACAACACAGTTTTTGATTAGTTCAATGTGTTCTTCGAGTTTTGGTCTGAGTGCAGTCATTCTTTCGATTAATCTTTCTTTAGTGAATGGAGTAATGTTTCTAGCCATTCCACCAACTCTTACATCAGATGGGTGGATACCTTCACCAGCAATCATGTCTACAACATATTGTACTGTTTTTCTTACTTCACTTACACTGTCAACAGCTGTAGCGAATAAATTTTCAGGTACAAAATCAGTTGCAATTAAAAACTGGTGAATAGCTGCACTGTTAATGTTGTGTGCTGCTAAAGTAGCTTTTCTTAACAATTTAGCATTTTTAGGAATTTCGATTCCTAAAGCCATATCCATTGCTTCTGCAGAAGCCAAAGTATGTGGAATTGGACAAACACCACAAATTCTTTGACATAAAACAACAGCAGATTCAGGAGCTTTGTCAAGAACCATCTTTTCTAAACCCCTAACCGGAGTTATACTTAAATACATACCTTTTGTAACTATCCCCTCATCATCAACTTCCATGACTAATTCGGCATGGCCTTCTTGACGAGTTGTAGGAGATATAACTACTCTATCTTTCAAATATGTCACCTCAATTATAGAAATTAGAAACTAACGATACATATATATATTAACAAATATTAATAAGTAATACTAAAAAAATTATATAGAAATATATATAAGACATAAATGACCAAGTTATATTATTATATCTAATATTCAATTCAAAGGAGGGGAAAAATTGGATAAAGCAAACATAATTATTTCAATCATTATCGTTTTATGTGTTGCAGCAGCAGTTGCGGCATATGGTATTACAAATAGCGATAATCCAATCTTTTCTGACTTATCCAGTATGTCAGCAAATGATAATGATGCTGGAAATGGAATAGGAAATAATACAGTTACAGGAAATGGAAGTGGAAATACAATAGCAACCACATCCGGTTCAGGAAGTGGATCCAGCAGTAGTTCAAGCTCCGGAAGCGGATCAGGTTCAGGATCTGGAAGTGGATCCAGCAGTAGTTCAAGCTCCGGAAGCGGATCAGGTTCGGGATCTGGAGGAGGATCCAATAGTAACTCAAGAACACATTTATCATATTCAGAAGCAAAAAGTATTGCAAATGATGCTATTGAAGAAGCTGGATGTTATGCAGGAAGTGGATCATATTCTGGAGGATACTGGTACTTTACTGTATATGATGCAAATGGTAATAATGTAGACACCATAAGTGTTAATGACAACACTGGTGCTACCGGAAGAGGATAATTTTTAAAATTAATCCTTTTTTATTTTTTTATTAAATATGCAAAAAATGGATAACTATATATAATAAAAATAACAAAATTATTATTGTTGTATGTGAGGGCCCGTAGCCTAGCTGGATAGGGCGTCGGACTTCTAATCCGAAGACCCCGGGTTCAAATCCCGGCGGGTCCGCTCTTTATACACTCTTTTTTTAAAATAATTTTTTAAAGTTAATTTATAAATTTTGGGCTTGTAGCCTAGTCTGGAAGGGCGTAAGACTCCTAATCTTAAGATCGAGGGTTCAAATCCCTCCAAGTCCGTGATTTTTAAAAATTATCTAAAGTAACAATTTTATCTTGTTTTTTTATTTTATCAAAAGAAATCTGACCATATTTACCCCCACCACCAGGAATAACATTTATTTCACCATTTCTAAATGCATTAATAGCTGGAGCAATATTTAAATCAATTTTTTCTATATCATCCAAGCTGACATTAATTAAAACATCAATTTCTGTGCCAAAATTATCAATCAGCTTCTGCCATTTACCTTGAACTGTTTTTGTAGTGACGCCTTTCTCATAAACAGAAGAGATTATTTCTGCCAAAGGCATCAAATGAACATATTTTGGTCTGAACGCCGGGTGTTTAGGTTTATCATAGTCAGCAATTTCAGAAATTCTAAAGTCAACTCCTTTTTTAATGGTTCCGCCACAGCTACATTTCATTTTATTTTCATGAGCAATCATAGGATCAATCAAATTATAACATTTAGTACATGCAGTCATGTGATATTTTCCTAAGTTCGGCACCAAACCATAATTAGCTTTAATCTTGTTATGTTTAAATGCATTTTTTATTGAAGAAAAAGAAATATCTTTAAGCTCTATTTGATTAAATTCCCTGCCCAATCTATGAGGCCATGGAGAATGTGCATCCGAATTAGTGAGAAAAGGAAAATCTTTAAGTTCTGAAATTCTATCCGCCATGAACGTATCGGCAGATAAACCTAATTCTACAAAATCCACTCTTTTTTCATAACAATCATAAATACTATCATACGATTTATACATTCCAGTCCACGGAGTAAATGCATGGGCAGGACCAATCAAACAATCATAATCCCGAACCAACTCTAACAGTTCAATTCCAGATAAATTGGTTTTTGGTCTACCATCGATTTTTTTATTTTTAGATGGAAGCTTATATGACAGTTCACGAGCAATATCAATATTTGGAATAATAATTAAATGATGAATTCTATTTCTTCCTTCAACTTCTGTTGTTAAAACAAAATTCATATCATCACTATTATAAATTCCATCCCCACAATATACTGTACTTTCCTCAATCATATCTAACCAATTAGGATGAAACGCATCACCAGTTCCTAAAAGATTTAAACCTTTTAACTTAGATTTAGCAGCCATGTTCTTTATTAACATGTCTTTTGATGATGCCATTGAAAAACAACTATGAACATGAAAATCAGCATTTACTAACATGGTTAAATGTTTGAAATTAAATTATATTTATTTTTCTAAAACTTAAGTTTAGAAATATGGGTAAAATAAAAAAAGTAAATGAATATATTGAAGTTTATCCAATATATCTTAAATCATCGGCATTTCCAGTATTAGCCTTATTAATCAAATCTTGTTCCATTTGTTGAGCTTTAGCAATCATTTGTCTGGTTTCTTCAGCTCTTTCATCTAATTTATCAGTATTGATTTCAAAATTAAGTAATAATGATAATTTTTTCAAAATAGCTTCAGCAGATTCGGCATCAATGAAATATCCTGGAGTTTCACCCATAAGACAAGCCCCCTGAATTCCCTGACGAATTCCTAAACCTAAAAATAAACCAGAAGCGCCAACAATACCCCCATCATTAGATCTGATTTCAATTCCGGCTTCTTTTAATAATTCAATAGTAGCTTCATCACTAGCCGCACCATAAACTTTAGGATTTTCAACAGGCTGAGGTATAGCCATTCCACCCATAGTGAACATTCTAGTTATTCCATAACCTTTAACAAAATCTAAAATATCTTTACAGACCAAATATTGTCCTTCAGGAGATAAAGCTTGAGTGTTACCAACAAGAACGATTAAATCCAAATTGTCTTCACCAACATCTTTTAAATAATATAACTCATTAAGCATATTACCTATAATCCCATCCTCTTTAATAAGAACTTGAGGTGGAAAAGCTGGGGAATAAATTTCAGCAAATTTGGTTGCATTCAATTCATCAATCATATGATCTGCAGCCAATTTACCAACATGTCCAAGACCCGGCAATGCTTCAATGAAAATAGGATTTTCAAGTTCGATTTCTTTTAAAATATTTATTTCAGCAGTGTTCACGGACATTACTCCTTCATTGATTCTTTTTTCAAAATACGACGATATTTTCCATATTTATCCTCAACAGAAAATTTAGGAGGATAAATAACTTTAAGTTTCCCGCCGCATTTAGGGCAGGAATCTTTTAAAGTATAAATTCCACATTCAGGACATTTATTCATTTTCATGTTCATAAGAATCTAATTATTATCTAACTCTCTTAGAAAAGAACCGTTACCTTCAGATTCTTCAATAACTGCAATACATCTATCAGCTGCGGCTTTAAGAGCTTTTTCAGCCAATATGTAATCAGTAGATTTTACAGTAATCCTGTATCTTGGTGCACCAACACATTGGACTTTAATTTCTTCCTCTTCATCACCATTATCTTCAGCAGCTTTAAGTGCATCAATGATAATTTCAACACCATTAGGTACGAAAGTTTCAATATCGACATAACCACTAATGTGAACTTCAGGAGGAGTGATATTTCTCTGCGCTACTTCAGTAATAGCATCAGCCCAATCTTGCGGAATTCCTTCTTCAGTAAGTGAACCCGCACCTTCTTCAGAAGCAGTTTCAAAAGCACCATAAACATCTCCAAAGATATCCATGAGTTCATAACCTACTTCATCATAAGCATCATCCAAACTTTTATCCAATGATTTTGCAGATAATTCTAAGAATTTTTCAGCTTTTTGCTCTATTTTCCAATGTTGGATTTTTTTAGTTCTTTGGTCTTCACGAATTCTTTTTAAAGAAGCATCAACATGCCCCTTTTTAGGATTGACTCTGAGAACACGACAAACAATTTTTTGATTTTCCCTTACATGATCTCTGATGTTTTTAACCCAACCAGAAGACACTTCAGAAATATGAATAAAAGCTTCTTTGCCCTGATATTCTTCTAATTTAGCAAAAGCCCCATAATTAAGAACTTTATAAACAGTACCAACAATAAGTTCCCCTTCATCAGGCCATTCTTGACTTTTTCTTACCATATTCTCACCAACATTAATAAATAATTATAAAAAATAGTAAAAAATAAGTTTAAACTAGAGCACCTAGTTTAAAACTTTTTCAATATGTGCAGTGATTTTAGCTTTAGCACCGCGAGATTTGACAAGAGTTTTACCACAAATAATACATTTAACATCAGATGCTGCACGATCAAATATTACTTGTTCATTGTCACAATCCAAACATTTAACTTTTAAAAAGTTTCCTCTACCTTTACTAACCATGTTAATCACCTATTTAGCTACAAATTCAGGTTTTCCTGTTCTGAAAGATTGTTTAATATGAGATTTACCGCATTCTTTACATTTGAGTCTTAAATCTAATTTTTTAACAGGTTTATTTCCAGCAGGTAAAGGTCTTGGATAACCTCTGTAACCAGCAGTTACACGTCTGAATTGTCTTTGTCCCCAAGTTAATTCACTAGCTTTTCTTTTTTTAGCAGTGTGAACTTCATGCATTGTGTGTTTTTTACAGTGCGGACAGTAAGTTCTTTTTTCTTTTGGTATTTTCATTTTTTCACCATAATTAATAAATCATTGTAACTCTATTCATGAATTTATCTAAATCCAATATATGTATTAAAAAACTAGAGATTAAGACTGTATTGTAACGCATCAAGTCTACACACAGCAAAAATCCAAATTATATAAAATATAATTTTTTATTATCACAAATAGATACGATTAGTATATCTATTTATTAAGTTATTTAAATGTAATGGAAAATCAGTTAAATTTTAATTTGACGACCTTTTCTATTTTTGAAAAATACTTTTGCATTTATCAAAGGCAAAGTCACCAAGTCTTGAGGTCTGAATGGACCATAGACTTTTTCATCAACACCCACAATCGGATTAATCTCATCAAAAACCAACATAGTAACAAGTTCTGTATCCCTAGCTAACTTTTTAGACTCCAAATCATAAAATTCATCTTGTTTATCAAAAGCATTAGGATTTATCTCAATACTTTTCTCAGGAATATTTCCAGCCTGAGTTTTTGGAATGGACATTGTTTTAGATTCGATTTTAGGTTCTAACGGTTCTTTTTTTAGTGGTTTTGCCCTACTAATCTCATCTAAACGATTTAAAACTTCATCTTCAGATTCATTATCATGTGTTAAATTACTAACTTTAGGCTTAATTTCATCATGTTTTGGCACCAATGTGTTAGTTTGAGTTTCTTTAGGTTTAACAAATTCATCATCATCGGATAATTTTTCTAAAGAAATATTTCCCCTATGATTTTTTAAGGTATCCAATAAAGAAAAATAAAATTTTTCCTCTTCAGGAGTTAAATTAAGAGGAGTAGTATCAACTAAATCAAATTTAGGTTTTCCAGTGAACAGCCGATAAGATCTATGGATATTTACAACTGCAGCATCAGTTATTTTATGTTCTCTTCTTTCACAAATCTCAGTTGCAATAATTTGAGCTTCTTTAAGCATTCCATGAATATTAGAAAATGGATCTCTGATTGCTTCTTGCCTTAACTCATCCAAATATTCATGAATACTTGCATAAAAATTTTCATCTACACGAGCTAAAGTACCATTATTACGCTCTTTTTTTTGAATTTTACGCAATTCTTGATAAAATTGATCCACTTAATATCATCTCTAAAGGTGTCTTTTAAAAATAAAAAAAGGACAAACAAATGAAAAAAAATTAATCATCTGTTTCTAATCTAGGAGCAAGCAAGAAACTAAGTTTACCATCACCAGTAACCATATTAAGAGTTAAACTTAATGGCATGTCATTGCCTAAACTAATTTCAGCTTCCTCTGAAAATTTATCTGCTTTGAGCATTTCTCTAATCTTATCTAATGAGAATAAAGATTTTGCATGTTCTTGAATATTTTCGCCGTGAAGATATTTAATACTTGCATCACCAAATTCACCATCAGCAGATGCCATAAAGTAATCTTCATCAACTTGTAAAGCTATTTTATCTGAAAAAATATCAATATCATTAATACAATCCTTTAAAATTGAAAAGCGTACTTTAAATTTTGTTGGGTGATCAATTTGAGGCGGAACAGGATTATCATATTCCATATCAATTAATCTAATTTTGAAAGTTCTTGTAGCATCGCCTTCAAAAGTGATAATGAAATTACCTTCATCTAAAGACATCAATACTCTGTCTTGTGATTTAGCTCTTTTAAGAATTCTCATGAATTCATCAGTATCAATATTAATTTTTTCAGGAACATCACAAACATATTCATCAAATAAACTTGATTTAAGCTCCAAATGTACGAAAGTTATGTGACTACGATCTAAGGCATCTAATCTCATGCCTTCACTATCAGTTTGAATTTGTACTTCATCAACAATAGATGAAATAGCATCAAAACTGGTTTTTAGTATACTAGAATCACTTAATTCTGCTTTAAACATAAATAATCCTCTTATTAATAATATGAATATATATGTTTTTTATATATAATAAGTTTATCTTTTTAATATTGATTATTTATTGCAGGCCTTTTTCATGCAAGAAACATATTCTTTTAAATATTTTGTAGCATTTTCTCCATGTTCTTCAATTATTTTTACAATCGCACTTCCCACTATAACACCATCAGCAATTTTAGAAATATCTTCAGCTTGTTTAGGCGTGTTAATACCAAAACCAACTGCTAATGGTAAATCAGTTACTTCACGAATATCTTTCAATATAGAATTTAAGTCTGTTTTGATTTCACTACGCATTCCAGTAACCCCTAATGAAGACACCACATAAATAAATCCAGTAGCATCACCCGCAATCATCTTAATTCTTTCACTTGAAGTGGGAGCAATTAATGAAATAACATCTACACCATTTTCAAGAGCAATATCTTTAATCTCACCTTTTTCCTCATAAGGCAAGTCTGGAGATATGATGCCATCGACTCCTAATTCTCCACATTTCTTAAAAAACTCTTCATACCCATAAAAGAAAACAGGATTAATATAAGTTAAAAATACTAAAGGAATGTCAGTTTTCTCACGGACTCTCTTTACAATACCAAATACATCATCTGCTGTTGTATTATGCTTTAAGGCACGTACATTTGCATCTTGAATTACAACACCTTCAGCCATTGGATCAGAAAATGGAATTCCAATTTCTATCAAATCACAACCTGCTTCTTCCATTGCCAGAATATATTCAACAGTTTTATCAATTGTCGGGTCCCCTGCAGTTAAAAAACCAATGAATGCAGTTCCATTTTTAAATGCATCAGCTATTTTACTCATTTAATTCAACTCCCCTATATTCCGCAATTGATCTGACATCCTTGTCCCCTCTTCCTGAAAGACAAATCATTATAATATCTTCTTTGTCCATTAATGGTGCTATTTTCATGACATGGGCAACGGCATGTGCACTTTCAATAGCAGGAATAATACCTTCCATTTTTGATAAATATTCAAATGCGGTAACTGCTTCTTCATCAGTTACAGGAACATATTCTGCCCTACCAATATCCCTTAAATAAGCATGCTCCGGACCAACACCCGGATAATCAAGCCCTGCAGAAACCGAATGTACTGGCGCAATCTGACCATAATTACTTTGATTAAATATTGATTTCATCCCATGGAAAATCCCAATTTTACCTTTGGTTAATGCTGCTGCATTGTAAGGTGTATCAATACCTTTTCCACCAGCTTCACATCCTATTAGCTTAACTTCATCGTCATCAATAAAATTATAAAAAGCACCCATAGCATTACTTCCACCACCAACACATGCAACAACAGCAGCAGGGAGCCTTCCTTCTTTTTCTAAAAATTGTTCACGTGCTTCAGCACTAATTACTGCTTGAAAATCACGAACTATCATTGGAAATGGATGGGGACCCATTGTTGAACCAATTACATAATTGGTATCATGAACACGAGCAATCCAATCTCTAAATGCATCATTTACTGCATCTTTTAAAGTTTTAGTTCCGGATTTTACTGAATGAACTTTTGCCCCTAAAAGTTCCATCCTATAAACATTTAAAGCTTGTCGTTTAGTATCCAGTTCACCCATAAATACTTCACATTCCATATCCAAAAGTGCAGCAGCAGTTGCAGTAGCCACACCATGTTGACCAGCACCAGTTTCAGCAATAACTCTTGTTTTTCCCATTTTTTTAGCAAGCAGAACCTGACCTAAAACATTATTAATTTTATGAGCTCCTGTGTGGTTTAAATCTTCACGTTTTAAATAAATTTTAGCCCCACCAAGATCTTTTGTCATTCTTTCAGCATAATATAATAAAGAAGGACGTCCTGCATACTCTTTTAATAACATGTCAAGCTCTTCTACAAAACCAGGATCACTCATGTAATGGTTGTATTGTTCCTCCAAATAAATCAATTCATTCATTAATGTTTCAGATATGTACTGCCCACCATATTCTCCATATCTTCCTTTACTCAATTTATAACCTCCATAATTTCCTTAATCTTCATTTCATCTTTAAATCCATCAGTTTCAAGACCAGAACTTAAATCTATTGCATACGGATTACATTCATGAATAGCTTCACGAACATTTTGGATATTTAATCCACCAGCTAAAAAAAAGTTCTTTTTTAAATCATTTCTTATCAATTGCCAGTCAAAAGTTTTTCCACTTCCTTTACCACTGTCCAGCAATAAATAATCTGCTAAAGATTTATCATATTTCAATAAATCAATATCCTGCGACATTTCAATAGCATTTATAATTTTTAGTTCATAATTAGTCCTTTCTTTTATATCAATTATATATTCTTCACTTTCATTACCATGAAGTTGTGCAATTTCAATTATGCCCTCATTAAATAAACCCAGTATTTCATCTTTTGATGAATTGACAAAAACACCAACAGAAAGGATATTTGAATTCAAATTATCTTTTAATCTTTTAGCCAAATCATGCGAAATCTTTCTTTTTGAATCTGCAAAAACAAATCCAATATAATCGGGATTATACTTATTTACAATTTCAATATCTTCTAATCTTTTAATTCCACAAATTTTGATTTTAACCATTTTTTAACTCCGAAATCATGGACCTTTTATCATTACTTTTCATTAAAGTTTCGCCAATTAAAACAGCATCAACATCATTTTCTTTTAATTTAGTGACATCATCTTTTGTTTTAATACCGCTTTCTGAAACAAATATAACATCGCCACTTACACATCTACGTAGATTAATACTATTTTCAATATTTACAGTGAAATCTTTTAAATTTCTATTATTGACACCAATAATTTCCGCCCCAACAATCATTGCCATTCTAATTTCGTCAGCATCATGTGTTTCAACAATGACCGAAAGCCCCAAATCATGTGCCAAATTCAAATATTTCTTTAATTGAACAACATCAAGTATAGAAACTATTAATAATATGGCAGAAGCACCTAGCAATTTAGCTTCCCAAATCATATATTCATCAACAACAAAATCCTTTCTTAAAATTGGAATGGAAACATTTTCAGAAATTTCACTTAAATACTCATTAGATCCCATGAAAAAGAAAGGTTCTGTTAAGACTGAAATTGCAGAAGCGCCAGCCTGTTCATAATCTTTTGCAATATTCACATGATCAAAATTCTCAGCAATTAAACCTTTAGAAGGAGATGCTTTTTTAACTTCAGCAATAATTGAAATTCCATCCTCCATTAATGCTTTTTTAAAAGGAAACTCATCTGTCATTTCCATTGAAGAAACTTCTTTTTTAATTTCATCAAGAGGAATTGATTTTTTAGCTTGTTCAACCCTTTCTTTAGTTTTTTCGACAATTTCACATAACATTTTAATCAGCTGTTTGTAAATTCAATAAAGTTTTCAAGTTGTTTTAATGCTTTTCCAGAATCAATTACCTCAGCTGCAAGGTCAACACCATCTCTTAAGGATTCAACTTTACCTGCAACATATAAACCTGCAGCAGAATTTAATAAAACTGCATTTCTTCTTGGTCCTTTTTCACCTTTTAAGATAGATAA
Organism: Methanobrevibacter gottschalkii DSM 11977; assembly: GCF_003814835.1. Classification (NCBI taxonomy): domain Archaea; kingdom Methanobacteriati; phylum Methanobacteriota; class Methanobacteria; order Methanobacteriales; family Methanobacteriaceae; genus Methanobrevibacter; species Methanobrevibacter gottschalkii. The sequence goes on from NZ_RKRG01000001.1 coordinate 274,071, forward strand.
TGTAATTTCTGCATTTTCACGAGCATTTCCACCAACAAGATCATCTTTTGATGCTAATTCCATGCCAAATAATTCTGGTGAAATTTCATAAGACATTGTTTTGCCATCTTTAAGTTCACACACAAAAGTTTTATCACTAGCTGAAATCTCATCCATTCCATCCATTCCATAAACAGACACAGCCGATGAAACTCCTAAATTTTTTAATACATCAATTAAAGGTTCGGCAAGTTCTTTTTCATAAACCCCCAATACCTGCATTGTAGCCCCAGCAGGATTAGTCAAAGGACCTAAGATATTAAATATTGTCCTAATTGAAAGTTCTTTACGAACATTAGCCACATATTTCATTGATAAATGATAATTTTGAGCAAACAAGAAACATAGATTTATTTTTTCTAAACATTTTATACTTTTTTCAGGTTCAATATAAATGTTTACACCTAACTGTTCCAAAACATCCGCTGCACCACATTTGCTTGAAGCGGATCTGTTCCCATGTTTTGCAACAGGAACCCCCGCTGCAGATATAACAATTGAAGAAGTAGTAGAAATATTGAATGTATTTGAACCATCCCCACCGGTTCCAACAATTTCTAAAACTTCCCTGTCATTTAATAACCTTACACAATGAGCCCTCATAGCTTCAGCAGAAGCAGTAATTTCAGTTATAGTCTCTCCTTTCATAGACATGGCAGTTAAATAAGCACTCATCTGAACTTCACTTGCTTCACCACTCATAATTTCATCCATAGTTTGAAATGCCTCATCATGAGTTAAATCTTGATTTTTGTATACTTTTAAAATAGCTTCTTTAATCATAATATCCCTCTTTCAACTTTTTCTGCAAAATTTTCTATAATAGTCAAACCGTCTGGAGTTAGTATTGATTCCGGGTGAAATTGAAGTCCGTAAACATTAAATTCCTTATGTTTAACTGCCATGATTTCACCATCATCTTTAGCCTTTGAAATAATTTCTAAGCAATCTGGAAGCGTGTCTTCAATTAGACTTAAAGAATGATATCTTCCGACACTTATCTCACTTGGCAATCCTTTAAATATGAAATCATAATGGAGAGAGATTTTTGAAGATTTGCCATGCATCAATCGTTTAGCATGAGAAATATTACCTCCAAAAGCTGCACAGATTGCTTGATGACCTAAGCAAACACCAACAATAGGTATTTTATCATGAAATTCTTTAACTACATCAATACAGATTCCTGCATTTTCAGGTTTTCCGGGACCCGGAGATAAAACAATTGCCTCCGGAGCTAAATCTTTTATCTCTTCGACTGTTATTTTGTCATTTCTATAAACCTGAATATCCTTCATGACTTCTCCAATTAGTTGGTATAAATTGTATGAAAAACTATCGTAATTATCTATTAAAAGAATCATAAAATACCTCCATCAGCAATTTTCAAAGCATTAATTACAGCGGCCGCTTTATTTAAACATTCATCAAATTCATTATCTGGAACGCTATCTGCAACAATTCCTGCACCTGAACGGATGAAAACTTTATTATTACGAGCAAATGCAATCCTAATTGATATGCAAGTATCAATATTTCCACTTAAATCCACATATCCTATAGCTCCACCATATATTCCTCTCTTATTATTTTCAAGCTCATTAATTATCTCACAAGCCCTTAATTTTGGAGCACCAGATAAAGTTCCTGCAGGGAGAATCGAATCAATAGCTGAAAGTGAATCCAAATCGCTTCTTAATGTTCCGCTAACCGTTGATCCGATATGCATCACATGTGAAAATTTCTCAACAGATAAATATTTATCAACACTTACAGAGCCGATTTCAGATATTTTTCCAATATCATTACGACCTAAATCAACTAACATATTATGTTCAGCCAGTTCCTTTTCATCTGCAAGTAATTCTTTTTCGAACATCAAGTCTTCTTCTTCAGTTTTTCCACGAGGCCTTGTTCCGGCAAGCGGAAATGTGTATAATTGATTATCAGTTAATTTAACTAATGTTTCAGGTGAAGCGCCAGCTATTTCAATATCATTACTTGAAAAATAAAACATGTAAGGAGAGGGATTAGTTGTTCTTAAAACCCTGTATGTATCAAACAAGCTTCCAGAAATATCTGCTTCAATTCTATTTGAGAGAACAACTTGAAATATATCCCCCTCATAAATATATTCCTTAGCTTTTTTGACCATTTCACAATATTTTTCACGTGAAAAAACTGGTGTAAATTCTGATTTTAAATTAAGTGGTTGTATTTCTGCTTTTTTACCAGTTCTGATCAAATTTGCTATATTTTTTAGATTCTCACATGCTTTTTTATAATTACATTCTAAATCATCAGTTTTCATGTTGATTATAATAATAATCTTTTGTTTGAAGTTATCAAATGCAATAACCTTATCAAATAACATCAGATCAATGTCTTTGAATTGATCTTGATTCTCGGCATCTAAATTAAGAGAAGGCTCACTATATTTAATATAGTCATATGCAAAATATCCGACAAAACCTCCAGTAAATGGTGGCAAGTACTCAAGTTTTGGAGATTTATTTTTACTAACTAAATCTTTAATCACATCACTTGGAACATTAGTTTCAATTATTGTTTCCTCATCAGTTAATTCATTGAACTCCTTATCCCCTCTGATATGAACCATATTGTCATGACAAGTGACTTCCAGTAGTGGATCAAAACCTAAAAAACTGTATCTTCCCCATTTTTTTGAATCTTCAACGCTTTCTAACATGTAAGTATGATTACTTATACCTTTCAGAATTCTTAAAACTTCAATAGGAGTGGCAATATCTGAAAATAGTTCATAAGATATTGGAATCCTTTTATATTCTTCGTTTTTTCCTATTTCTATTACTTCTTCTAAACTTGGGGAAAACATAGTATCACTTAATATTTTCATCATCATAATATCATATATATGATGTACTATTTAAATCCTTGTTGTAATAAAATGTACATTATTCTTCATGTTGAAAAAAAATTAATTCATTTTGTCCTGTTCTTGACTAAACTGAATTACAATTTTTTTAATTTCCCTACTTTCCAAATATGGAATCTTATCTGTGATTTCCTTTTCCAAATCACGATTTAACTGAATCCTTTTTTGAGTGTATTCATCCCCTTGAAAATCCATACGATACTGTTTGTTAAGATTTGAATATTCAGTAATCAATGGTTGAAGAATAGATTCTATATCTTTTTCCAATCTGTCGTTTTTAATTTTTTGTTTTCTAATTTCAATGACAAAACCTACAACAGTTACAAAAAATCCTAAAACAGTCACAGTCAATGCAGGAACAAAAAGTTTATCATCATTTATAAAAAAAATTGTAACAAAAATTCCAACAAATATTAATAGAATGCCTATTTTTCTTAAATCCATACTAAAACTCCTTAAAAATATTCTATAATTTATTAATATTTAATATATTCCATTGCTTTTTAATCAGAATTAAGATTAAAAAAGTTGAAATGATTGCTAAAACTGACATTATCAGCATAACAACATTATTTGTAAATAACATATTACCCACATCAGCAATAACAATAATTTCAGCAATTAAATTATTTAAAAAGTGTGCAAAAATTGGAACTAAAATATTATCTGTTCTTAAATATAAAACAGCCATACAAACAGCAAAAATAAATGCTGCAGTAATGCTTCCAAAACTATGTAGCGATGCAAACAAAATAGATGTAATTACAATTGAAAAATCCAATGGAATAATTAAATTTAGTCTATTTAACAAAACTCCTCTAAAAATTAACTCTTCTGAAATAGGTGAAATAAAAACTGTTGTTATAACCCCGTAAAAAACAAATAAAGAATTGTTAATATATTCAGAAGACATAACAATTGAATTTAAATTGGGAAAAACATTTAAAATAAAGTCTGACAAATAAAGCAGCCCATAAGAAATAAAAACATTTAAAATTACGATTGCTGAAATAATTTTTAACGATTCAAATGTGAAAACTTTTAAAAAATCATGCTTAAAACTTGAAAATCCCTCTCTAAGTTTAAAAATAAAATAAAAAATAACAAAAATATAAATCCAAGCATTATTAATTTGAATAAGGTTTAATGAACCCAGCAACACATTAATAAGAAATATGAAAAAAATAAAAATCAATAAACCCTTTAAGGTAACTAATTTAAGTTTTTCGTTAAGTGAAGACATATTATCAAAAAAGTTAAAATTTTATATAAAATAGACTAATTAATGAAAAAATTAAAAATAAATCATGATCCAAATTTAATTAAATCCCATCAATCATCTTCATTGAATATAAAAACATCTTCAATAGCAGCTTTCCCCAATATCTTAGTAATATGATAGGATAATAATAAGGAAGGATTATAGCGAGCATTTTCTAAAGCATTTATTGTCTGACGAGTCACACCAACCAATTCAGCAAGATGTTGCTGAGTCATGCCCTTTTCTTGGCGAAACTTTCGTATTCTTGTTTCCAAATATATCACCTATTAAACATGATTAATAGCAATCTTTATTTTTTAAAATAAAACATATATAAATGTTTTGTAAACAAATACCCAAATTATAATAGTATTAAAGTAAAATATTATATTGTTATTCATAATTATGTGAGATGATAAAATGGCTATACATCCTATTGAATTCAGATATGGGACTCCTGAAATGAAAAATATTTGGGAAGAAGAAAATAAATTACAAAGAATGTTAGATGTTGAATCCGCATTAGCTCAAGCTGAAGGTAAACTTGGAATTATCCCTCAAGAAGTGGCTGATGAAATTTCATCAAAAGCTAACACAAAATATGTTAAATTAACAAGAATGAAAGAAATTGAAGCTGCAACTAATCATGATATTGCAGCATTATCAAAATCAATTACAGAAGTTTGTGAAAATGGCGCAGGAGAATATGTGCACTTTGGAGCAACATCCAATGATATTGTTGACAGTTCAAATTCATTATTAATTAAAGATTCAATTAATGTATTAAAAGAAAAATTAGAAAAATTAACTAAAATCATGCTAGACTTAGCAAGTGAAAACAAAATGAAAGTATGTATTGGACGAACTCACGGACAACATGCTCTTCCAACAACTTACGGAATGAAATTTGCTCTATGGGCAGATGAACTCCACAGGCAATATGACAGATTAGAACATGCCGAATCAAATGTATGTGTTGGAATGATGGATGGTGCAGTAGGTACAACTGCAGCATTAGGAGAACAAGGTTGGGAAATCCATAAAACTGTTGCAGAAATTTTAGGTTTGCCTGCAGCAACAATTACGAATCAGGTTGTCCAAAGAGACAATCATGTTGAATTCATTAGTGTATTAGCTAATATTGCAAGTACTTTAGATAAAATTGGACTTGAAATTAGAAGTTTACAAAGAACTGAAATTATGGAATTAGGCGAGTACTTCGATCCTGAAAAACAAGTAGGAAGTAGCACTATGCCTCACAAAATGAATCCAATTACGGCTGAAAGAATCTGCGGCGTTGCAAGAATCGTTAAATCATATGTAAATGCGGCATTAGACAACAATCCACTTTGGCACGAAAGAGATCTGACAAATTCATCTTGTGAAAGAATAATGTTTCCAGAAAGTTGTATTTTAACTGATTACATTTTAAACTTAACAATTAAATTAATGAGCAATCTCGTATTCTACGATGAAAATATCGAAAGAAACTTAAATTTCACCCATGGTTTGGTTATGGCTGAAAGATTAATGGCAGAACTTACTCGTGCAGGAATGGGAAAACAAACTGCTTACGGAATTGTAAGAAAAAATGCTATTAAAGCCAATAAAGAAAAATTATTACTTGGAGAGTTAATTTTAGAAGATGAAGAAGTTAAAAAATACCTTACTAAAGAAGATGTTGATAAAATAATGGATCCTCATACATATACCGGATCTATACCAACCATTATTGATGAATTACTTGAAAAATCAAAAGAGTGGTTTTAAAATTAAAAAAAGAATTAATTGATATAATCAATTAATTTAAATATTACTTTTTCTTTTTATTTCTGGAACATATCTTTTAAGCATTAATGAAAGAGATATGACTGTTACAGAACTCATTGCCATTGCAAGACCTGCCAATGCAGGTTCAAATGTTATGCCAAATGCAGGATATAAAATTCCTGCTGCAATAGGGATTAAAATTGAATTATATGCAAATGCCCAGAATATATTTTCTTTAATTCTGCGCATTACTTTTTTAGAGAATTGAATAGCTGCAACAACATTTTCCAAATCACCTTCCATAACAACAACATCTCCACTTTCCATTGCAATATCAGTACCATTACCCATAGCTACACCAATATCTGCTTGTGTAAGTGCAGGAGCATCGTTAATTCCATCTCCAACAAATAAAACTTTCTTAGTGTGATTTGATTGAGCATCTTTAACAATCTCCAATTTATTTTCAGGAAGAACACTCGCTTTTACATTATCAATACCAACTTCACGAGCCACATTTAATGCAGTAGATTCGTTATCTCCAGTTAGCATATATGTTTGAACACCCATTTTATGCAATTCTTCAATGGTTCTTCTAGAATTTTCTTTGATCTTATCTGATAGACTTAAAATACCTTTAACAGTTTTATCTTCAGCAAGGAAAATAATTGTTTTAGATAATTTCTCAAGTTCATAATATTTATCAGCAAGTTTTGAAGAAACTTCAACATTTTCTGATTCCATTAAAGCTAAATTACCTGCAAGAATTTCTTTAGAATTGATTTCAGCTTTTAAACCTTTACCAGTGACATTTTCAAAACTAGTAGTCTGATCTAATTCAATATTCAACTCTTTTGCTTTATTAACAATAGCTTTTGCAATTGGATGGGTTGAATTTTGCTCAACACTTGCTACAAGTTTAATTAAATCTTCTTCAGAAGTAGCATATGCAATAATATCATCCACTTCAGGTTTTCCTTCAGTTATAGTTCCAGTTTTATCAAATGCTGCTACATCAAGCTGTCCTGCATTTTCTAATGTATCACCATTTTTAATTAAGATTCCGAATTCAGCAGCCCTTCCAACACCTACAGTAACTGCAGTTGGAGTTGCAAGACCTAATGCACATGGACATGCCACAACTAAAATGGAAATTAAGCAGGTAAGTGAGAATAGCAATGTTTCTCCAAGTACAAAGTACCAGATTAAGAATACAACAATAGCTATTGTTAAAATAACTGGAATAAAGTATGATACAATAGTATTTGCGAATTTTTGAACTGGAGGTCTTGAAGATTGTGCTTTTTCAACCAAACGGATAATGTTCGAAAGTACCGTTTCTTTTCCAATTTTTTTAGCTTTAATATATAATACTCCATCCTGATTAATAGTGCCTGCAAACACCTCTTCACCATCTTTTTTTACTTTAGGAATTGGTTCACCATTAATCATTGATTCATCCACACAAGATTCTCCGCCAACAACATCACCATCAACAGGAATCTTTTCACCAGGTTTTACAAGCAATAAATCATTTAATACAATATCTGCAATAGACACTTCCTTTTGAGATGTAATTTCTCCGTTTTCATCGACTTCAATTGAAATTGCAACTGTAGGTTGAAGCCCAATCAATTCACGAATTGAATCAGAAGTTCTTTTTTTAGCCCTTGCTTCCAAGTATCTTCCAATCATTAAAAATGCAGGAAGCATAACCGCAGAATCATAAAACATGAAAGTGTGATCCAATACTATACCAAATGTTCCAAAAATACTTGAAACGTAAGCAACCATAATACCCATTGAATACATTACATCCATGTTCAAGTTTTTATGGCTTAATCCATTCCATCCTGCTTTTAAAATTGGTAATGAAATGTAAATAAATGGTCCGATACTTACAATTAATGACAGTAATCCCATTGCAGAAATATGAAGACCAGTGACTTGATTTAAACTAGCAATAGGCCCCATTAATGGATCCCATCCACTAAACATTAAAATCATCAAAATAGCAGTAAATACTACGCCTACGATAATTCTAGTGAGTTTATCTTTTAGATCCTGTTGATAAATTGCTTCCTCATCAATTTCAGTTTGACCCTCAATACCTAAAAGTTCAAAACCTAAGGATTCAATTACTTTTTCAACCTCATTCATATCCAGTTTAGATGAATCATATCTTATTTTTGCAGTCTGAGATGTTAAATCAGCTTTAACATCAAAAATACCATCTACTCTAATTAAAAAATTTTCGACATTCATAGTACACGATGCGCAATGCATACCCTGAATTCTTAAAGTCATTTCATCAGAGTGAAGTTCAAAACCTAAATTTTTAACTAATCTTTCCATTTCTTCATAAGAAATTTTTTTAGGATTTATTGTAATATGTAACCTATTTGCCGCTAAATCAGCATCAACTTCTTCTACACCTTCAATTTTTCCGAAAGTTTTATTAACACTTAATACACAAGAAGCGCAATGCATTCCTTCAATTGGCAAATCCATTCTTTTGAGATAAGCCATTTCATCACATCCGTTATATTATTATGATAACTATTAAACATACCACAATATAAAGTTTTTGTCATACCTAAATTAGTAATAGGTTGCAGTGATATCCCTGTGAGGAATTGTTCTTCTGAATCTTTTTTTAGGATATCCAATTATAAAAGTAGAATACATATGTTTATTTTTATCAATATCTGGAAAAAATTCCATTAATTTATCATGATTAATTTCATCAGCTTTAAGAATAAAAAGAGAATAAAATCCTCCAAGACCTAAAGAATAAGCAAGTAATTCTAGACGAGTATTTGCAATAACTGCATTATTTTTATCTGTTGAAAATGTTAAAATGAGTTGTTTTCCTTCCCATAACAATGGGTGGAATTTCTTTTTGGAATTATCTTTTAAATAATCGCCGAATTCTTTAATTCTGAAAAATTTATCTTCATCAACTTTAATAATATCATAAACGACATCCATAAATTCATCGAGTTTTTCATCTAAAACAACAAATTCAACATCTTGTTCGTTTTGAGCTGATGGTGAATAATATGCCCCTTCAAATAATTTTTCAAAAGTTTTTTTATCCACTTTTTTATTTTTAAACCAACGAATAGATCTTCTTTGTTTTAAAAGTTGAAGCAGATCATCATATTTAACAGGAATTTCATGAGAATTATACTCTTGGATTCTATCTTCATGACCTATGAAACTTTTTAAAGTTACTGCACCAACTTTACATACTGCCATACAATGTCCACACTCAAAACAATTATCACCCATTTCAACTGCAAAATCATCTACATAGATATTATCACGAATACATACTTGAGAGCATAATTTACAGGCAGTACATAATTCAGTATCAATAATTAATTTCATTTAACCACAATTCCATCTTGTATGACAGTTAATATATTATCATTATCGCTTAAAATAGAAATATCATCAAAAGGATTAGAATTGACCAGAACCAAATCCGCAATACAATTTTTCCTAACTTTGCCTAAGTCATCATTGCCTAAAAATTTAGCTGCATTCACAGTTCCGCTGGCAATTGCTTCTGATTCACTCATTCCAATATCAGTTAAATGAATTAATTCTTCTAAATTATGACCATGAGGAATAACCCCACTATCAGTTCCCATTAAAATATTAACCCCTTCTTCATAAGCAGCAGCAATATTTTCCTTGTGGACTTTAACTATTTCTTTTAATTTTGCTGTTTTTTCACGAGCATAATTATCCCATGCCGGAAAACCGTTTTTATATAAAAATTGATGAACTAAAAGTGTTGGGACTAAACTAACATCATTTTCAGCCATTCGACAAGCAGTTTTCCTATCAATGAATGTTCCATGTTCAATTGATGAAAATCCAACATCAATACAATTATTCATTCCTTTTAAACTATGACAATGAGCAGAAACACTCATATTATTTGCATTAGCTTCACATGCGATTGTTTTCAATTCTTTCTTGTTAAATTGTGCGAATTCTGGTGAATTGTTAGTTGTTAAAACTCCCCCACTACACATTACTTTAATAAAATCAGCACCTGCTCTTTTTACTTCACGAGTCTTTTTTAAAACTTCTTCAACACCGTCACACCTTCCTTTTGGAAACCCAGGATACATTATCTCCATATCCCAACCAGAAGGTAAAAGTAAATCAAAATGTCCTCCAGTAATGACAAGAGGAGTAACAGATAAATGAATTTTAGGAGCAGTAAATAATTTTCTTTGTTGAGCTAATTTAAAACTTAAATCAGCAGATCCGCAATCTCTAATTGTTGTAACACCCGCATCAATAGTTTGCAAAGAATGAGGAACTGCATTATAAAAATGAATTCCTAAAGGATTAGTCATGTTTTCTTCTTTATGAAACCCTTTTGCAAAAATATGAGTATGACAATCAATAAAGCCCGGAAGTAAATAATTATCCTCACCATCAATAATTTTAACATTATCTTTAGTGGATAGCTTATCCTGAGAGATTTCCTTAATCAGAGCATCTTCAATTAAGATATTCTGATGAGTTTTTATATCATCACCAGGATTAACAATATTTACATTTTCAATTAGAGTTTGCATTTTAACCCCTTATAAAATTTCAATTGTTCCATTATCCCCATCAACTTCAACTAAAGTCCCATTTGTTAAGTCTTTAGTTTGAGCTGGTGAGTCAACCATTGGAATATCGGACATGATAGCTCCTGTTGCAATAATTGGTTCTGCATTAAGACAGATTATGGCATTTGGAGCAGTATTATTTTTCATCATTTGGAAAATAACATAAGAACCAACAGTAGAACCCTTTCCACCAGGAATAAATAAAACTTTATCTTTAATGCATTCTCCTTTTAATTCATGAGTAGGATCAATTACAATACCAGTTTCAGGATCAACACCACCAAGAAAACTAATTGGTTCAGATGAGACTATTAATTCACCTTTTCCTTTTCCTTTTGCAATATTTCTACATGTAATCATATTAATCACTTAAATAACATCTTTTTTCATTATTTCTCTTAAAACAGCAGTAGCATAAGAGCCTTTATCAATTGAGAATTCACATAAAACCCCCTCATCAGTTGCAGTAGCTGAAGCATCCCATACTTTGAATCTCATTGATCTTCTAAGACCATGACTTCCTAAGCGTGGCATTTTTGGAACTTCAAAATTGGCTTTTGTAATATTATAATTTGTTAAAATATCTTCTTCCATTTTTCCAACAGCATCTTCTGCAAAAGGAACCTTTGTACCATACAAGGGACAAGTTGGACTTGCTTGGAAATTATCAATTAATTCTTGAAATTCTTCAGGAGTTTTATCTCGAACAATATGTTCTTCTGTGTCAATTATAATATCTCCTTCAATATATTTGTTAATTCCCATCTCTACTCTTTTACTTACAGCTTCATTAAATAAATAAGATTGGTAAGCATGGACAAACATTCTTTGAAGTGGTTTTGGAAGTGCATGCAATGCATTCATATAATCTTTATCAGTTAATTCTCCTTTTTTAGATGCCTTGACTAATTCTTTTAGCATCATTTTTTCATAACGCATCCCCTTACCCATTAAATTAAATGCCTCTTCAAGATTTCCATCATCATATGCTTGTCTTGCTTTTTGGTTTTTCTCAGATTCATCCTCTTGAGGATTACCAATATAAACTCCAACAGCTTTTTCAAGGTCATTTTCAACCAATGCTTCCCCAACTAAATGAGTAATTGTTCTTGGTTTCCCGAATCTTTGCCAACCAAAGTAATTTGGAACACCAGTATGCTGAAGTTCATCTAAAACTTCGTTTGCAACATCAGCACTTTTTTCAATATCCTTCAAATCTTTAACTAGAATTCTGAATTTGTTTCCTCGAAGTTGACCCATTCTAAGTTTTTTACGACCACGAACGGTTTTTAAAAAATCAGTTTTGTAAATATCTAAAGCTTCGACTTGCTTAAACTGTTCTTCAGAATCCATATTTGCAATGCAAATCCATTGACGAGTGATAGCTTTTTTATCTTTCATTCCTGCAAAGCCCATTCTTTTTCTTGAGATATGCAAATCACGAGCAATATCTAAAACAACATCCAATGTAGTTCTTCCTAATTTTTCAATCCATACATAAACATTGGGCCCTTCACCATCGGGAATAATTTCAGGAATTTCTTCTACGTAAAAATCTTCATATTGGTTTCTAATTGTTCCCCCAATACCTTCTTGAGCTGTAACATAAGTATTAGCATTTAACATAATAATCACGGAAAAATATAATGCCCTGGCCGGGATTTGAACCCGGGGAATGGGATCCGCAGTCCCATGTGTTATCCAAACTACACCACCAGGGCCAATAAAATAAGATAACATATAATTTTATGATTTTAATAGTATTTAATGATTACCATACAGATAAAGTATAAGAATAGTCATCATAATTACGTGTAGCAACTGAAACCATATTACTTTTTGAATAATCACCTGATGAGTCCAATATTTTTTCTTTTAAAATTTTATTCTCAGTAAATCTATAATTTGTAAGATTTAAACTTTTAAATTTATTTTTACAAATTTTTGAAACTAAATTAATAGATTCTTTTGAATTTTTATTATCTTTTAAGATTTTAGATATCTCACCAATAAATGTCCTATCTGTAAAATTCACTTTTCCGCTTAGAATTTCCATGACATCTTGAGCAGTTCTGAATTCACATGAATCATAAGAATAATCTGGACTTGGAATGGAAATTGCAGTATTTACAACTAAAAATACTATTGAAACAAGAATTACAGCAAGAATAGCATCAATGATATAAAAATATCCTTTTTCATCTAACATGAATAAAAATAGAATTTCAAAATATTAAAAAAATAGTGAAGTGTGCAAATATTAATTTGCACGAATGTGATTGATCACTTTTTCTTTTTTAGCAATAGCTGCATCAGAAGCTCTTTGAACTTTTTCTTTCATTTCTTCAAAGTCCTCAGGAGTTGTTTCACCAACTAATTTTTTAATTTTGGTATAAGCAGCTTCTCTGAATAACGGAACAAGTTTTTCTTCAGAAGAGTCTTCTTTAATTAATATTGGTTCTCCAGAAGTATTAACTTCACCGATTTCAGATATTGAAACATCATATTTTCCAACCACTTTTTTAATATCTCCAACGATTTCAGGAGGTGCAATCAACATTAGTGAATCAGTTGAAACTCCCAATGGGTCAATATTTAATGTTTCAAGCATGTTTAATACATTTGGAGCAACCATTTGTCTGATTTCTTTTTCATAAAATTCTAAACCAACACCAGTTGTATTAGATATTTCATGAGCATCTCCCCTAAGACCACCATTTGTTACATCAGTCATTGCATGAATGTCTTTTACAAGATCTGCTTCAAATAATGCATGGGATGCTTGAACAAAGTTTACATTCATTGTATCCCACACAACATCAAAGAAACCATTATATAAAGCTGTTGTTGTTATTGTTCCTCCACCTGAGCCTTCTGTTAAAAGAATTACATCACCGTCAGTTGCTCCTTTTCTTGCTGTTGGAGGATGATTTGAAACACCAACACTTCCAACAGCAGAAACAAACCTATCACCCAAAACCATGTCTCCACCAACACGCAATGTACTTCCAGCTACAATTGGAACATCAACAAGTTCAGATACAGCAGCAACACCAGCAGTAAAGTCAAATATTTTAGCAACATCACCATCATCTGCCAAATGAACATCACTTAAAATTGCAACGGGATCAGCACCCATTACACAAACATCCCTAAGGGTTGCTCTGGTTACATGAAAACCACCTAAAAATGGATATTCGCTTAAACGTGAATGAATTCCATCTACTGCAGTTGTAATATAAACATCATCATTGTTTGCTTTTGCTTTAACAACACCACCATCATCTTGTTCGGACGGATTTATAAGTGATGCTGTATTTGTTGATGCGACAATTTCTGCAATTTTTCTGTGAACAAAGAAATCCCCAGCTCCGCGAGAACCTACTCCCATTTCACCCATTAAAACATCGGCTTTGTTAACATTAGCTATTTCTTTTAAAAATTCATCACCACACTCTTGTAATTTAAGAGTTGTTGAAACTTCATCAATTACCGCTTTTGCCATTTCAACAGAGTTTTTTTCAGAAATTTTTTTATATTCCCTGATTCTTACAGCTAAAAGCTCTGTTAAATCATTATAATCATAATCATCAATTCTTGCTCTTACAAATCCTTCAATATCCATTGTTATAACTCCAAATTAGTAAAATTCTTTAAAATCTTAAGTCCTGCTATACCGCTTTTTTCAGGGTGAAATTGTGTTGAAAATAAATTATTTTGGCTTAAGCTAGCTACAATTTTCCCACCATATTCACAAACTCCTGCAATAATGCTTTCATCATCAGGGACAACATGATATGAATGAACAAAATAGAAAAATTCCCCATCTATTCCTTCTAAAATAGGTGAATTATTACATATTTTTAATTTATTCCAGCCCATATGAGGTATTTTAACATCCCCTGATAACAGTTCAACATGTCCTTTAAATAAGTCCAATCCTTTAACACCATCTGCTTCTTCACTTGAACTCATTAAAACCTGTTGGCCAAGACAAATTCCTAAAAATGGTTTATCTTCTGAAACATGTTCATGAATTACATCTCTAAATGGTTTTAAATTTTCCATTGCACTTCCAAACGCACCCACACCTGGCAAAACAAGATAATCACTATTAGCAATTACCTCTTTATCATCACTAATTTTGTATTCTGCACCTATTTTTTTAAATCCGTTTGAAATACTTTTTAAATTTCCACTTTTATAATCAATAATCGTAATCATTCATCTAACCATCCAATAGCTGATCTAATCATACCGCCAAAGTCTGAAAATACAATTTCATCAGTTCCAAGAGTTTTTGAATGAGCATCCAATTCAGCAACAACATGATTGTAACCTAAATCCCTTAAAGGTTCAACTAAACGAGGCCCATCTGTTATTGCAACAGACTCCACATCAAAGTCTTCAATTGGGAAAGCATGTGGAACACCAAATACAACAATTAAATCCAAATCCATATTTTTTAAGTATTCAGCTGCAACATCAGCAGTGATAGGATATTCATCAAGCCCCCCTGTAATAAAATCAATTTCCATCGGCAATTCTTCTTTGATATTTTTTGCATGACATCTAATTCTTTCAAGACCAGTGCTGCCATCAAGATTTGCTACAATGATAGGTTTATTATCTCTTCTAATATCTTTATAGTCAAAATTAATAATATCTGCAAACAGATATGCAGTTTCTTTTTTAGCATTATGAACAAAAGCTACTTTTTTGCCATCTTTAATAGCGCGAACTACAAGTTTAGCAACATTTTCCTTTGAATCACCAAAGTTAGGTTTAATGTATTTTCCTTGTGCCATTCCACGGGTTTTTTCAACTTCAGTTGCTTTTTCAAGCATTTCAATTTGTCTATCCGCTTCACCTTGAGGTATAACACCACATTCTACTGCTGCTTCTAAAACCATAATAGCACCAACAGTATTGTCACCTTCACCAGATCCCCCATGAGACTCAACAGGTATTACAGTGCACGGCAAATCAGCATTAGCAATAGCTTCTTTTAAATCTTCACCAATAATCATACTTGCACAAGTACCTACAACACCCATCAATTCTGGTTTAAACATGTCATAAGCTTTTTTTAAAGTTTCTTCTAACTTTTCACCAGCTCCTAAAATAAAATCGTTTTCGGCCATTGCAGTTGTTAAGACTCTTACTCCATCACTTTCTAATAACCTTCCAGTTCTAAAACAACAACCATTTGGCCCGTGCATAACAATAACATCAACATTCATGTCTCTTAAAGTATAAAGAGACGCTGCAATTGGACTTGGTCTTGGATGCATATTTTTTTCACCTAAAATAATTTAACAAATAATTATTTTAAATTCTTAATTTATATAATTATACAATTATCAATTGGAGATTAAATGATGAAACTAGATAAAAAAATTTTAGAAGAAAAAATTAGAGAGTATAGGGATTTTAAAAGTTGTTCCGAATCAACATTAATGGGGCTTTGTGAAGCTGCAGAATATCCTATGAGTAAAGCAGAAATGTGTAAAATAGCATGCGGATTTGCAGGAGGAATAGGTGGAACATTTGATGAAGGGACATGCGGTGCTGTAACTGGTGCTTTAATAGCGAATGGATTAGTATTAGATAATCCTGTTAAAATCAAAGAAAATGCAAAAGAGATTTTTAATTCTTTTAAAGAAAAATATGGAACCGTTTGTTGTGGTAAAATAACCAACAATGGAAAAGATAAATCCCCATGTGTCGACTGCTGTGTATTTATTGCAAATAAAGTTGCTGATTTATGGGATGAATAGCTTGTTGAAATGAAAATATGTAATAAACTATCAAAACATAGCCAGTTGTATGAATCATTTATTTTTCGACATTATCTTTCATTATAAATTAATTTTTTATATTTCAGTGCGAATATAAAATTAGAAAGAATTATATTATATGCTAAGACTCAACAGCAATATATAAATAACAATACACTTTTCCATCAGAAGCAAAATCTTCTGGAACAGAACTTTCATAATCAATATTGAAACTTCTTTTAATTTTTTCATTCCTTTGATTTTCCCATACTGTTCCCATGCATTTTGAGCACAAGTTGGGATATCTTCTCCTTTAATGTCATAAGTATTAATTAAATTTGAATTAAAATTATAGTCATCCTGGAGAATTATTAAAATATTTTTTTAAATGGAATGAATCGATTAACTTTCTTTGAATATTTTATGTATTCATCCCCATATCTTTCAAATAACCATTTTTCTTCTGTTTTTATTAGACTAATTGTTAAAAAAGCCCAGAATAGAAATGGTAAAAAGAATAATAATATATTTTGTGAAATTAAAATTAATCCAATTGATATGAAAAGAAAACAGGCGTATATTGGATGAGATACAAAAGAATAAACTCCAGTTGTTACTAGATTATTATTTTTAATATTCTTCATTAATTTTGAATTAAGTATTGCCAATAACCATAATACTATAGCAAAAATGATTGAAATTATTCCCAATGTAATAAGGAAGATATTTAGTTTATTTATATTATATACTGGTATAATTTTGTAAATTGAGGCTGCAATTGATAAAAAGGTTATTATAATTATTAATCCCATTAAATAAGGACCTACACCAAATAGCGGCAAATGTTTTTCATCCATATGTTAATTGTATTTTTGATAGAATATAAATTTTTTGGTATGCCTAAATTTTGTTTATTGTGATTAAACATATATTAAAATATTCTAGGTTAATGTTTCTAAAATCCAATGAGTATTTCATTAAAATAAGTACAATATTATAAAGAAGAGAATAAAAATTATTCTTTTTTATCCTCTTTAAACAGCTCAGCTATACCTGCAACTGAACTTAAAACACCGCTTGATTCAAACGGTAAAAATATTTTAGATGCTTTTCCATCAGCTATTTTTTCCAGTGATTCCAAGTATTTAATAGCTATAAGACCATCATCAGGATTTCCTTCGTGAATTGCAGCATATACCTTTTCAATTGCCATTGATTCACCTTCTGCTTCTAAAATTAAAGCTTGCTTTTTTGCTTCCGCCATTTTTTTAATAGATTCAGCTTTACCTTCTGCTTCTAAAATTGCTGCTTGTTTATCCCCTTCAGATTTTTTAATTTCTGATTGTTTATAACCTTCAGCTTCAAGAATTGATGCTCTTTTCATTCTTTCAGCTTTCATTTGTTTACTCATTGCCTCCACTATATCCTTCGGAGGTTCAATTTTTTGTATTTCAACACGAACTACTTTACTACCCCATTTATCTGTAGCTTCATCCAATACTTCACGTAATTCTGCATTAATCATTTCACGAGAAGTTAATGTTTGATCAAGTTCCAGATCCCCAATTATATTTCTTAAATTTGTTTGTGCAAGTTTTGTAATTGCTTGATAAAAGTTAACTACATTATATGTTGCATTAAATGGGTCTACAACTTCATAAAAAATTACACAATCAACAACAACCACAGTATTGTCTTTTGTAATTACTTCCTGAGGCGGAACATCTACAACCTGTTCTCTTAAATCCACCCTTTCTAAATTTTCTAAAAATGGAATTAATACAACTATCCCACTTGAAACAGTTCTATTATATTTTCCAAGTCTTTCAACAACCCCTTTTTCATATGGCCTTAAAATTTTAACATATTTCATAGCAATGTAAACTAAAAATATGACAATTATTATTATTGTTTCTATCATTTAAAACATCCTTTACTCAACTATTAATTTAATACTTTCTATTCCACATACTTTAACCGTGTCCCCAATGTCAACATTATTTTTTGCATAAGCGGACCATTCTTCACCACATACTTTTACAATAATGTTCTTATCATCAATTTTTCGAACAACTTTAGCATTTCTTCCAATCAGCCTTTCTGCAGTAGTCTTTTTATTAATTTCAGGTGTGACTTTAATTGCAAATTTTTTAGTAAACACCAATAAAATTATTGATATTACTATAAAAGCTCCAAATTGTGTGTAGAAATCAAATTTAAAATAATTTAATACAGCTGCAACTATTGAACTTATACCAAACCACACTAAAATAAAACTACCTGTAAGTATTTCCAATAAGAAGAACAGGATAGCCAATATTATCCAAATAAAAATTTCCATTTTAATCACTTGTTGATAGTTAACTATATAATTTATCAAGTATATTATACTTAATTGTTTTTAAAATCTAACCATATGAAGTTAATCATTATACTCAAAACACAAATTCTACAAATTCTACCCAGTGCAAATAAAACATCGATTAAATTAACTAAAAATAGTAAAAAATAGATTTTTAAAAAAATTTTTGTAAAATTAACAATTTATCTAAATATAAAACATAAATGAAGAAGCAGTATTTTTATCTGGTAAATCTCCACAAGCTATCATATCCATTAATATTAATCCAATACAAAAGAATATGATAATTGATAATGCTTTTTTCCAGTACTCCATTCTTTTCGGCCATCTGAAAAACTCATGATTAAATGCCTCAATTTGTAAATAAATGAAGTATTTTAAAGATTTAATAATAATACCCAAATATAACCCACCATTAAATCTGTAATAAATCTTAAATTATTATTACATTCACGAAGCCCCTTTAATTGAGTTAAACCATCAATAACTGTTGGAATTGATAATAACATCACCAATAAAATAACATGAATTGTATAATCTACAAAAAAAGAAGTAAGTATAATCAAACTAACAAGTTAAAATATAAATCCCAAACAGAATAAGAACATTTAAACTATAAATACGACTATTTAGTTTTTAAATTCTTCAAATTCATCAACAAGAAGTTTATAGGAAATAAAATTAGAATGATTTAACCTAATTAATCTGCATCTTCATCGAGTGTTTCCAAAAGAAAACTAACTGGCCTAAAACCATCATTACAGGAAATCATTGCAGATTTTTTGTTTTTCATCCACCCATCATAAAAATCACTAGCACCATTAGCTAAAGCCATTACAAAAGGAGAAAGACTTTCCCAAGCACTATCACAGAAATCATCAGGTCTTGCCCAGCCATTTGCAATGAAAACCTGACCTTCTTCAACACTACATTCATGCTCCAAAGGGTTTTCATATTCTTCAATTAAATCATCATGCCTAACTTTTCTCATGACAGTAATTTTTACTTTTTTCATAATATCTCCAAATCAATATTTTATGGTCTTTAAGACTTTTTTATAATTCCAACATTTAATTACCTAATCTAATAATTTATCATTATTAATTTGCAGAATCTCCAATACTAAGTAATCCTATTTTTTTAAATCTTAACTACTGCTAACTTTAAGACAGCAGATTTTTTAAAAATAATACTTTAAATTAATTAGAACTTAACTTTTTAGTTAATTTAACCATAAACCTATAAAAATGAAAAAAAAGAGGATTTAACCTCTTGTTACAATACTAATAATGTCCCCATCCTTTAACTCATAATCGCTAGCTACACGCATGTTTCTTCTTGCATCAACAGCATGCATGAATTTATCACCAATATCCGTGTGTACAATGTAGGCCAATTCACGAGGAGTTGCACCATTTGGAACTAAAAATCCATCTGGTAAAACATTACCTTTTTGATCTGTATATTTGTGTTCATCCTGAACCGGGTAGACAACAATCCTATCCAGTAATTCGAAAATTCCATAATTTAAAGCCTTCTGAACACCAGTACTGCCATATTTGTCTAAAATATTAGTTTGAATATATTCCAATGCTTTAAGTTGATTTGGATTTAACTTATCAGCTTGTAAAATCTCAAAATGATCATCCCCTGAAATATATGAAATTAAACCTGCTTCTGCTGCTCTTACAAGTGCAATTTCAGATTCCGCTGAAGTTGGAATTACATATGGATATTTTTCTTTAATTCTTTCAATATTAGCTGCAGAAGTTGGAAGATCTGCTTTATTTGCAATAATCATCATTGGTTTGGCAATCCTTAAGATATTTCTTGTTAATTCTATTAAATCCTTTTCTTCCCATTTATTATAATCTGGTTCAATATTCCTTTTAGCTTCAATAATGTCCTCGATAGTTATTCCAGTACCGGACAATTGATCAAACAATACTTTTGAAATATCCAAATGTTCAGCACCAACTTTTCTTATAAGTCTTACCCAATTTCTTGATAAAATTCCGTACATCCACATTACTATTTCTTCTTCTAAAAATTGAATGTCTTCTAATGGGTCATGACTTCCAGGATCGACAGGATTTCCCTCAATATCAGTTGAACCTGAAGCATCAATGACATGAATAAAAACTTTAGCTTGCATTAAATCATCTAAAAACTTGTTACCTAATCCTTTTCCTTCATGTGCTCCAGGAACTAAACCTGCAACATCTATCAATTCAATTGGAAGCAATCTTTTTCCATCAATACAAATTGAATTATGAGGATTACATGTAACTTCCAACTCCTTACATGGACAATCCTTAATTACATGAGCAACAGCTTTATTTGCATCAATTGTTGTAAATGGGTAATTTGCCATTTCTACAGTAGATGCTGTTGCTGAATTAAAAAAAGAGGATTTCCCCACATTTGGTTTTCCACAAACTGCAATTTGAAGCATAATAATCACTTAATAATTAATAACACATTAATATCTGTATTTAAAATTATAAATAGTTTCAGAATGCATATAATATTTTAATGAAAAACTATGATACTGATCGTCCTCCAGCAATGAAGATTCGACAGGGAATTCAAGATGCAATGACTTATTCACTTCCAGACAAGAAGTTTGAACCCAGTGAAATTGATTTGGTTGAAGTAGATATTAAATTAAATAATCTTGGATGGAACTTTCATAATTTTAAGATATTAAATCTAACAGACATTCATTTAGGTCAATGGATTAATCCGGAATACTTAGATGAACTTATAGATTATGTCAATATTTTAAATGTCGATTTAATTACCTTAACTGGAGATTATTTTTCATACATAACAGAAGGTTATGAAAAATCCCTAACTGACTCTTTTAAAAAATTAAAATCAAGATATGGAAAATTTGGAGTTTTAGGAAATCATGATCACTGGATGGATGCATCAAAAATTAGAGACATATTTAAATCATCAAAGATCATAGATTTAAGCAATAAAGTTTATACTCTTGAAAAAGAAGGTGAATTTTTAAATATTTGTGGTGTTGACAGCTGCACTGTTTGTGCAGATAATTTAGATGAAGTTTTAGTTAAAATTAGAGAAGATACTCCAAGTATTTTACTTGCCCATGAGCCAGATTTTGCAGAAGAATCATCTAAAACAAACAAATTTGATTTGCAAATTTCAGGACATTCACATGGCGGACAATTCATAATCCCAAAATTCGAAACAACACCATTTAGAGGTCCGAACTCAAAAAAATACCCCGTTGGCCTTTATAAAGTTAGAAATATGATACAGTATACAAGTAAAGGACTTGGAACAAATTCATTCAGAATGCGAATTAATTGTAAACCTGAAATTACAATAATTACCCTTAAAACAAATAGAAAACAAAAAATCGATGTAAAATGAATACTCATAATATCATAACTTCAACAAAAAATATAATTAATTTAATTTTACTTGTTTTACTTAATATACTAGTTATAATATTAATGTCAGATTTATATGGAGATTTTTCCATAGGACCGTGGTATAATGCATTTTTCATAGTCCTTTCAATAACCATAGCCAATACATTACTATGGCCAATTTTTAAAAGATTTTTTATGAAGTTCATGATACAAACTTTAGGCATTGGTACAATATTTATTAATGCATTAATCTTTTATATTGCTTGTTACTTTATTCCGAATGTTGATGTTGGTTTTTATGCATCTATTAAAGTTCCGTTTTTCATGTCAATTGCCACAACAGTTGTTACAAACATGACAAACACTAATTATTACAATAGACATCTTAAAAATATTGTAAAATACGCCCTTAATAAAAAAATAGATTCAAAAAGCTATCCGGGAATTATAATGCTTGAAATTGATGGATTATCAATAAATATTCTAAAAAAAGCAATTGACAATAATATAATGCCAACAATTAAAGAATGGATTGATTCAAGTACTCATAATCTAAAAGAATGGGAAACAGATTTATCTTCTCAAACCGGAGCAAGCCAGGCGGGAATATTGCATGGAAATAATGAAAATATTGTAGCTTATAGATGGGTTGAAAAAGAAAATGACAATAAGATAATTGTTTCTGGAAAATTAAGCCATGCTCCACTAATAGAAAAAAGAATAAGTAATGGGGAAGGATTGCTTGTTGATGGAATAAGCGTTAGCAATATGTTTTCAGGAGATAGTAAAAGTGCACCATTAACTTCTTCAAAATTAGGGACACTAACTAGAATTAACCATAAAACATTAAATACAGTATTTTTAGACACTTACAACTACCAAAGAATATTTACATTATTTTTATGGGACATTTTAGTTGAATTAAAATCACAAATTAAACATTTAATAAAAAATATCCAACCAAGACTTAGAAGAACAGTTGTTTATGCTGCTGTGAGAGCTGGTGCTAATGTAGTGCTTAGAGAAGTTACAACAGATATTCTGACAAGTGAAATATTAAAAGGAGAAATTGATACTGCATATGCAACATTTATGGGGTATGATGAAGTAGCCCATCACTCTGGAACACAAGATGAAGATGTGTGGCCAGTATTAAAACAAATTGATACTCAAATTCAAAGGTTAACAAATGCAATTGATATGAGCAACAGGGGCTACAAACTTGTTATTTTATCAGACCATGGCCAAAGTAATGGGGCAACATTTAAACAAAAATATGGAATAACACTCGGAAATTATGTTAGAAGATTTCTTCCAGATGATTTAAAAGTTTATAGAAATGAATTTAATATTGATCACTTTAGAGATGCAGTTTTTTCTGAAAATATAAAATTAAAAATTGTCAAAGAAAAAATAGGTGATTTTCGTGACGATATATTTGATGAAAATACATATTTTCAAAATATTAGAGATGAACTTGAAAATAAAAAACCTGCAATTATTTTTGATAATGAACAATACCAAAATTTAAGAAAAAAATATTCAAATAGTTTAGAATACATTAAAGGCCATGAAAGTATTGAACAGAGCACTAAAAAAGCAAAAGATTCTGAATTGATTGTTTTAGGTTCTGGAAACCTAGGATTAATATATTTAACAGAATGGAAACAACGCTTAACCTATGAAGAAATAGTTATGTTATTTCCTGAATTGATACCCGGCCTTGTAAAACATCCAGGAATTGGATTCATTTTAGTTCATTCAATAACCAATGGAGGCATGGTGATTGGAGAAGATGGAATATACTATTTAGATACAGATAAAATAATTGGTGAAAACCCCTTAATTAATTATGGAAAAAATGCTGCAAGACATTTAAAACGACAAAACACATTTAACAATATGCCCGACATAATGGTCAATGGTTTTTATGATGAAAAATATGATGAAGTAAATGCATTTGAAGAGTTAATTGGAAGTCATGGAGGTCTTGGAGGAGATCAAACAAAACCTTTCATTTTATATCCTTCTGAATGGGAAGATCCTGGTAAATTAATTGGAGCTTCCTCAATTTACGAATTCTTAAAAAAAGAAATTAATGAATTAAAATCTTGAAAGCCAATAATCAAATATTTCATAAATCTCTTCATCAAAACTTATTGTTCTATCTTTATTTTGATCAATTGCATCTGGATAATCCCTATTTAATCTAATTAGAGTCATATTTTTATTATTATATGTCATTTGTTCAAATGGATATCTAATAATTGTTGGAGTGTTAAATCCAACTCCCAATTCTAAAAGTACAATGTTTTTATCTTCATCAATTCTGGATAAAAAATTCTGATAATTACTGGCCATTTCATGCCATTTTTTATCTTCAATGAAGAATTGGTCTTTTCTTAGGTTAAGATCCATATTCCCTCCACAAACCGGACACTTAGGAACCAGATTAGACGGAATTCTGCAACCTTCTATTTTTCCTAAAGATTCATAAACAAAATCCTCGTTTGAATATAATTTATCATGGCATCCTTTTTCACATTGCATTGAACCATAATCCCCTTGAGTTGCGAATATTCTTTTATCCTCAAAGTCATTAATCCAAAATTGATGTTCAACATTTGTTGTTAATACAAAATAGTCTTTATCTTTAACTAAATTAAATAATTTTTTATATAACTCTGTTTTTCCAACAGAATATCTATTTACATAAACATGACGACACCAATAAGCCCATTTTTCCTCTTGAGTTTTAAATGGATAAAACCCTGCTGAATACATGTCCTTCATATCATATTTTTCAATGAAATCCTTGAAATTATCTTCAAATCTTTTTCCAGAATATAATATTCCAGCAGCTGCTGAAAATCCAGCTCCTGCACCAATAATAATATAATCTGCATTATCAATAGCTTCTTTGGATTTATTTAATCTTTGTTTGAAATTATCCATCTTAATCACCGAATAACTCTTTTTTATAAATCAAATAATCCGAATCTGTAAACACATTAAAAATTACATGCTTTAATGATGTTTCATTTGATTTTAAATATTCATCAACAGTTCCAATTGCAATTTTTGAAGCAAGTTCATGTGGAAAATTAAATACTCCAGTTGAAATACAACAGAATGCAATTGAGTCAAGATTATTGTAATCTGCAACTTCCAAACAGGATTTATAACAATTAGCTAATGATTCACAATCATAATTAGATGGTTTAAAGCCTTGTGGAATAGTAGGACCAACTGTATGAATTACATATTTAGAAGGTAAGTTATAAGCACCAGTGATTTTAGCTTTTCCAACTTCTTCATCCTTACCCTGAATTTTCATTATCGTGTTACATTCATCCCTTAATTGAATACCTGCTGCTGAGTGAATAACATTATCAATGCAATTATGTAATGGAACAAAACATCCAAGTAACTTTGAATTAGCAGCATTAACAATTGCATCCACTTTCAAAGTTGAAATATCACCCTGCCACAGCATTAATTTGCCCTTAACTTCAGCAATATCATCAACAGAAGTTAAATATTTATTAAAAGTTTCAGCAGTTAAAAAATCATCTTGGACATTTAAAAATTCCGAAGATACTTCATTAGGCATCCTAATATTCATTAATGCACGAAGCAAATTTCTTTTTTCAATAAAATTAGGCGGAACCTCAATTAATTCATCTCTTTCATTTATTAAGTAATTAATTAAAAAATCTAATTGCTCTTCAGTGTTTATTTTAATCGCCTCACATAAACATTACTTGTTAATATTTAAATGATTTTTGTAACCAAAAAGTAACTATTAATACCAATTTTAAATAAATAAGAAAATATGCAAACTGGAAAAATTTTTATTATTGGGATTGGTCCTGGTGCTTCCGAATATTTAACTAAAAAAGCAATTGATACTGTAAAAACAAGTGATTATACCATTGGAAGTACAAGAGCAATTGAGTTATTTGATGATGTTCAAAATAAAATTGCATTTAATGTAAAAGAACTTTTAGAGAAATTAAATGAAGGTGTTCAACTTGCATGTAATGGAAATACCGTATCAATATTATCAACAGGAGATCCTGGTTTTTCAGGTGTTTTAAATACAGTTTTAAGAATTTCAAAAGAAAAAGAATTCCCAAATGAAAATATTGAAGTTATTCCAGGAATTAGTTCCCTGCAGCTTGCAGCTGCAAAATGCCATATCCAATGGGACAATGCTAATGTAATGACATTTCACGGTAGAGAAAATATAGAGGACATCTTACCTGTCATTAACAATGGAAAGACAACAATAGCCCTTCCTTCAAGAAAAGTAAAAGATATGGCCCAGTTTTTACTTGACCATGGTGTTGAAGAAAATAGGAAAGTTGTGGTATGTGAGAGATTAAGTTATCCTGATGAAAACATTGTTGAGGCTACATTAAAAGATATTGCACAAAGTGAATTTACCTATATGTGTATTATGATTATTTATTAAGATAATTTACAGTTAAAATTTATTTTAAAAGTCATTTACTATTTATTTTTAAAATTAAAACTTATATAGTTCATATATCAAACTTTAATCGTCGATTTGACAAAATTGACATTAAGGTAGATATCATGAATGCGAAACTAAACACCACATGTTTCATTTTATTATTTATTTTTTTAATTACCGCAGTATCAGCGGCGGATAATAAAAATGAAACATTATTAACTCAAAAAGAAACAGATTCAAGTCAAAAATTATGTAAGTCAAGTGTTAGTAAGGAAACTTCTAAAAAAGAAAAAGTCACTCTTAAAGCACCTAATTTAAAAATGTATTATAAGGATGGAAGTAAATTCAAAGCAACAGTGAAAAATAAAAATAAAAAAGCAATAACAAAAGCAAAAGTGGATTTTACTGTTAATGGCAAAGTTTATAACAAAAAAACTGACAGTAAAGGTGATGCTTACCTTACAATTAGCAGTTTAAAAAGTGGAAATTATCCAATTAAAATAAGATTTGCTGGAACAACTAAATACACTGCAATATCAAAAAAGAGCACAATTACAGTTAAAAGTACAATAAAAAGTAATGATTTTAAGAAATACTATAAAAATACATCGCCCTACACTTCTAAATTTTATAATCAAAAAGGAAATATATTAAAAAATAAAGCCGTTAAATTCAAGTTAAATAAGAAACATTACACTGTTAAAACAGACAAAAAGGGTGTTGGAAAATTACCGATTAATTTAAAACCTGGAACATACGCCATATCCATTATAAATCCAAAGACATCTGAAACTGTAAATAAAAAAATAACTATAAAAAGTTTAATTAAAACTAAAGATTTAAGCATTAATGGGCAAAATGA
Organism: Methanobrevibacter gottschalkii DSM 11977; assembly: GCF_003814835.1. Lineage (NCBI taxonomy): Archaea > Methanobacteriati > Methanobacteriota > Methanobacteria > Methanobacteriales > Methanobacteriaceae > Methanobrevibacter > Methanobrevibacter gottschalkii. The sequence goes on from NZ_RKRG01000001.1 coordinate 301,592, forward strand.
TGGTAAATTTAATGTAAAAGTATTTAATAATAAAGGCGAAGTTTATCCAAATCAAAAAGTTACATTTAAGATTAACGGAAAAACATATTCAAAAAAAACTAATAAAAATGGCATTGCAACATTAGACATCAATTTAGATGTTGGGAAACACTCAATAACAACCGAATATATGGGTCTTAAAAATACTAATAAAATCAACATAAATAAAATAGTGAAATCAACCAATTATATCCATACAACATTAATTCCAAATTATGTTAATGTTACAGCAAAATATGTGGTTAATAACTCTGTTTACTGTCTTAAATCTGGAATCAACGGCATCATAAAAATGCCAAAAAATGAAATATTTAAAATTCAAGTTGGGGGAAAAATTTACACATTTACAACAACTTCAATTAACGGAATAAATTCCATAACTCTTAGATACAATAATAATTATCTAGTGCCCTTTGATGGGAGTGGAGTAAAAAGTTATACAAACCGAAACAAGTTAACCTCAGATGGAATAATTATTAGCAAAGTAAATGATTACACACAAATTGACTATCAGAGTAAAACAAAAGATAATACAGCTTTATTTGGATTTTATGCAAGTAAAGGATTAGATAAAAGTGAAACATTAACATATGTGGAAAATGATAAAATAACTGCAAAAATTAACTTCAACACATTGAGTTTTGATGAATTCAGCTTACGATACAGTTTATCTGCATTGCATGGAAAAACAATTTATAATTTCAATTATGGAAATTACAATGACACAATTAGATTTGCAAACACCAACACTCCCGTAACATTTAGTTATTTTGGAAATTCAATAGTAGGATATGCCTCACAAGAAACCATTATAACTAAATTTAAAGTTGATGAAATTAAAGAAGTAGAAAAAGAAGAGAATATAAGTTACGGCCTTAATAAAAAATATAGAACTGCAATGGGATTTGAAGTTCTGCAATCATATACTCTGATTAATGAAAAAATAAATCAAAAAACTTTAGAGAATTGGGTTTTAAAAAATCCGGACTATTTAAGTAGATTTGGAGTAATGAATATTTATGGAATGCATTTAGCATCTCTTGAAGTAGCTTGGATTGCAGATATAATAGCAGATAAGAGCTCCAAAGAATTAAATGTGAATTGGAAAAGAAACAATACCCTAACAATATTAGGTGGAATAAACTTAGAAGACACTTATTTAAATATACTAAATGCAGACATGGGTATGAAAGTAACAGGCAAATTTGACAATGCATTCCTATTCAAATTATTAAATTCAATGAATTTACCAAATATTGAGGAATATGCATTATTGAAAGTTGCATATAGATACTTGGATAAAAGTTCAAACTCATTAGATAATGTATTTTTATCCATTCTAAAAAACAACTTTAGTATTGCACAATTAGATGACATGATTTACATATTTTCAGAAGCAAATTCAAAATCTGCAATTATATTAAATACAAGCAGCGGAGTTTCAAGTGTAGTTCTAGCTCAAAACTCCGTTTATAAAGGATCATCACTTAAAACCACACATGACTGTTGCGGTGTTGGAATTATACCAAAAGACATAATAAAAGGAATTAAAGAAACATTTAACATTATTAATAATGGATTATCAAACATATACCCCAATAAGACACATCCAATTAGTAAATTATTTTATATGGCTGCAAATTTACTTGCCAAACCATTAAATGGGGTTGGATCATTAGGTATGAATTTAATTACAACAATGGCACTTATACAAAGTGGAGGAACAACATATAGAAACGAAATGGTTGAAAAAAGTGATTGGCATGAAGTTATGGATAAAATTACTTTTACAAGACCAGGATATTTACAATCAAAAAAAATTTACAATATTCCGAATGAAAAAGGAGGATGTGATTTTATTGAAGTAAAAATCAGAGATGATATGACATTAGATCGCAATAATGCAATCTATATAAGTGATGGGAAAACAAGAAAATTAAGTAAAACAGAGACTTACAAATATTTCATTGATGACTACTGGACACCATTTAGTATGCCTCAAAAATATTGGGATAAAAGTTGGAACAGGTGATAAAAATTAAAAAAGAAAGTAAATTTACAGTATCAATAATTATAATATTATGTGCATTAATAGCTATAACCCTTGTTTATCCAAAATATAGTGCTATATGGGATGTGGCATTTCTCATTAGTATTTTTTACACAAGTACACAAACAATTCTTGACACAAGTAAAAAATCTAAAAGAAAATTAAATATTAACATTGTGATTATAATAATATTCGCAACAATAATTGCATTTTATGAAATGTCTATTGGAAATCCATTAATTTTTTCAACGGCATTATTAATACTTGCAAATTTGCTTGATAGCACTTTGAATAAAAAAAGTAATTGAAAGTTAAAATAATATTTTATTTTAACTTATTTATTTTTTAAAGCTGAATAGCATCCTGGACAACTTCATCGTTGTCTTCATCATCATATAAAATATGAGCTAACTTTAACAATTTATCCTGACCTTTAACTTCATCTTTGAATAATGGCACTTCAGCAATGTGTTGATTTGGGAATTTTTGGTCAATTAAAGCCAAACGTTTTTGCTGTAATTTATGTCTAGAATGACAGAAATCACAGTCACAAATATCAGGCATTACTTGATTTACAATAACACTATCAACAGTAATATCATATTTACCAAGAGCTTCTAAAGCCCTTTCAGATTCATAAATAGACATTTCCTCTGGAATTACAACCATTTTGAAAGTGGTTCTATCAGGATCAGATAAAACTTCTTTTGCCATGTCAATTTGTTCTTTGGTTCTTTTTAAATCTTCAGAAGTTTGAGGATCATCAACAGCATCCATAAATGGCATAATTTTCTTTAATGAGTTAGTTACTCCACCCAATTTTGCTTTAAGCATCATCATTTTACCTACCCAAGAATCCATTACTTCAGGGAAAGATAATAATCTTAAAGTGTGTCCTGTTGGTGCAGTATCAAATACAACAACGTCAAATTCATCAGAATTCATTACACCCATAAACATTTCAAATGCAGCCGCTTCATCAGCGCCGGGTGATGCAGATGCCATATCCAATTGGTCAGACAAAAAGTCCATACCCAATAACCCACCATCATCAGGATTTGCTGCTTTTTGGGCTTCCAATTGTGCTTGTTTTTGAGCCATTGCTACATCCGGATCAATTTCAACAGCAAACAAATTAGTTTTAATTTCACGAGGATAACTTCCAATTGGTACTTCCAATGAGTCCGCTAACGAATGAGCAGGGTCAGTTGATACAATCAATGTTTTTTTACCTTGTTCAGCTAACCATAATGCAGTAGCAGAAGAAACAGAAGTTTTTCCGACTCCACCTTTACCACCAACAAAAATAAATGTGGTTTTGTCTTTATCAAATTTAAAATAATCTTTAAATGACAATTTTTACCTCCTAATAAACCTACTTTTAGTAACTTAATGTTATTTAATTTATTATAGTATATAAATTTAGTTATTATAATGATTTTTACAATCATCAATGTTCCATATTTATGCATCATTTTACATAAATAGCAAATTTCTTTACAAATATTGTAAATTACCATCGTAAGCAACAATTTTACTAAATTCAAACATTCCCTTAATGTTATTTAATATTATAATTCCCCATAATCACAATTAAAAACACAATAGAATATATAAATTAATAATTACATATTATTCAATGTATGAATGATAAAGGTTGGTGAGAACATTAGTGAAATTCCAAAACTAAACTGTGAAAAAACAAAATGCAACATTGTTGACTTCATTAAATCAAAAGTATCTGAATCTAAATCTAAAGGTATTGTAATTGGTTTGAGTGGAGGAATTGATTCAACACTTGCAGCATATCTTGCATGCGAAGCTGTTGGAAAAGAAAATGTATTTGGAGTAAGTATGCCATCCACTACCACACCAACTGAAGATAAAATTCATGCTATTGAAATAGCTCAAGAATTAGGAATTAAATATAAAGAAATAGCTATTGACAGTGTTTTAAATGAATATTTATCTGTAACTCAATTAGACAATTATAATTTAGCCATAGGTAATTTAAAAGCTAGAATTAGAATGTCTATCATTTATTATTATGCTAACCATAACAACTACATCGTTTGTGGAACTGGTAATAGAAGCGAAATATTAATTGGATACTTTACAAAACATGGGGATGGTGCATGTGATATTGAACCGATTGGAAACCTGTATAAAACCGATGTATTTAAATTAAGTGAATTTTTAAATATTCCAAAGGAAATCATCGAAAAACCTCCACGTGCAGGATTATGGGATAATCAAACTGACGAGGACGAAATTGGAATGAGTTATGATTTACTTGATCAGATTCTTTATTTATCTACTGAAAAATATATGAAAAATAATGAAATAGCTAATAGATTAAATATTTCAGCAGAGGAAGTTGACATGATTATTAATAAAATAATCAGGAGCAAACACAAAAGTAAAGTTCCTGAAAGCCCTGCAAAAACAATATTATAATGGTGATTTAGTGAGCGAAAATATTGAAAAGAAATGGCAGAAAAAATGGGCAGATGCAAAATTATTTGAATCAAACCCAGATGAACGAGAAAAATTATACCTTACTGTTGCTTTTCCATACCCTAGTGGAGCGATGCATATAGGTCACGGACGTACTTACACAGTGCCCGATGTTTATGCAAGATTCAAAAGAATGGAAGGATATAATGTATTATTTCCAATGGCATGGCATGTGACTGGTGCACCAGTTATCGGAATAGCGGACAGAATTAAAAGAAAAGACAAATGGACACTTGATTTATACCACAATGTTCATGGAGTTCCTAAAGAAACTTTACCAAAATTAGAAGACCCTGAATACATTGTAAAATACTTTTCAACTGAATACCATGAAGTAATGGAAGAAATGGGTTATTCTATTGATTGGAGAAGAGAATTTAGAACAATTGATCCAACATACAGGAAATTCATCGAATGGCAAATTACCCAATTACACGAAAAAGGTCTAGTTGCAAAAGGCGAACATCCAGTGAAATACTGTCCTAACTGTGACAACCCAGTTGGAGACCATGATTTGCTTGAAGGAGAAGGAGTTGGAGTTAATGAATTAACATTGCTTAAATTCCCTATAGGAGATAAAATTCTTGTAACTGCAACTTTAAGACCTGAAACTATTGTTGGAGCAACCAATATTTGGTTAAACCCGGATGTTGAATATGTCTTAGTCAATGCTAACGGTGAACGCTGGGTCATTACAAAAGAAGCTCACTACAACTTAAAAAATCAAATTAAAAACTTAGATATAATATCTGAAATTAATCCTAACGATTTAATTGGACAAATGGCTAAAAATCCGTTTACTGGGGAAGAATTACCAGTTTTCCCAGCAAGTTTTGTAAGTGAATCCTACGGAAGTGGAGTTGTTTTCTCTGAACCTGCAGATGCACCAGCAGATTACATTGCACTTCAAGACTTAAAAAACAATGCCGAATTAATATCTAAGTACAATTTAGAAGGCATTATTGAAAATGTTCATCCAATTCCAGTATGTACGCTTAAAGGATATGGAGAAATTCCAGCAGCAGACATCATTGAAAGACTTGGAATTACTGACCAAAACGATGAAAAATTACATGAAGCCACTAATGAATTATACAAAGCCCAGCACAGCAAAGGTAAAATTATTGATTCCATCCCTGATTTCGGTGGTATGAAAGTTCGTTTTGCTCGTGAAGAGTTAAAAGAAAAATTAATCAATGACAACATGGCTACAATCATGTACGACTTTGCTGAAAGACCAGTAGTCTGCAGATGCGGCAACAATTGTGTTGTTAAGATTATGGACGACCAATGGTTCATGAAATATGGTAATGAAGAATGGACTGAAAAAACCTTAGAAGTTCTTGATGGAGAAACCATAATCCCAAAAGAAATTAAAAATAATTTTGAATATTATCTCAACTGGTTAGATGATTGGGCTTGTTCAAGAAAAGTAGGACTTGGAACCAGACTTCCTTGGGACAATCAGTGGTTAATTGAACCTTTAACCGATTCAACAATCTACATGTCATATTATACTATTGCAAAATACCTAAAAGACATGAACCCTGATGATTTAAACCTTGCTTTCTTTGACAAAGTTCTTTTAAACAAAGACTCCGGGGAAATTACAGTGCCGGCGGAAAAAGTTAAAGAAATTCAAGACGAATTCAACTACTGGTATCCTCTTGACTGGAGATTATCCGCAAAAGACCTTGTTGGTAACCACTTAAGCTTCTTAATGTTCCACCACAGTGCAATTTATCCTAAAGATAAATGGCCAAGAGGAACTGTAGTCTTCGGTATGGGTCTTCTAGAAGGAAATAAAATGTCTTCATCAAAAGGAAATGTTATATTACTTAAAGATGCAATCAAAGACTACTCCGCTGATGTTGTAAGGCTCTTCCTGATGGCATCTGCTGAACCATGGCAAGATTTTGACTGGAGAGAAAAGGAAGTTCTCGGAACTAAAAGAAGACTTGAATGGTTTAGAGAATTTGCAGCAAGAGTTGAAGAAATCAAAGGTTCCCCATTAGATTTAAGTAACATTGAAGAAGTTGAATTAAAAAGAACTATTGATTTATGGATAATCAGTCAGCTTAATCAGCATATTAAAAATGCAACTGAAGCTTTAGAAGTCTTCCAAACAAGACAAGCACTGCAAGATTCTTTATTCTTACTTAAAAAAGATGTAGATCATTACTTATACAGAGTAAAACACATAATTGATGCACAAGATTCTGCAGTAATCTATGTTTTATCCACTGTTCTTGAAGCATGGATTAGACTCCTTGCTCCATTCACTCCTCACACTTCAGAAGAATTATGGTCAACCTATGGCGGAGCTGGATTTGCAAGTGAAGCAGCATGGCCAGAATACAATGAAGAGCTTGTAAGTGCTGAAATTGAAAAATCAGAAGATTTAGTGGAAAACATCATTAAAGATATTGCCCACATCAAACAGATGGTTGGAGAAGATGTTGAAAAAGTCCACATTTATCTTGCACCTGACTGGAAATGGGACTTATACAAAATAGCTGACGAAGTGGGAAAACCAGACATCGGACAGATTATGGGAAGAGCCATTGGATCTAAAATTCATGATGATAAAAAAGAAATTGCAATGGTAGCTAAAAAAATCGGTAAAGAGATAACTAAAACAAGATATATCGGCAAAATCAACGAAGCAGAAATCTTATCTGATGCTCTTGACTACATCAAAGAAGAATGTGGAAATGAAGTTATCATCCATACTGATGACTCATACGATCCACAAAATAAGGCTAAAAATGCAATGCCATATAAACCTGCAATATTTATGGAATAACAAAATTATTCCAACTTTTTCTTTTTATTTTAATTAAAATAAAACCATCAAATTAATGACACAGTTATATTAAAAATAGTAAAATAATTATAGCTAAAATTAATTAAAGAATAGCTATAATTTTCGTGCAAATACCATATATCCGCTGTGACCAACCATTCGTGTTTTTGGTCTGACACCCTGAGGCCTAACTTCAAGACCACGTTCTAAAATTTCAAAAATCTCAATATCATAAAATCCTAATTTTTTTGCAATGCGATAAGAAATTTCTGCTTGATCAATGTAAGGGGCATAAACTGTTAACCACCCGCCAACATTCAAACATTCCATTACTTCTTCAAATACCTCGAAAGGTTTTGGCAAATCTAAAAAGACCAAATCAATTTTATCTTCATCAATCCCATCTTTAATATTCTTATTTTTAACATGAACATTAGTAATTCCAAATTTTTCAATGTTTTTCCGGGCAACTTCAGCAAAGTCCTCCCTAATTTCATAGGTAAAGACATCACCTTCAGATCCAACAACATTTCCGAAGTTTAGTGCAATAGCTCCTGCACCTGTTCCAGCATCGACTACACGTGAGCCTGATCCCAAACCAGTATGAGCCAATACCAATCCAATATCTTTTTTAAGGAGAATTGAACATCTTCTATCCATAATATCAATGAAATCATTGATATTCGGTTTTATAATTTTAAATGTGTGGTTTAAGTGACTTTTAACCTCTTCACCAATATCTGCATCATTTAATACATCAGCAGATACAATTCCCAAATCACTTTGGAAATCTTCTCCAGATTTTAAAACATACTTCTTACCACGTTCATCTAAAATCATTTTCATTATTCTAACTCCGCTAATCTTTTAACTCTTTTTAATGAATCAGGATGGGTGGATAATAATTCCATGAGCCCATTTTTCCTTGAAACTTTAACATCGGAATTTGCAAGTCTTCTTAACTCATCATTAGATATTTTTCCATCACCATCAAAGTCAATTTGTTGGAAATCAGAAACATCATGCCTTGCATTGTTTACATCATTTATAAAGAATGCCCTGTTTGTATTTACTTCAGAAATTGTCTGCTTATCACAACTAGCTGCACCATAAGATAATTTATAAAGTGCAGACACCAATGCTGCAGGACGGTTTCCAAAATCAACACTTGCTTCATCAGCATAGTATTCACGAGTTCTTGAAATAAAGAGCACCAGCAATTGACCAATCAAATAGAACACATATCCAAGAATTCCGATTATAATTCCGCCACCATTGTCATTATCTCCTGAAAACATGAAAGATAATGCAATATAATAACAAATCATTGGAATAACACTAACAGCAGCAGTAACAATCATATCATTATGTTTAATATGCCCCATTTCATGACCAATAACGGCTTTCAGTTCATCACGGTCAAGTAATCCCAAAATTGGACGGGTAATTGCAATGTGTCCACTTCTGCTTGATCTGCCATATGCAAATGCATTTGGAATATTAATTTCAGATAAACCAATTTCTGGTTTTGGAATTCCAGCTGCGTCTGCTAATTCCTGAACCATCTGATGAATATGAGGTGCTTCAGCTTCTGATAAGGGCCTTACATTCATTGAACGTTTTACCAATGATGGTCCAAACCAATATTGTAAAAATACGATTACTAAGCTTGCTCCAAAGTATAATTTCCAGCTGCTCACACCAAGGTACAACCCTACAAGCATGATAAGGAAATATACAATAGTAAACATTACAACTGATGTAAGAATCATTCTTAACTTAAGTTTCCATGTATTTTTCATATTTTATAACACCTTAATTTTTGTTGTAAACATTAGTTTTAAAATGCTCACTTTAAATATATATTTATTAGATTTCATATACTTTAAAAGTTAATCAAAAAATAATTTAATTACAAAATACATAAATTTTACTATATAAAAAATGGTGATTAAATGAGCGGACCATGGGTAGAAAAATATAGACCACAAAAATTAGAAGACATTGTAGGACAAAAACAGATTGTTGCAAGATTACAAAAATATGTAGGCGAAGAAAGTATGCCTAACTTAATGTTTACAGGTCCTGCAGGTGTTGGTAAAACAACCACAGCCTTAGCATTAGTAAAATCCATTTTAGGAGAATACTGGAGACAAAACTTTTTAGAATTAAATGCATCTGATGCAAGAGGAATTGAAACTGTAAGAAATAATATTAAAAATTTCTGTAGATTGAAACCTGTTGGTGCTCCATTTAGAATAATATTTTTAGATGAAGTGGACAACATGACAAAAGATGCTCAGCATGCCCTTCGTCGTGAAATGGAAATGTATACTAAAACCGCTTCATTTATACTTTCATGTAATTACTCATCAAAAATCATTGATCCGATTCAATCAAGATGTGCAATATTCAGATTTGCTCCAATTAAAGGAGAAGAAATTAAAGAACGTTTAAAATATATTTGTGAAAGTGAAGGATTCCAAGCTGATGATGAAGGTCTTGAATCAATTGTTTATTTTGCTGAAGGAGATATGAGAAAAGCAGTAAATGTCCTTCAAGCCGCAACATCCGAAGGAGAAACAGTCACAGAAGATTCAGTTTACGAAGTTGTTTCAAAAGCTAAACCACAAGACATTGAAAATATGATAAATAAAGCATTAATGGGTGACTTTATGGGTGCTCGCACACTTCTTAGAGAAACTATAGTACTTCAGGGAACAAGCGGAGAAGATATGGTTACTCAAATTTACCAAGATGTTTCTAAAAGAGTTCTTGAAGGAAAAATGGATGCGTCAATCTACATGGATTTAATTGAATCTATCGCTGAATGTGATTTCAGAATAAGGGAAGGAGCAAATCCAAGAATTCAACTCGAAGCTTTGTTAACCCAATTCTTATAAGGTATATAAATGTTATGGACTGATAAATACCGACCACAAGAATTAAGTGCAGTGGTAGGTAATAAAAAAGAGATTAAAATAATTACAGATTGGGTTAATGCATGGAAATCAAATAACCCCCAAATACCACTACTTTTAGTTGGTCCGCCAGGCATTGGAAAAACAACCCTATCTCAAATTATAGCAAAACAATTCTCAGAACATATTGAGCTTAACGCTAGTGATAAACGTTCACAAGAGATTATCAAAAGTACAATTGGAGAGTCATCATCTTCCAGATCCCTTTTTGGAGACGAATACAAATTAATAATCCTTGATGAAGTAGACGGCATTCACGGAACTAACGACCGTGGAGGAGTTAAAGCTATTGGAGATATAATTAAAAGTTCAAAACATCCAATGATTTTAATAGCTAACGATTTTTACTCAAAAAGATTGCAATCTATAAAACCAAAATGCCAAGTAATTAAGATGAAAAAGTCAAGATGGAATTCCATCACAAAACTTTTAAGAGAAATTGCTCAAGCAGAAAACGTGGATGCAAATCCTGCAGCATTAAAAGAGATTGCCTTAAAATCACAAGGAGATGTAAGATCAGCAATCAACACATTGCAAGCATTATCCAGTAAAGATTCTACACTTGAAGTCCAAGATGTAGAAAACATGAAAACCAAGGATACCCGTTCAGACATATTTAATGCAATTACAGGTGTTTTAAAAAGTAAAACACCAGCACACGTTAAAGAAGCGATGTGGATTGAAGAAGATCCAACACTTGTCATGGAATATATTGCTGAAAACATTCCAAGAGAATACAAGAAAAAAGATGAAATCAAAAAAGCTTATGACTACATTTCAAAAGCAGACATTTTCTTTGGAAGAACACAACGCAGCAGAAATTACGGCTATTGGAAATATGCAAGCGACTTTATGGGAATTGGAGTAAGTAACTCCAAACATGAAACATATAAAAAATTCACAAAAATACAAACTCCAACCATATTCACATTAATGAGCCGTAATAGGGGCAAAAGAAATCTTAGAGATGAAATTGCTGAAAAAATGTCTGTAAAATTACACGTTTCACATTCAATAGCTATTTCAATGTTCCCATATCTTGAGATAATGTTTAAAAACGATGAACTTGCTTGGGAGATTTCTGATTATTTGGAACTTGAAGATAATGAAATCAAAAGATTTAGATCTAAAAAAATTCCTAAGAAAGTTATTAATAAAATGGAAAAACAGAAAGCTCAAATGAGAGTTGAAGAACGTGACAGGCGTGCTGAAGAACTTAAAAACCAAATGATAACAGCTGCAGTTGAAATTGAAGATTCATATGAAATTTCAAAACCTGATGAAACTAAAGCTGAAGATACAGTTAAAAAAGAACCCCCAAAAGAGAAAAAGGAAAAAAAGAAAACTGACAAACAGGTTTCATTGTTCAGTTTCTAATTTTTTTTCAATATATTTAGCTGCTTTAACAACATTTTCTTTATATTGCGGAGCTACATCTTCCAAAAATTCACTGAATGAGGCAGCTAACCTGTTTTTATTTTTATTTTCAATTGATTTTTGACCATCCATTTCTAAAAAGGAATTAATCCAGTTTAAAGGTACATTAATTAACGGATAAATCTCATTAGAATTAATATTAAAATTTAAACCTTCCCCATTGAAAATACCTTCAAATATATCATTTACTTGATCATCTAAAATCAATGGATTAACCATCAAATCATAATCCCCCTCATAAACTAGCCTAGCACCGTACTTACGTGTATAAGGCTCCATGATTAGCTCAACTATGAAATTATCTTTAGGCATTAAGACAAGTGAATTTGGTTTAATTTCCAAAGCCAAGTGTTTTGATGACTTAGAACATATCTTTTGGAATAATGAGCTTCTTACAACTTCAATTTCAGGATATTGCTTATTAAAGGTAGCTTGTCTTTTTCTTGAAAACTTTGAAAATCTTAAATTATTAATGTAAATTTTATCTGGTGTGTAAGATACAAAACGACTGTCTACTCCAATTATTTTCAGAAATTTCAACACATCTTTTTTTGAAGTTGAAAACTCTTCTTTTTCACCTGCCAATCCTGAAACATCAAACATTAAATCCATATTATCACTCTAAATTAAGTGTTTCCCCTAAAGCCTTTTCCATTACATCAATTGGTGCTTTTCTTCCAGTCCATATTTTAAAGCTTTCTGCTCCCTGATAAAGTAACATTTTAATTCCATAAACTGGTTTTGCACCTGCTTTAATTGCTTCTTTTATTAAAACAGTTTCATTAGGATTATAAACTGCATCAAATACAACTAAATCTTCTTGCATATTTTCCGCTCGAGCAATAGGCTCATCATCTGTGTGAGGGTGCATTCCCCTAGGCGTTGTATCAACTAGAATATCTGCATCAGACAAATAGCTGTTGATTTCAGAGATGGAATCTGATTTAATTTCAGTAATTAATCCGGAATCCAAAATATCTTCTGCAAGATTCATTGCCCTGTCAACATTCCTATTTAGTAGAGTTATAGTGTCTGCACCATACCTAGCAAGATAAAATGAAATGGCTCTTGATGCACCGCCTGCACCAGCAACTACAACATTTTTATTTTTAATATTAGTAACTTCTTCAATTGCCCTTACAGCACCGATTCCATCAGTATTATATCCTTTTAAATTTTTAAAGTCAATTGTATTAACTGCACCTATTAAACTAGCAACCTCATCAATTTCATCTAAAAATTGCATTATTCCAATTTTATGAGGAATTGTAACATTAAACCCTTTAATATTTAATGATTTAGCACCATCAATTGCTGATTTTAGATTATTAGAATCAACATCAAAAGCAACATATGCATAATCCATATTTAATTTATCAAATGCAGCATTGTGCATAGGTGGAGAGAAACTGTGTTCAACAGGATGGCCAATTAATCCTACAATATTTGTACTACCTTTAATTTTCATATAATATTTAATTGATTAACAAAGATTATATAAATTTGTATATACAAACTTAAACTATAATATATCATTTATAAGGAGAGTAAAAATGGAATTTACAAGACCGAGAGGTACAAGAGATTTTTTATTTGAAGAAATGAGAGAAAGAAAACAAGCAGAAAGTACCTTAAGAACAGTATTTGAAAGTTACGGTTATCAAGAGATTCAAACACCATTATTTGAAGAATTGAAATTATTCACAACCAAATCTGGAGAAGAAATTGTAAATCAATTATACAATTTTAAAGATAAATCTGATAGAGAATTGACTTTAAGACCTGAAATAACAGCACCAGTTGCTAGATTATATTTGAATGAACTTGAAAAAACATCGACTAAACCAATTAAACTCTATTATTATGGAAGCTGTTTTAGATATGAAAGACCTCAGAAAGGAAGATTCAGGCAATTTTGGCAATTTGGTTGTGAATTAATAGGTGCTAAAACACCTCAAGGTGAAGCAGAAGTTATTGCACTTTGTTGTGATGCAATTAAATCCCTTGGAATTACAACAGCTGATGTCAATCTTAACCACCTTGGAATTATAAGAGGATTATTCAAACATTTTGACATTTCAGTTGAAACTCAAAGGGAAATTATGGTAGTTATTGATAAGGGAGATAAAGATTTGCTTATTGAATCATTAAGTGGAGACGAACCTGTAATCAATAATGAAGAATTAAACCAGATTTTATTAAAACTGATTGATCTTGTAGGAGATAAATCAATTATTCCTGAAGTTGAAGAATTAATATCCCCTTATGAAGAATCGAAAGCAGCATTAGAAGAATTTAAAGAATTAATTTCACTTTTAGATGCTTTTAAAGTTGAAAATTATACATTAAATCTAGGTGTTGCAAGAGGTCTTGATTATTATACCGGAATCGTGTTTGAGATTTATGTTCCAGAACTTGGTGCCCAAAAACAAATATGCGGTGGAGGATCATACAGCCTCGTTAAACTTTTTGGAGGCCAGGAAGTAGAATCCACTGGTTTTGCTCTAGGTTTTGACAGATTAATGAATGCAATTGAGGAACTTGCAGATAAAGAGGAATTGCCTTCCCACTTAGATGTTTATGTAGCTCCTATTTCTAACGATGTTAGACTAAAAGCATTTGAAATAACCCAAATTTTAAGAAAAAATGGATTTAAGGCAGATGTCGATTTAAACGGTAAAAAATTCAAGAAATTAATGAATTACGCTGATAAAATCAAAGTTGAAAAAATGATTATTATCGGTGCTAATGACCTTAAATCAGATAAAGTCACTATTAAAAATATGATTAATGGCGAACAAGAATTAGTTGGTATTAATAATATTGTAGATTATCTTAAAGAGGAATAGAAATGAAAGTCAACTTCAGGCATGAAATTAACGGAGTTAAAGTAATTACTGCTATTGCACAAGACGCAAAAACAAATCAAATATTAATGCTTGCAAATATGAACAAAGAAGCACTAATCAAAACTATTAAAACAGGCAAAGCTCATTATTGGAGTACTTCAAGAAACAAATTATGGCTTAAAGGTGAAAGTTCAGGCCACATCCAAGAAGTTGAAGAAATCCTTGTTGATTGTGATATGGATGCAATTATACTAAAAATCAACCAAACAGGCGCTGCTTGCCATGAAGGATATCTTTCATGTTTTTATAGAAAAATAAACACAAAAAATGAAGTTGATATTGACGATTTAAAAGATGAAGATTTAGAAGTTATTTTAGAAAGACTTGTAAACCCAGAAGACGTGTATTAAAATGAAATGTATAATACCAGACACAAGTGCTGTTATTATAGGTGCAATAACTGAATTAATTGAAAAGGAGAATATTGATTATCCTGAAATTATTGTACCTGAAGCAGTTGTTTGTGAACTTGAACACCAAGCCAATGCTAACAGATCAGAAGGTCAAAAAGGATTAAAAGAATTGCAAAAATTACAAGAACTCCAATACGATGGAGAGCTATCCATTAGCTTTAAAGGAAGAAGACCAACCAATCATGATATCAAATATGCTAAAAGTGGTGAAATTGATAGCATAATAAGAGATTTAGCAAGAAGCGAAATGGGAACTCTTCTTACAAATGACAAAGTACAGGCTGAAACTGCTAAAGCTCAAGGAATTCCTGTTTATTATTTTGAACAGGAATACAAAGAAACTCCACTTTCAATTGAAAAATTTTTTGATGATGAGACCATGTCCATTCATTTAAAAGAAAATGTTGTTCCAATGGCTAAAAAAGGAACTCCAGGACATGTTGATTTTAAAATATTAAACGAAAAACGTTATACTTACAAAGAACTCAAAAAAATTGTTGATGAAATTCTTGATAAAGCAAAAAGTGATCCTAAGACTTATCTTGAAAGTGAAAAAGAGGGTTCTTTTGTTGTTCAATCAAGAGAATATAGGATTTCAATAGCTTATCCTCCATTTTCAGAGGCTTTAGAAATTACAGCCGTAAGACCTGTTGTTAGTATAAGTTTAAATGAATACAACCTATCTGAAAAATTATTAGATAGGATTAGAACTAGCGCTGAAGGAATATTAATCTCTGGTTCACCCGGAGCAGGAAAATCTACATTTGTACAGGCTATTGCAAAATATTATTCTTCAAAATTAAATAAAGTTGTAAAAACAATGGAATCTCCAAGAGATTTGCAACTTCCAGATGAAATTACGCAATACAGCCCATTAGAAGGGAGTATGGAAAATACTGCAGATGTTTTATTACTTGTAAGACCGGATTATACTATTTATGACGAACTTAGAAAAAATAGTGACTTTAATATCTTTGCAGATATGAGATTGGCCGGCGTTGGAATGATTGGAGTAGTGCATGCAACTCGGCCAATAGATGCAATCCAAAGAATAGCTTCAAGAGTTGAACTTGGAGTAATCCCCTCCATTGTTGATACAAGTATTTATATTGAAGACGGGAAAGTTACTCATGTTTATGAAACAAAAATGACTGTAAAAGTTCCCACCGGAATGAAAGAAGCAGATCTTGCAAGACCCGTAATTGAAGTAAGAGACTTTGAAACTGGTGAGCTTAAAAATGAAATCTACACTTATGGTGAGCAGACCATAGTCATGGACATGGATTTAGTCAATGGTTCTCAAAATAGTGAAAGACAAAAAACTGCAGTTGAAAAAATTGCAGAAAAAGAAATCTTAAGAAAAATTAGAAAAATTCTTCCGAAAAAAGCTAAAGTTGATGTGGAAGTTACCTCTCCTGAGCGAGCAAACATTTACATTCCAGAAGATTTTATTCCAAAAATCATTGGAAAAAACGGTAAAAGAATTGCTGAGATTGAAGAAAGTATTGGAATAAGTCTTGGAGTTGAAGTAATCGAATCAAAACCAATAAATAAACATCCAATTGAAGTTGATATTATCCACACAAAAAAACAATTAATTTTAGATTTAGGTCGTGACAAAGGAAGGAAGAATTTTGATGTATTTATAGACGGGGAATATTTACTTACAGCTACAACTTCTAAAAAAGGAGAAATAAAAATTAAAAGAGGAATAGAATTATCTGATTTCATTATTGAAGCTATTGAAATGGGATTAGAAATTACTGCAATTCAAAAAATGTGATATTATGAAAATTGGAGCATCAACACTTGCAGGAATAGAATATAAATTAGAAAATACTTTAGAATTTATTGAAGATTTAGGACTGAATTATGCTGAATTAGTGCACCAATTTCCTAATGAAAGTATTGATGTTGAATTATTAGAAAATTTTAATCTAAAATATTCAATTCACACACCTTTTATGGATGTTAATATTGCAAGTTTACAAAATCAGAGCAGAATAAATGCAATCAATCAAATTAAATCCTCATTTAAACTCGCAAATAAAATTGACTGCGAATCGGTTGTCATACATCCTGGAACTATTCCCTTTTTAGCAAACAAATACTTTAGAAGCAAAGTTATTGATGTTGCTAATAAATCGATGATCGAACTTGGAGGATATGGAGAAGATTTAGGAGTACAAACTACTTTTGAAAATATGCCCCAGTTTGACAATATGATTTACAGCAATATCGAAAAATTACATGAATTTCTAACAGACAACAACCTCTCAATGACTTTAGACATTGGTCATGCTAAACATGCAGGATATTCGTCAGAGGAAATGTATTTTGATTCCATTAAACACATACACATCCATGATAATTTTGGTGATGATGACACACACCTTGCATTAGGTGAGGGGTCAATTGATTTAAACCATATAGTAAACACTTTAGAGAAAAATAATTACGATGGCATCTACATCATTGAAGTAAATAACTATGATTCCATCAAAAAAAGTTACGAATATATGAAAAAGAACTTTTAGAGAAGCCTTTTTTCTTTAATTTCCTTTTCAAAATAAAGGTATTTTGAATCAATTACCTTTCTAATATTTTCTGCTGTTTTTTTACCAATACCTTCAACTTCCTGAAGGTCACTTTCACTTGCATTTATTATTTTTCCAACACTACCGAAATGAGCAAGCAAATTTTTAGCATTAACAGGACCAATATTCGGTAAAGACTCGACAATGAACAGTTGTTGTTCCAACATGCTTACAGGTTTTTTATCTGTTCTAATCTGAATAGGAGTCCTTTCACCATTTTGTTCACGAACTGCAATTCTTTTAATCATTGCAGCAGTATCCTGAGCATTTCTTGTTGGAATAATGCTAATGCCAAAATCAATTGCAATTGATGCTAATGATCCGCGAATTGCATTTGGATTAACCATACCAGCATATAAATCATCACCTTCAAGAATCAATAAAGGACGTTTAAATTCCTCTGATAATTCACGAGCTTGTTTAAATAATCTTTTATCAATAATTGAATCAACAAAATCTTTTGCTGTTTTTCTCTCAATTGCCACTTCATCACTTACCTGATAATCAGCAACAGCCATTGAATTAACTTTAACATCAATTTCCATTTCAGTTAAGTGCCTAATTACTTTTGAATTACCTTCACGGGAATCCGCATAAACAATTGGAAAATTGTTTTCTTTTTTAGGCTTTTCAATGACTTTTACATTTCTTTGATTTTCCATACGTTCAATTGCAGATGCATTTAACTCTTCTAAAACATCCGGATCTATTAATTGATTTTTCATACGGCTTTCTTTATTGACACTGGTCCAGTAATAAGCTTCATCCCTTGTTCCATTAGTCATCAATACTTTTACACGACCAGTTCTTTTACGGCCAGTTCTTCCACGTCTTTGAATCATACGTACTTCAGAGGGAACTGGCTCATATAATATAACCAAATCCACAGCAGGAATATCAATGCCCTCTTCAGCCACACTGGTAGATATCAAAACATCATATTCCCCCATTTTAAATGATTTGATAATCGCTTTTTGCTGTTTTTGAGTTAAACCTTTTTCACCATCTTTTGACGCTTGTCCAAAGAATTTAACTGATTTAATTCCTTCTTTTTCAAGTTTCTGATGAATCATCTCAAGAGTATCACGATATTGAGTAAATACCATAATTTTAGATGCATTCTTATCATTCTTATCATCAAAACGATTAGTAGTCAATTTAAGTTGACCATCACTTTCTCCCAATTCCTTTTTGATGATTTTTGTAATTTCTCCTAATTTTGGATGCTCCCACCCATGCTTTTCAGCTTCCCTTGCCAATTTAATAGCACGGCTAAAATTATCATCCCACATTAATGATTTAGCGGCTTTAGTTTTCTTTTTACGTAGCCTTGCAACATATTTATTAAATGTTTGAACACCCTGAGTTTCGATTAACTCCTGAGCATGTTGAATATTAATAACAGCACTTAAAATAGAAATAGCCTGAAATAAATCTTTATCAGGATTAGTGGATCTTGCAATCTCGCCTTGAACTTTTCCCCTTGCTTTTAAAATATCAACTTTTCCAACAGATACGGTTCTAATAATTCCCATATTTTTCAAAGCTTTGAGTCTTATTTTTAGAGATTTATCTACATATCCTTTAATTTTCTCAATTTCACTACTCATCTTTACTCTAACCCAATCCAGTTCTACTGGATTAAAGTAAGGTTTCACATCAGCATCCTCTTCTGTTTTAACAACAATGTTTTGAATGTATAAATTCTCACAAACTTCTTTGATTTTAAGTTTATCTGAACCTGGAGAAGCAGTAAGAGCTAAAATTAGATTAAACTTAGATTCCTGAACATATCGAGACGCCAGATATACATAAGAATAAGATCCGACACCATGATGACATTCATCAAATACCATTAAAGAAACACTACTCAAATCATAACGTCCATTTAATAAGTCAGACTCAACAGTTTGAGGTGTTGCAGAAATTATTCTTGATTCTTCCCATCTTTTAACTCTCTCTTCTGGCTTAATAGCACCAGTTATTGAAGCGCATGGGAGAGTAATAAACTCTTTAAAACTAGCTTCATGTTGAATTGCTAATGGTTTGGAAGGAGCTAAAATCAGTATTTTAGAATTTTTAACCTTCTGCAACCTATCTGCTGCAACTAAAACTGCCACAATTGTTTTACCTAAAGCAGTAGGTGCAACAACCATAGTGTTTCCTTTTTTTAAAACATCCCCTGCAAGCACTTGCTGATATAATCTTGATTCAATTGCATTCTCTTTCAATAGAGGATGAGAAATATAACTAGTCATAATACCAAACCTTAAATATTATCATATTACTCTTTGATATTTATAAAATGTTTAGTGAGAGCATTTGAAAAGTAATATTGCTTAGAAAGTAAATTTAAAAAATAGGATTATAAATCAAAAACAGCATTCTTGAATTTAGTAGCAGCTTCTCCAATAGCTATTACCATTTCACAATCCAAATTTAAAGCTTTTCTTAAACCATCCCGAACTTCATCTTCAGAAGCCCCAAGAGTTCCAGTTTTCTCAAAGTTATCAATATGGTTTAAAAATATCCTATCATTTAATTCGGGCTTTGATTTAAGTTTTTCAATTGCTATTTTTTGTGATGCAACTGATGCTGGAACAATGAATTTTGAAAATTTCAAAGCACTGTTAAATATATCAATATCCCCAACATATCCTGATTCAGATGAAACTGTAATTACAGTTGTAAAGTCTCCAAATAACTTTTTAAATTCTTTTAAAACTGTTTCTACACCTGCAGGATTATGTGCATAATCAACAAAAATATCTTTCCCTTTAACTTTTGCAACTTCTTCCATTCTTCCACTTACACCAGTGAAACTTGCAATTGTAGGTAAAATTTTATCATAAGGTAAGTCTAAGAATTTATGAGCTGCAATAATGACTCCAGTTAAATTGTATACATTGTGAAGTCCATCAACTCCCATCTTAACTGTTAATTTTTCAGTTGGAGTATGCAAATCAAAAGTTCTATTTTTTAAATCAATATTTGTTGCAATATAATCAGCTTGAGGAGTTGTAAGGCCGCATTTACAGAAGTAGTATCCGCAGCCCGAAATTATTTCTTTAACAGCAATTTCATTTCCGCATACACATTCTTTCATTCCAATTGAATCCGGGAGTTCATCAACCCCAAAGGTAATTACTTCTCCTTTAAAATCAAGTTCTCTTAAAAGTCCCATAATTGTTGGATCTTGTCCATTTACAATTAATTGACCAAGACCGAGTTCAGAAATGAATTCCGCTTTAACTTTTGCATAATCCATGAAACTTCCAAGATCATTTAAATGATCAGGAGTAATATTTGTAATTAAACCGCCGGACATTCCAGTATTTTTAACTATTCTTCCAATAGTTCCCGGAACACCAAAAGTTCCCACTTCAATAATTCCAACATCTCCATCCAATCTAGATTGTAAAATTGGAATAAACTCAGCATTACCTTGCATGCCTTCCAAATCATGTTCACATGGTTTAATTCCATTATCATAAGCAATTTTTTTAAGTAATGTAGTGGTGGTTGTCTTACCATTAGTACCAGTTATTCCAAAGACTGGTTTTTCAGATTGAATCATTTCAATTACATCATATAATTCAAAAATAGGTTTGTCCCCCATTTGTTTAAATAAACTAGAATCTTTAGATAAACTAGCAGGAGGAATTATATAATCTGCCTTTTTAAAGAAAGCTTCCGGAGCATTTCCGTAGAATACTTCAATATCATAACCTTCTAATGCTTTAGCAAACCGGCAATCCTTTTTGAAAGACAGATCAGTCCCGATAACATTATATCCTCTTTGTTTAAGAATCCTTGCTATTAAATTTCCGTTTGCTCCACAAACACCAATAACTCCGAAGGTTTTATTTTTATTCATACTTTTTACTTCCTCTTTCAAGTCCTTTAATAATTTTATCAACAGTAGTTAATCTATCATATGCTATAAGTGGCCCCATGTGTAAAATAACATCTCCAGGCTCGGAATATTTGAAAGTTAATTCAGCTGCTTTTTCTATTGTTTCAACAGCAACTTTTTCAATGTTTATATTAGTTATAGCATCTAAAATTTCATTTGCAGCATCCATTTCAACAGCCTGTGTAACCTCATTAAATCCGCTAGCTATAACTGCTTTAAGGTTATATTCACTTATTAGATTGCCAACTTCTGCCTTGTCCCTTACAGACAAGGTATCAAAATGATCTAAGAACAATACAACACTATCATCTTTAAAGTAATCAAGGGTAATTTTCATTCCATCATATAAAAACGCAGAATCCAAAATTACTTTTCTGCCATTATACTCCCCAACATCTTCCATATGCGCAGGCAAACCTTTAAATGCCTTTAAAGCATCGATGATATCTTTTTCATTAACTCCATATGTTAATGCAATAGAGGCTGCTGCAACAGAGTTTTCAAAGAAATAACTCATCATATTAAACGGTGTTGTAAATTCATTATCACCATAGGCAATAGTTAATGACTTATCACCAACAGTACCTTTAAAGTCAACATCTTCATCTAAAGCATAAAATATTGCATCATCACGGACTTTTTCAATTATATCATGACATGAATTATTTGATATGAAAATCTCACTCATTGCCTGCAATAACAGTTTACGTTTCTGATACTTTTCAAGAGAACCACCGAACTCTGATAAATGATCCTCTGCAATATTAGTTAAAAGACCAATTTTAATATTTAATTTGTTTAAAAGACCAATAGTACCATGAGGAAGTTCAAAAATAGCTATATCACATTCATTGACTTTACCTTTAACAATACCGTCAACAATAGCTTCTGAAACTAAATTATTTACAAGAGAAGAACATGACCACACTTTATATCCTGCTTGTTTAAATAAGCTAGTTGTAATAAAAGTAGTAGTTGTTTTTCCCATAGTTCCAGTAATTCCAATAATATCCACATCAATTAAATCATTTACGATTTTAGAGAATTCTTCATTAGTTAAAATTTTTAAGTCAGACTCATAAATTTTTTGAGCGATTGGAGCTGTTTCGGGCAAAGTAGGAGGCATATAAACAGCATCAAAACCTTCAACTGAAGGATTTTTGTTAGCCATATCTAATCTTACCCCTTCTTTTTCCATTTCAATTAAACTTCTTTGAAATTCTATTTTAAATTCAGAAATATCTTTTAAATCTGTTACAACAACATCATGACCCAAATAATTTAATAATCTTGCAACAGGCCTACTAGCATTTCCAGCACCAACAACTAAATAATTCATAAAAAAGTCTTCCCCACAGTTTGTATCAGTATAATATTTGAATCTTATTAAATTTAAGATTTTTTAAAAAAAAATAGAAAATTTATTTAAACTGTATTAAATTTTCCACATCATTATATACAACATCAAGTCCGCACATTGACGGAACATAGTTTGCCGCTTTTGCTGAGTTCACACCTATTACTTCAAAGCCCATATCTTCAATAGGAGCTACAACCATACAAGTATCACATACAATATTTCCACCTGCTTGTTCAATAATCTTAGTATAGCCCATTCTATCAGATGTTGCCTTTACACTTACGGACGTACAAATCCATAATTTATTTTTAATAGTTTTTCCTTGAACAATGCTAGCTACTTGTTTAATTTCATCAAGAGATGCATGAGGACATCCTAAACAAATTAAATCTGGTTTTTTATCAGTAGTGGATAATTTTTGGCGAGTTTCATTAATTTGATCTCTTGAAACAAACATGATATCTTCAACATCATCTTTTCCAGCATTTTTATGTTCGGGAGTTATATTTTCCATGTGATAAAGAGCAACTGAACCTGAAGATGCAAGTGCCGCCCCTAAAGTTTTTAAATCATTATTATTGGGAGAATTCATTAAATTGAAGTATGGAACTCCACCACCAACAAATTTACCAATAATATAACCTAATGCACCAAAATCTGCACCATTGATTTTGCAATCAACATTGACAATTAAATTAGCTTTCCTATTTTGCTCCAAGTGGAATCCATATAATGGAGTTTTACCGACAATAGCTGCCGCCAATGCCGCCGGACCACCTTCACGATTAGTCCTAGCTCCGATAACAGAATTAACAAATGCCACAGCAGATGATTCTGACCAGGACACATGATCTGCAAATCTTGGAACATTACCCACCAAATAGGGTGTACAAGTACAAGTTTTATAAATTCCCAGATTTGCATAAGCATCCACAATTTGATTTTGCTTAATTGCAAATTCTTCTGGAAAACCTAACTCTTTCCAGTTATCCAAATCAGTTCCTGGCGGGTTTAATGAAGCATTAATGGTAGCTTTACCTGATCCGTCACGAGCCAAATCTTCAAGATATTCTAAACCAGCATCTCCAATAGTTTTATATGAAACACCAGATACCTGTGCGGAAGTAATATCAACCAATTTAGAAGCACCATAGATATCCCCTAAAGCAACTAAGATATCCATGCTTTTTCTGATAGTTTCTCCAAACTCCCCATCACACATTTGTTCTTCTTTTTTTGTTAAAAACATATTAATCATTTGTTAATTGATATTCAACCATTTCATCAACTAGGTGTAGGAACTTATCTTTAAATTCATAAGCAACCATAGCACCCGCTGCGATGTCATGACCTCCTCCGGTACCACCAAAGTTGTTTGAAGAGTCTTGCAATGCTTTACCTAAATTAACTCCCTTTGCAACCATATTACGAGTGGTTCTGCCAGATATCTTAATATCCTTATGAAGCCTTGAAAGACCAATCACTGGTTTTGAATCATCCAATAATTCAACTGACAAACCTATACTTGCAATAGTACCCATCACAGACTTTAATACTTTATCTTCAGAATATAAGTACTGAATACTATTAAGCTGTTCAGCACCTTGTTTCTTAATCCATTCAAGACCTTTAACAATTTGATCCCTATATTGACTTTGTAATTTTAAAGCAGTGTCAAGTGCTTGATCACGTTCGCCAAGTGCAATACTTAAACCAAGGCCTTGTTTTTTGTTTTTACCGCATGCATCAAGAATATAAGAATACTCCTCCAGATCACGCAATAATGGTACTTCTTTTGGAACTGTATAACAATCTCCAAAAATATCCGGATTAATAGACATCAACGCTTCTTTTAATAAATCTTTCTCTTCGTCTTCCAAATCTGTGAATTTAATTCCATAAGACAAGTTCATACGTTCTAAAAATTCACGTGCACCCTCAAAATCTCCACTAATCTTAGGAAGAGGAGGTGAAAAAGTATAAGCTAAAGATTTAAAAATTGGTTCAGATGATTTGGAAACAATTTTCAACCCTTCATGAATTTCTAAAGTTCCGCTTTCAATAGCATCATCAACAATTAGTTTGTTTACTCCAGTAAATCCATTTTGTCCTTGCATATCACCAAATGCACCGATTAAAGCAAAATAAGCTAAATGTTTTTTATCAAGCCCGCGAATAGTAAGATAACTTGAACCTGCACCACATAAATCTTTACTACCATCTATTCCAAACAAATGAGGATTCAAGTGTACAACATTGCTTTCCGCTTCAGTATCATTTACTTGATGATGATCTGCAACAATAACATCATGTTTATATGTGTTGAATTCTTTAATAAATGGACTTCCCATGTCTGAGAATATGAATAAATCATATTTTTCATGCCTTAATTGATTTACAATATCACCTTTAAGACGAGGAATAATTGTAGTATGGAATTGTACATCCTCTTCGGCAAGAGCATTCGCTAATACGGCTGCAGAGGATATTCCATCCGCATCGTTATGAGAAATTATTCTTATAACGTCATCATTTTCAATATGCTCCTTGAGCATATCTGTTGCTTCACTAGCCCTATTTAACAAGGAGTGCTGCTTCTTTTGGATTATATCTCCATCCTTCAGGTAATGCACCTTCACTTACATAGTAAGATGCTAATCTTCTGATTCTTGATTCGATGATAGTTAAACCTCTTTTAGAGTGTAAATCTTTAGGATTTTCAGATAAGTGATCTCTGATGTTAACAGCTCTTTTGATTAAATTTAATAAATCTTCCGGGTATTGTCCAGCTTGATCATTTCTTTTTAAAATTTGAGTGATTCTTTCACCAGTAACATCTTTAACAGATGGAATTCCATATTGATCTCTTAATACAATACCGATTTCAGAAGTGCTTTTACCTTCTTTGTTAAATTTTAAAATCATTTCTTCAATTTCTTCATCACTATAAGTTACCCATTCTGGTCTTGCCATAATATAACCTCTTTAATATTTATAAATAAGCCCAATTAGTATAAATTTAAAATCTTTAGAAAAATTATTCTTGACTAGAATACCATTTAATAAATTGTTCTAAAGAATTTTTTCTATGTGAAAATTGGTTTTTTTCCTCAGTTGTAAGTTCACCAAATGTTTTACCAAGACTTGGAACATAAAAAAGTGGATCAAAGGCAAACCCTAAATCTCCTCTTTCTTCAACTGCGATTTCACCTGATACCTTACCTAAAAAGATCTTGGGCTCAGAATTGGGAGCACAGTACCCAATAACTGACCTGAATTCGGCATAACGGTCATCAGTATCTGCTAATAACTTTAAAATTCCCTGATTTCCCAATGTATCTTGAACATAATGTGAATATGTTCCAGGAAATCCTTTTAAAGCTTTAATGAATAAACCAGCATCTTCAACAATCACAGGTTTATCAAGTTTACGACAGGCATATTCTGCACCTGATATAGCTACTTCCTCAAGAGTTCCTTGAGGTTCTTCATAACCTAAATCAATATGCTCTAAATTAATGTCATAATCTTTGAAAATATTCTCTGCTTCTTTAACTTTATGTTCATTACCAGTTATAAATGTTATCATATTTTTAAATATGATTTCATTTTTTTATATAGTTAATCCAAAATTAGTGGGTATATCTCCCACGTGACTCTATGTCAGATATTTTATTAACCATATTTTCATCACCATATCCCACCAATACGCAATCAAAATATTTCGATGCTAAATTATAATCAATACTCTGAAGAGATTTCTTTAAAACAAGCAAATCAACTGCTTTATCTTCATCTAAATTAGAATATTTTCCAAGACCAAAATCGATAAAAACCAATTTCCCATCCTGAAGCATCATATTTGATGAAGTAATATCCCCATGAATAATATCAGCAGCATGAAGTTTGGCAATTTCCACACCTATTTTAAATGCCAAATCCTCATCCATGACATCTTTAACCATTTTACCTTTAATTTCTTCCATCAAAATTGATTTTTCTTCTAAGTTAATATCATATAAAATAGGAGTTTTAACACCAGCACATTTTGCATCAGATAAAAGTTTAGCTTCCTCTTTTGTTCTTGCTCTTCTAATTTTATCATCAATTTCGGCGATTCTATACCCCTTAGGAATTCTGTCTTTTAGAACAGCTTTTTCACCCAAATAGTTACTTTTAACAATGTTAGATTCTGCACCTTTAGCAATCAAATCATCACTTAATTTTAAGTAGGTTTTAACATTATCAACCCACGGAATATCAACTTCATCAGTTCTAAACTTTTGAATAATACCAGTTTGAGATAAGTCCATAGATCCAAACTCACGAAACATCAAAAGACCCAACCATGCAATCATTACACCATTATCACCACAAAGTTTCATCTCAGGCATATAAAATTTAGCACCATGCTCCTCAGACATTGTGTTAAGCATTTCCCTTAGTCTTGAATTAGCTGCAACACCACCACACAACATTACTTCATCTTTCTGAGTATGGGAAAGAGCACGTTCTGTTACTTCAACAAGCATTGAAAAAGCAGTTTCCTGAAGTGAAAAACAAATGTCTTCAATAGGAGTTCCTTTTTTAGCTTCCCTTAACGCAGCAGACAATAATCCTGAAAATGAAAAGTCCATTCCTTTTACAACATAAGGCAAATCAATATAAGACCCCTGTTTAGATAATTTTTCAATAACTGGACCACCGGGATGACCCAAACCAGTTTCACGGCCAAAATGATCAAGGCAATTACCAATAGCTATGTCTAAGGTTTCACCAAAAATCCTATATCTTCCACTTTCATGAGCAATAACTTGACTATTTCCACCGCTTACATAAAGAGAAACCGGATTTACAGCACCAGTATCAAGTTTTCCAACTTCAACATGAGCAATACAATGATTTACACCAATTATTGGTTTTTTAAGAGATAATGCGAGACTACGGGCCGAAGTTGCAACAATTCTTAAACCCGGACCCAAGCCAGGGCCTTGTGAAAAAGATATCATATCAATATCCTCATATGAAAGTCCAGATTCTTCAATAGCCTGAGGAATTAATTTAGGAATCCATTCTGCATGATGTTCTGCCGCCATTCTTGGATGAATACCACCTTCCTCTGGAAATAATTGATTTCCAGTCATAGCCAATATATTGCCATCACCATCAACAATACCTACACCTGTTTTTTCTGCAGTTCCTTCAATTCCTAAACATATCAAAATAATCAACTAAAAAAATTTAATTAATTAGTATATTACTTTTTAAAAATATAAAAATATTTTTTAAATCTAAAAAACATAACAATAAATATGGGATTTTATAACGCTAATACTCCAGAACAGAAAAGAGTTAAAAAATTAACAGGAGATATTAACATCAGTGATCTGTTTAAAAACGAATGTAAAACCCGTGGAATTGCAATTTATAATGCTTATAATATTCAAAAAAGATTATTGCACGAGGTAGAACAAGAACAACTTCATGGTGTTAAAGAAGTAGATGATAGATTAATGGAATTACTTGACGAAAGGGGAAAAAATAAAGTAACACATAGATATGTTGATTTCATTTCCAATGAAGATAGTGCATCAAAAGGAATTATACCCCAAAAAACAAATGAACAAAATCCACTTCCTCCAAATCAAATTAGAATTCCACCAAGAGCAAGAGACGGAAAACAATTCTTAAATGATGATGAATTACCAGAAATAGAAATGTTAAAGAAAATCATGCTACAAAATAAAAAGATTATTAATCAAAATAAAATAATTTTAGAACAGTTGAGGAAACTTGGTGAAAAAGATGATTGATGGAATAAAAACATATGGATCAACTGAACTTATTGAAAAACTGCAGGAATGTGATGACCCAGTATTCTTACTTACAATAGGAACGACTGATACTTCAACAATTCCAGATATTTCAGGAGCTGGCGCAACACCTGAATTAACAGTATTTACACCAGCAGCAGATGCTGAATTTTTAGTTTTAGGAGAAGTCCATTGTACCCGAACTGCAGCCGAAACAGTTGTTGATGGTGCGGCAGCACCAACACCTGCAAGACTTACAAAAGCGGCACTCCAGCTTTCAAATATCCCATTTGTTATTATTGATGCAGGTTCAAAAGTTAAAGCAGACGTATCATATTACAGTTTTGGAAAAGAACATGGGAGAGATATAAGAACTGGAGAAGGTATTTTAAATCCATTAGAAATTATTGAAAATGGAAAAGATTTAGGTAATGAGCTATCTAGAAGACATGAAATGCTCATCATTGGTGAAAGCATACCTGCAGGAACAACAACAGCACTAGGAGTTTTAAAAGCCTTAGGTTATGAAGCTAATGAAAAAGTTAGTGGAAGTATGCCTCACAATCCACATGATTTAAAATCAAAAGTTGTTGATGAAGGTTTGAGAAATGCTGGAATAATACCCGGTGAAGCAGATGCCATACAAGTGATTGGTGCTGTAGGAGATCCGACAATTCCTGCAATTGCAGGTCTTGTGTTAGGTTCTGATATTCCAATTATTTTAGCAGGCGGGACACAAATGGCAGCAACATGTGCTGTAATAAAATCAATTCAGCCAAACTTTGATTTTTCAAGAATTAATTTAGCTACTACAGTATTTGTTGCAGCTGATGAAACTGCAGATTTATTCGGTATTTTAAATCAGATTGACAGCAGCATTACTGTTCATGTAGTAGATCCTAAATTTGAAGATTCAAAACATGAAGGATTAAAAAATTATTTAACTGGATTTGTTAAAGAAGGTGCAGGTGCTGGAGGAATGATGTTTACAGCACTTGTTTTAGGAAGTTCTGTTGAAGAATTAAGAGAAAAAATAGAAAAAGTATGTAAATAGAGATATTAATCTCTATTTTAATTTTAAAATATATGGGAAATTGATCCCATAAACACTATAATACCCATCAGCCAGCAATAATATGCAAAGATATCCAAGCTTCTGTTTTTAATTAAATCCAACATCCATTTAATAGCCAGATATCCTGCAAGTATAGATACAATAAAACCTATGAAAACCGGTAAAAAGTTAACATCCATTGCAGAACCTATGTCTTTTAATTTAAAAATGAATGCTCCAAAAATTGCTGGAATGGATAAAATAAAACTGAATTTAGCAGCGAACTCTTTATCAAGACCCATTACCAAACCTGCTGCGATTGTAGTTCCTGAACGTGAAAGACCCGGCAATATTGCACATGCCTGACCTAATCCCATTACCAATGCCTCAACCTTAGACATGTTATTCATGTTAATCTTTCCACTATTCATTCTTTGAGACAAATAAAGAATAGTACCAGTTACAAATAAAAAGAATGCCGGAACATAAAGTGCGCCTGCAAATAATGATTCTATTGCATCATCAAATAAGACTCCAACAATACCAACTGGAATAGTTGCTAAAATAACATACCATGCAAGTCTCTTATAAGGATCATCATAAAAACCTTGTTTAAATCTTCCTTGCAATAAATCACCAATACTCAACCACCAAGATTTAAGCATTTTAATTATGTCCCAACGGAAGAACCAAAGAACAGCAATCAATGTTCCCAAATGAAGTAAAACATCAAATGTAAGAGAACTTTCAACACCCACTAATTTTTGAGCGAATACTAAATGTGCTGAGCTACTAACTGGTAAAAATTCAGTTAACCCTTGAACAATACCAATTATTATAGCCTGTAATATATCCATAATTTACACCGCTTAGATGTAAGATAACCAACCATATTTATCTTCTACTTTAGCTTCCACAATCTCGAAGAAAGCAGTTTGTAGTTTTTCAGAAATTGGTCCCCTTTTACCTATACCTATAGTTCTGTGATCAATTGAACGGATCGGAGTTACTTCAGCTGCAGTTCCTGTAAAAAATACTTCATTAGCAGAGTATAATCTTTCTCTTGAAATAACTTCTTCAATAACTTCATAACCCAAATCACGTGCAACAGTCATTATAGAATCTCTTGTAATACCTTTAAGGTTTGATGATGACATTGCTGGAGTGAATAGTTTTTCATCTTCAACAAGGAAGATATTTTCCCCACTTCCTTCGGAAACATGCCCCTCATAATCAAGCATGATAGCCTCATCATATCCATTATCAATAGCTTCGAGTTTTGCTAATTGGGAGTTCATATAATTTGCACCACATTTTGCAAGTGCTGGGAAGGTATCAGGTGCCGGTTTTCTCCAAGAAGATACTCCAATATCCACACCATTTGCCATTCCTTCTTCACCCAAATAGGATCCCCATTCCCAAGCAGCAATAACTACATTAACAGGACAGCTTGAAGGATCTACACCTAATTGTCCATATCCTTTAAATGCAATAGGACGAATATAACATCCATTTAAATCATTTACACGAACAACTTCTAAAATTGCTTCTTGAATTTCTTCTTGTGTAAATGGAATTTCCATTTTATATATTTTTGCGGAATCAAATAAACGTTGTACATGTTCTTTTAAACGGAATACCGCTACACCATTTTCATTTTTATATGCACGAATTCCTTCAAAAACACTTGTACCATAGTGGACCACATGAGAAAGTACATGAATTTTTGCATCTTTCCAATCAACCATGTCTCCATCTACCCAAATTTTACTAGCTGTGTCATCCCATGCCATTATATCACTTCTATAATATTTTTATATTATGTAATTATGTTTTTATTATATATTAAAATTTACTTTGTTCAAATTTGAAAAAAGGAAAGATATATATACTATTAATTTCATAACATTACATGTTGGTTCCGTGGTCTAGTGGTATGATACCTCCCTTACAAGGAGGGGATCACGAGTTCGAATCTCGTCGGAACCACTCTCTAATTTTTAAAATATTATTACTTAAAGACAATATTTTTGCCTATTCAAAAGTAAAATTTAACATGAAACATGTATAATTATAAAATTCTTTTTCTTAAAAAAATCTTAAATCAATAGCCAATAGTATATATTTTTATTAAATAAATTAAAAAATGAACAATATTTTATAAAATACGTACTAAAATGATTAACAATAACAAATAATAAAATTTAAATAGTTTTCTAACTAAAATTAGTATTATCGAAAAAGGAGACTTAATTATGGTAGTTAAAATTGCTATTATTAAAAGTGGTAATATTGGTACTTCACCAGTAATTGACCTATTGTTAGATGAAAGAGCAGACAGACCAAATATCGATGTAAGAACATTTGGATCTGGAGCAAAAATGAACCCTGAACAAGTAGAAGACGTTGTACCTAAAATAGATGCATTCGAACCTGATTTTGCAATCTTTATCAGCCCAAACCCAGGAGCACCTGGTCCTGCTAAGGCAAGAGAAATGTTATCTGAAAAAGATATTCCTGCAATTATCGTTGGTGACGCACCTGGTAAAGGTAAAAAAGATGAAATGGATGAACAAGGATTAGGTTACATCATCGTTATGTCTGACCCAATGATTGGTGCAAAAAGAGAATGGTTAGACCCAACTGAAATGGCTATCTTCAACTCCGACATCTTAAAAGTATTAGCTGAAACTGGAGCATTAAGATTAGTCCAACAAACTATTGATACTGTAATCGAACAAGCTGAAGCAGGTGAAATCGAATTACCTAAACTTATAGTAACTGCTGAAAAAGCTGCTGAAGCAGGTGGATTCGCAAACCCTTACGCAAAAGCAAAAGCTATTGCTGCATATGAAATGGCTGGATCCGTTGCAAACTTAGACATGAAAGGTTGTTTCATGACCAAAGGTTTCGAAAACTTCATCCCATTAGTAGCTGCTGCTCACGAAATTGCTGCATGTGCTGCTAAATTAGCTCAAGAAGCAAGAGAAATTGAAAAAGCTAATGATACTGTTTTAAGAACCCCTCACATGAAAGAAGGAAACCTTGGTTCTAAAACTGACTTAATCTCAAAACCAGAATAAGTAGTTTTTCACTACTTTTCTTTTTTATTTTTTTAATAAACCATAAAAACCATTTAAAATGTAAACTAATTTTTAAAAATAAGCTCTATAAAATAAAAAAGATAGCTAATTTAATAGCTATAAAACACCTTTTGTCGATGGAATCTGATTGTGCTCAATTTTGATTGCTTCTTTAATAGATTTTGCAAATGCTTTAAAAACAGCTTCAGCCTTATGATGATCATTTGCACCTTCAACAGTACCATAGATATTTAATTTGGCAGAACCGGCAAAAGATTCAAAAAAATGAATTACAACATCAGAGGTCATATCCCCTATTTTTTCATTTTTAAATTTCAAGTCCATATTACAATAGCTACGTCCACTAATATCTATTGCTATTGTTGCTACTGATTCATCCATTGGAACAATAGAATGTGCCATTCTTTTAATTCCCTTTTTATCACCAATAGCCTTGTTAAATGCTTCACCAAGTAATATTCCAACATCTTCAATTGTGTGGTGGTCATCGATTTCAATATCCCCTCTGGCTTGAACATCCAAATCAATCATACTGTGCTTTGAAAACGATTCTAACATGTGATTAAAGAAGTTCACACCAGTTGAAATATTATATTTGCCTGTACCATCAAGATTCATTTTAATATTAATGTCAGTTTCAGATGTCTTTCTTGAAACATTTATATTCCTAGTCATAATTTAACCTATAAAATAATTAATTCAGCTTAAATAATTCATATAGTTCAACCATTACGTTCAATTTTAATGCATTGTGTAGGGCATTCCATTGCACATAAAGTACAAACATGACAATATCTTAAATCCAATATATGTGCAACGTCCTTAACTTTCCAAATTTTAGCAGATTTTGGACAAATCTCAGCACAATTTCCACAACCAATACACTTTTCTTCATCAACTAAAATTTGTAACATTTAATCTCCTCATAATATCATAATTTTAATGTTGCAACAGACATTGCTTTAAAACCTACATAAACTTCGGTGCCTATATTAAGATTTAACTCTTTTTCAGCAGAAACAGTAATATCAGAACACAAAACAACTCCGCCAACATCCACTTTAACACGAATTATCTCATTTTGAAGACTCATTTCAATGATCTGGCCTTTTAAAACATTACGGATACTTGAAGACTGAGGTTCCAGCATTAAAAATATATTATCATAACTTATTAAAGCTAAAATTTTATCCCCAATATCATAATTCCTGTTTAACGGGGCATTTATTTCAAACTGATTCATTTTAATAGTCATTACACCCTTCTCAACATTAATGTCAACAATATCCGCTTCAATTTCATTAACGTCCTTATGAAGTTCCATGATTGCATTAATCTTTTTACACTCCTTTAAGATAGAGTAACCCTCATCTGTAAGAGAGGTTCCTCCACCTCCACCTTTACCACCTTTAGTAGTATTAACAATTTTTACATTAAGTGCAGATTCCATTTTTTCAATATAACTTAAAGCAGTCCTATAAGAAACTTTAATTTCCTTAGACGCATTTGTTAAAGAACCAGTATCTAAGATAGATTGTAATAATTGGTATTTTTTATTATCCAATAAAAATAAATTACCATCAACATTAATTTTATATTCAACACCAGCATTTACATCCGCCATGATAATCTCCCGAATATTATATTTATATTTCCCATAATTAAATAATTTTTGATTATATGCCACATGACCACATTTTTTTAATATTACATGATTATACACAATATCCGAGTTTGTTGAATCACCAGATGAACGAACCAGCACTATGCATATCACATATGACACATGTCTATCTAAATTCAATCCTTTCAACAAAATTTAACATTTTATTAATAAGTTTAGAAAACGGGCCAAATTTAGATGAAAATTTCCTTAAACTTTCAATATCATCTTTTTGGAAAAATTTAACTAAAATCAAAGCAAAAAAGTAAACAACCATACATAATACTATCCCAGGGAATAAAAATAAAGTACTTTTTGGGATAAAGTATGCAACTATACCCATAACTGCAGAAGCAACCAATATTTTAGCTACTGCAACAACAGGAGCTTTGGTTTTTGTTAATCTAAATACAAAGTATATACATGGAACCATCATTAAAAAACAAGCAACACTAGTAGCAAGTGCACCACCAGCGATTCCAAGAGTTGGAACCATTATCCAATTAAGAACTCCAGTAACAACAGCCCCGCCAACTAAAATATACATAGGAATTCTTGGATTTCCAATACCTTGAACAATACTAGTTGAAATAGCAAATATTGAATAAAAGGTCATTCCAATAGATAGAATTGCTAATGCCATTGCTCCAGCCACATAAGCAGGATTTTTAAAGTAGAGAACTCTTAAAGTAGGTTCTGCAAATAATGCAAGACCAACACACATCGGAACAACAAACAACAATGAAAACTTATAAGCTTCTGAAACATATTTTTGAAGCATGCCAATGTCTTTTAACTTGAATGCCTCAGAAGAAGCCGGTAAAATTGTAGTTGCGATGGAAATTGAAATAATTAAAGGAAGCCTTGCAATAGGATCTGCCGCAGCGAAAAATCCAATGTCATCAAATGTTAAAAATTTACCCATAACAATTGTACAGATATTATAAATAAGCATTTCAGCAATAGCTGTAATAATTACAGGAATAGAAAATTTAACCAGGACAGTTGCAAGTTTTAATTCATCACGTCTTGTAAAAACAAAATCATCACTAGGTTCCGGTATTAAATTTCCCATATGATATTTGAAAATATAAACCGCCGCTACAACAGAAAGAGAATATCCTAAAACAGTACCCCATAACGCTCCAACTGTAGATAAACCTATTAATACAAATGCAGTTGCAAATAAAATCATACCAAGTTGCTCTACAGCACGAGTATATACAATATACTCCATTTTATATACCCCTTGGAATGCTCCTCTAAATGCACCAACAATAACACTGAATGGAGTAATAAGCCCTACAATCTGTAAAGGGATTAAAGCTTCAGGTTTCCCCAAATAACCATAAGCCAAATATGGAGCAACAATGAAAATCATCAATACTCCAAAGAATAAACCTAGAAAAACCATAATCTTTAAGGCAGTGTAGATTGTTTGCCGAGCCATGTCCTTTTCATCAATAGCTTCGTATTCTGCAACATATTTAGCAATAGCGGGAGGGAGCCCACCAGCAGATAAAGTCTGAAAAATTCCTTGAAATGGTAAAGTAATTCCTAAAATACCATATGCAGTAGGTCCAAGTAAAATTGCCATTAAGAAACGGTAAATATAACCCCCAATACGGAAAATTACATTACCTATTAAAATTATTAAACTACCACGAATTAACTTATTTGCCATAATCTAGCCTTAAAAATATCTATCATTAATATAAATCGATTTTAATATTTAAATATATTTATTTAGAAAATTTTCAAATTCGTGCAAAGTTCTGTTTAATGAATCCATACCATAATAATCTTCTTTAATATCATCTAAAGAATCTTTTGACCAGAATGAAGCACCTAAATTAGAACCAAAAGGACCTCCACTTACTGGAATAATACCATGTATCATGAAATAAGTAATATTTTTTAAATGGGCAAAATCTTGTCCACCTGTACGATCGCCGCCAACAGTGATGCTCATTCCGATTTTACCTCTTAGAATATTATAATCGATAGCTTCTAATGCTCTAGTCCTATCCATAATAGCTGACAGATAACTACTGATACCACCATTTTGAACTGGAGTAGCTAAAATAATCCCATCAGCAGTTAAAAGACCTTTATAAACATCCCCCATGTCATCTTGGATTATGCATTTTTTATGTTCCAAACAATAATCACAATGCATGCACGGTTTAATATCTTTTGATTGGCAAGTAAACATTTCCGTTTCAAAACCTTCTTCATTCAGTCTCCTCATAGCTTTTGATAACGCATATTCAGTTGTATTATTTCTAGGACTAGCACAAATACCAAAAATCTTCATGAAAATAGTTTTATTTACATTAATTAAAATAATTTTGTAAAAAAATAATTTTGATTAATTAACCTTCAACCATGATTAATTTACCCGTGTCAGAATCTCGATAAACTTTACCCATTTCAGTAAAACCTTTTCCAGAAGATTTACTTATATCCGGAGTATCATTTAATTCATTGCCCTGGTCAATTTGTGAAACCTCTTTTATTGCATTTTTCACTTTTTCTTTTTGTTGTTCATCCATATTTTCATTAAATACAATATTCTGCATGTTCCAAGAAATAACTAAAAATATCAGCAGTCCAACAGCAATAACCAACATTACATCAACTAAATTTGATGTTCCACTCATAGGATCTTCTTCACCTTGACTGAGAAATTTTCCTTTTTTTCTACGAATCATAATAATCCCTAATCGTTTAAATTCTCTAAAACTGCATTTACAAATAACTGAAGATTAGATGAATATTCCTCATACCATCTACGTCTAATTTTTGATATAACATAAGCAACAGCACCAGACCCGATACCAACGACTGTTGTGTCGAATGCTACAATGATAGCAGCAGCCAATGTTGAAACATCCCCATTACCTAATGCTGCAAGACCGGGACCCATTGGGATTAAAGTACCCATTAATCCAAGAGTTGGACCAATACGAGTAACAATATCTATTTTTTCAAGAGATTTGGCCATGACGACCTCTTCTTCCTCAATTAAATTTAAAGCCCATGATTCTCGAGATTCACAAGATAATGAATGTGCATCAGCTATTTTTAATAGAACTTCTTTTTGAGAATTATAAATCTCTGAACCATCAACAGCATGTTTAAGTTCATCGACTGTTTTAGAATTAACTAAAGAAAATATTAACTTTTCTTTATAATCCCTATTTAATTTTATACGAGTCCTATAATCTGAAATAAGACCTCCAAAAGCAAAAACTGCAAAAACTGCAAAAATCAATAAGAAAATAATTACTGGAATCTGTAAACTTTGAGAAACTACATTTAAAGCAGCAGTTAAAAACTCACTCCCAGGAATAGCCACCATATAAATCACCATATAATTTTTTATAATTTTAAAATCATTTCAATAAAGTATTTCTTTTATAATACAACAAACCTAAAACCATTATCACAATCAATAAAATAAAAATAAAAGCTATTGAATCAATTGAAACAATATTTATAGGTTTCATATCCCCCATATTCAAAGAGATGATATTTGGAAGCAATAATGAAATCATTAAACAATAAATTCCCAATATTAAATACAAGCTTCCAAAACTTCTATAAGACCTATCAATCAACTTTAATTTTCTACAAGCAAAGAATACAACAAGGATCAATGAATTAAACAATAGTGTTGCTAATAAACTAATTTGTAAATCATCCAATCCAAAAATAGATTCTTTAGAACCTATACAAATTAACATCACCAATATAAAACTTAAGTAAGATAACAAAAGAACATTTATAAAAGTTCTTCCGCACCCATTTTCTTTGATAATAATATATCCTATAAACATTAATAGGAATGCAATTAAAAACAATAAAACATAATTATAACTACCTATAATTGAATTTAACTGAATTTTAAAAATGCAAATCGAATAAATAAGAATTAAAGTAGATATAAATAAAACAAAAACTAATTTGACTAAATTTTTATTCGAATTAATTTTAGAATTAATAACCAAACCAATAGATATCGCAAAAACCACTATTGAAACAGCAAATCCAACAGACCATAACAAACTAAAACTCATAATATCTCCAAGTTATTTTAAGAAAATAATTTAAATAGAATAACACTTATGAAAAACCCACAAAACAATACAATAATCAATAATAGAATATTGTTTACTGTAAATAATTCATCATTATCAATTTCACCTGAATCATTAGTTAAATTTTCATTTGTTTTATTTGCATCTTTAAGAGAAGAATTATCTTTTACAACAGAATTAGATGATGAACCTTGATATGAATCATGGTTTGAATCATGAGCTCCTGAAGAACTAGAGCTACTAGAATAAGGGTCAGAACTAGAATAACTAGAACTACGTGAAGAACTAGAGCTACTAGAAGAAGATGAAGCTGGAACGGTAGAACCACCAGAGTTACTTGAAGAACCAGAACTACCTGAAGAAGATCCGGAATTACTTGATGAACCAACATCATCAGAAGTCACTTCTTCCACATACTCAGAACCATGACCAGGATGAGCGAATACTCCAGATGCTGCAAATGACATAATAAAAATAACTGAAATCAACAATGCTAATTTTTTACATTCCATTTAACCACCACATAATTAAATTAAATTTAATTAAGTAAAATTCTTAAAAAATTTATTTAATTAAATTTAACTTAAAAAAATAAAAAAATAATAACTCAGAGAGTTATTACCTTTAAAACTATTTTTTATCACGTTTCATATAACCTACACCAAGCAAAATTCCAATAGCCAATACACCAATTAAAGCATAAATTAAACTATTTGAATCAGCAGATTTTGCTGCAGGAGATTTAGATACCTCATATGATTTTGCATCATCAGGACCGTTTTGTGAATCTTCAGATTCAGCATCTTTAGTAAACTCGCCAACATATGCACTAGAAACTACTGCACCAGAAGTTCCAACACTTCCAGAAGATGAAGGATTGGAATTTGTATGAGATGCTATAGCATTTGAACTACTGTTAGAATTGGAATTTGAATTACTATTAGGGTTAATGTTAGGCTTAGAGTTTGAATTTGAATTACTATTGGAATTTTGATTTATTGATTTTAATAAATCTTCTTTAGTGATATCATCAAGGCTTTTCAAGTATGAAAGTACATTAAAATCATCACCAGCACCTTGTTTTAACATGTTAAATTGTTCTTCAGTAATCCATTTTTCATTTACGGTTGAGACAATTGGTTTAGATTTAACATTTGGATTGTTCCTATTACCATATATGTCAATATAAGCTTTAATTTGACTAGCACGTTTTGCTTCACTAGTTACATACATACTTGTGTCAATTGTACCCCAATCATCAAAATTAACAATTACTGCCTTACCTATTTTAAGATTTTTATCCCATACGACAAGAACACCTTGAGATATTCCATTTTCAGTTTCATTTTTTGGTAATTTTTGTACATAAAAAGTACCTAAACCTGGAGATAAATCCAATAGATAAGTTAAACTGTCATCTTTACAATAAATACTAGATGCAATGTAAGTGTAAGATTCATTTTCACCTAATGGATATTTTTCCTGAATATAATCAGTTATAAAGAAACCTGGTTGAACGCCAGGACATACATGAGCATGATACAAGAAAGTAGCCATCTGATCAAATAAAGGATGTTCATTCCATGCGTTTACAATACTTTGAATATTAAACCAATTTCCATCAGGAACAAAAGATTTTGCAATAGCTTTTAATTTATCACTATTATTTAATGTTTCAAAACCAATATCCACAACTCTATTACCATCAAGAGTTCCAACAAAGAAATCTTTAGTATCTGGATTATATCTTAAATAAATCATATCAACTAAATCAGAATCCGGATAACGAATTGCAAATGCAAACCACAACGGTTTCCATACAGCTTGGTGAAGACTTAATAAATTTTGACTATATAATGTTCCTCCAAGGACTTCATGAAGACCATCACGAACAACTACAGTATCTTGGCCATTTAAAAATGCATATCCTGCATCAGTTAAAGCTAGAAAATCAATATCATCCCTATCAATTTCAACACCCAATTCTTCATTGAATATTTTTTTAGCTTTATTGGCTGCATCAATACCAATTTGTTTAAGTTCAGCATCAGTTAATTTAGCATGAGCAACACTATTGATTGTTCTTTTAGCAGTGGGGAGATTTAAAGATAAAATATAGTTTAAATCTAAACCATGACCATCAAGACCATACTCTGCAGGTTCACCATCATAAGTTATATTTTCAGTAGTTCCCATCAAGTAATTATATTGTTCTTGATTTAAACCTGTAAATTCATATAAAAAATCAACTAATTTTTCAGGATTATTATTAATTTTATTAATCCACCAAGAGCAGTATTTTAATTCTTCCAAACTTCCAGCATCAGCATTTATTTTAGTTTCTTTTTTGAAAAGTTTTTTAAGTTTAGTGGAATTAAATGACATGATAATTAAATCACCAGTCTTTTGTTTGGAATTCCATTTAATAAAACCAATCATATTCTCAGTAGCCCCAGTATTAGTGGTATTCATACCAGCATAACCAGT
The DNA here is from genome assembly GCF_003814835.1 of Methanobrevibacter gottschalkii DSM 11977. NCBI lineage: Archaea > Methanobacteriati > Methanobacteriota > Methanobacteria > Methanobacteriales > Methanobacteriaceae > Methanobrevibacter > Methanobrevibacter gottschalkii. The sequence goes on from NZ_RKRG01000001.1 coordinate 342,841, forward strand.
TTTACCAATTGTATCATCTAAAAAGAATAATGCTGCATCATCATCCGATCCGCCAGGAACTCCGAGTACTTTATAAGCAGTAATATCTGCAGGAGAACCAATTCCACCAGGATTATTTTCTTGCTCAGGCGGATAGTATTTCAACAAAGCTTGAATAATACTATATCCACCCAAAGTACCTTCACAAATATGGCCATGAAAAGCGGCTTCTTGAAGAATTTCTCTAGAAACACCAGCAGCCCAACCATTTGCCAAGCTAGCAAATGCCCAGGAATTTTCACCAACAAGTGACTTATAATATTTATTCCATTGAGCTTTTGTCATGTTCTCAGAAATAGTTCCCAAATATGAATATTTAGTAGATGCATTTTGGAAAATGATAGCTTTTAACTCATTTCCTTTCTTAACAATAAAAGCAAAATCAATAGGATCAATAGCACTTTGACGTAACATTAATATATTGCTATAAGATATTTTTCCATAATTAACCATTGCTTCCATTGCATCTTCACTAGTCTTACCATTATATTTTGCAACACCAGCAGTTGTAATAGCTAAAACATCATCAGCATTTTTAAAATCAAGTAATTTATCTGCTTCCGCAGTTACATCTCTACCTAATTTGTAACTTTCAGAAGATTCCATATTAAAAGTGACATTAGCCAAAATAGATTTACCCATGTTTGGAGTGACTATTTTATATTGAGTCAAATATCCCGGTGCAGAAATAGAAATATTAAGTTTATCTGCAATATTTGTAGAATTAATTATAACATTATAATTTTGATATGAACTATTAAATTCTTTTGATATAATATGTTTATCATTAACTTTAATAGTAGGATTTATTTTTCCATTATCATCAGCATATTGATAATTAACTTTAACATTTAAATTAGATATATCCAAATCATCTTCAGATAAATCATCTTGCTGAATATCCGTAGAGATTGGATTTTCAAAAACATCTGAATTACCGATATCTTCTGCATAAACTCCACCTGCCATTAGCAAAACTAAAATGCAAAAAAATAAAAGTGAAATTAAATGTTTGTTAATATTTTTACCCCCCATATTATTTTAAATTCATTTGTATCCATAATTGAATATGCAATAATAAAGATTAATCGTATGAATACATTTTAAAAATTGAAGTAATAAATATATAAATATAATTATTATTTATATTAATAAAAATTATAAAAAAGTATTACTATTCCATTATTTGAACTATTGAAAAAAGAACAATGAAAAAGAATTATAATAAGATTCTGATAAAAAAAGTTTAATTACAAGAAATAATTCAAAAAAATAGATTGTTTTATTAAAAACCGTTTCTAATCTGCTAAAAATTGAAATAAATAAAAGATTTAACAAAATTCAAAAAGTAATAATAAAAAATATCGTATCTTTAATAACAAAGTTATAAAAAAGTATTACGAATTTAAAAAGTAATACATTTCATATTTGGACAAATAAAACCATAATTACATCTTAATTATTATAAACCAAGCAGTAAAATGAAATTAAATCTTATTACTTTTAAAAATTAGTTAAACAAAATTTTAAAATGAATAACAACAATTAAACAAACTAAAATAAGTAATACTCTTTTAAAAAATATCTAAAAAAAGTAATATGGAAATAGTATTATAATGTATTACTTCTAATTTCAACTATCGACAATTAAAAAAAAGTGAGAAAATGCATTTACCTGATGGAATAATAAGTTTCGAACAAGCAATAATCTATTGGACAATAACATTGATAATTGTTTCACTATTCTTTTACAAATTTTCTAATGATGAAAATAAAGAAAAAAGAATAATATCAATAGCTTTGTTTAGTGTTTTTACAATAGGCATTACATCATTATCAATCCCATCACCGCTTGGAGTGCCAATCCACTTCTTCATAATACCATTAATAGCTATGTTATTAGGTCCCTTTTCTAGCACAATAGTATCTTTTGTAACTTTGATTATGCAAGCATTAACTCTGAATATGGGTGGTATAACATCATTAGGTGCTAATTTCATTGTAATTGGATTCATATTGTCTGTAGCAACATATGGGTTTTATAAACTATTTTTAAATTTAAATAAAAAATTTGCAATATTTGGATCAACAGTTATTGGAATTATTATTGCCACATTTGGACAGATAGGCATTTTATTAATTTCAGGAGCAATGAACCTTGATGTATTATTATCAACATTATTGCCATTTTATGTATTCATCTCATTTATAGAAGGTTTTGCTAATGTGATTATAATAACAGCTATTGAAAAAATAAAACCCGAAATAATTGAAATAAATAAAATTTAGGTGATAAAATGAAATATTTAAAAATATCAATATTGTTATTAATATTACTTTTAGGAATAAGTACGGTGTCATCACATGGAGTAGATGTAACAGCAGACACCATGGTTGTTGCTAATGACAGCAATGGAAAAATGGTCAAAAGTATTGCAGAATCAAATAATATTAACATTAGCGTTTATAAATTCACATCTGAAGATGAAGTTACACATATCCTTGAACATAGTATAAACAACACAAACAAAAGAATATTGTTTACTGCATATCAAGAGACTGCTAATGATTTTTTAAAAAAGCATCCTGACATGTCCAATAGAATAATTGTAATAGACAATGTAAACGACAATACAACTCTTGAAGGACTTCAAAATATTATGAATGTGCCCGTAGAAAATGTAAATAGTGAAAATAATTTTGGATTGCCATTAACAATCGGTATCATAATAGGTTTATTAATTGGTATTGGCTGTGGAGCATATATAATGAAAAGATAGGAATTAAATTAATAATTCAAAATCCCCACTTCTTTTTTAAAAACTACATAATATTTATAATCTTAAAAACACAATATTATACTAAAAGGGATGATTATGAAGATTGGAAAAGGTATCGTGAAAAAATATTCTCGGAAGTATAACAGAACACTTAAAAATGGCGAACAAAAGAAATATACTACCGAACAAATACAAATTACCATCCCTAAAAATGAAGATATTTATTACAATCAAGAAGAAGTTTTAATTATCCCAAATAGTGAAATTGAAAATTTTAAGAGTAGAGAAGAAGAAAATGAATTTTTAAAAATCGCTAATTATTTTTATGTTGAGGAAGTGAAACAATTGAATGAACAGATGGATGAAAATTTAAACTCTACTTCAGAATATGAAAAAGAAATTGAAGAGTTAAAAGCTAAGATTACTTCTTTAAAAGATATTGAAGACAAATATAATTCAATTAAAAAAGATAATATTGACCAACTCAAACAAGAAAACGAGAATATTCGAGATAAACACTCCAAATTGATTATCGAGAATGAAAACTTAAAAAATAAATTTGTCAATATTAAAACTGAAAATGAAAACTTAAAAAGCAAATATTCAAGTATTAAAGAAGAAAATAGGAATCTTAAAATCAAATGTTCCAATTTAAAAGATGAACATTCCACTATTAAAGATAGTTACAATCAAGTTTCAACAAAATACGATCAGTTAAAACAAGAAAACCTCAATACAAAAACAGGTTATGCTGAAATCTATGAAATCAATGAAGAATTAGAAAAAGACTATGACACTCTTCGTTTAGAATACAATGACCTGGTCGATAAAATTAACAGTTTAGAAGAAGAATTATATAAAATTAAAGCTATGAAAGACCACGACACATATATAGCCAATAAAGTTAAAGAATTTATTTTAAAAAGTGGAAATTAAAGAGTTTTATAATCATCTTGAAACTCTGGATTCCATCTCTTAAGTCCTGGAATAAACACTGCAGTAATACCTGTAGCTTGTGTTTCAGGCAATCTCGGATTTTTTTCCATCATTTCCTTTGTTTTTCTTGTAATCATTTCTGCTAGAGTTATATCAGGTTCCGTATATTCACCATTTTGATAACAATCTTTACAAAAATCAGGGTTTAAACTTCCATCCTTGTTAGTTCCATAATCTTCTTTTACAATTGGTCTACCACATGAATTGCAAAATCCCATAATAAAAACTCCATTAAAAAAAATAGTTGTAAATTAGAAAAAAATCTAATTCACTAGTCATCTTTTACTTCAATGTTTTCATCTTCATCCATAGCAAGTCTCATGTTGTCTGGATCTGGTTCAAAATGTTCTAAGAAGTCTTGTGCAGCTCTTCTTACATCTTTAGAACCAATAATGTATCTACCAGCGATAATGATGTTAGCACCTTTTTCAATAGCTTCTTCAGCATTGTTAGGTCTAATACCACCTGCAACAGCAACAAGACCTTTATCACCAAGCATTGATTTAATATCTTTAATGTTACCCCATTCAGTCATGTCACTAGTGTCTTCACCATGTTCTGCTCTGTAAGTTTCCATGTCTACATTTCTGTGTAATAAAACAATATCTGGTTTTAAGTCTTTAGGAAGTTTGGCTAATTTTTCTTCAAATCCTGCGACATTCATCATGTCTAAAATGGAATAGATACCTTGTTTTTGAGTTTCATGAATAGCTTTAGCAATAGATTCAACAGTACCGAGACCAGAAATAGCTACTGCATCAGCAGTTTCATCTGCCGCCATTTTAACTTCAACACGACCCACATCTAAAGTTTTTAAGTCAGCAATAATGAATGCATCAGGACGTAAAGCTCTGATTTTGCCAATGATTCCAACACCGAATTTTTTAACGAGTGGAGTGCCAGCTTCGAGTAATATTCTGTCATTATCAGGCAAATCATTAATTATTCTTTCCATAGCATCTTCATTATCTAAGTCAAGAGCAACTTGTAAGTATGGTGGTGACCAAAGTTTTTTGACTTTGAATCCCATAATTGGATGAGTTCCACGGTCTTTTTCTGCTAAAACTTTTTCAATTGATGGATAATCTTCCATTGCTCTTCTGATAGCTAATTTGGTTGCTCCGTAGTTGTATTGATAAATTTTTCTGTAATCTTTAGCAGATGGATCAATGAATACACTTACATTAATTACAATATCTTCTACAATTTCTTTTGGAATATATCCGTCTTCTACTGCATCAGCTACTGCTCTTGCAACAGCAGTTTGTGCAGGTCCGAAAATTTTACCAGCATCATCTAAATCACCAACTGTTACTTTAGGAATAATTAAAGTAGCTGGTTTAGTCATTAAGTTAGGTCTAATTACGCTTGTTAAAGGAGTGTGTCCTACAGATAAGTTTGATAAACCATTAGCGAAAGCCTGACCAATAGGTCCGAATTTATCACCAATCAATAAATCAATGTGTGCTAATTCAGGGCCATCTCCAATAAGAGCTTCTCCTATTTTATACATTGGGTCCATTAAATTTCCTCCATATTATAGTATTAGTTTATTTATAGATATAATTATTGGAAGTTAATCCTTCTTGAGATATCTTTAGGCAAAGGTAATCTTCTAAAAGGTTTTCCTTCACATTTTTCGTTGATTTCATTAATTAACTCATCAACTGTCATGTCAACTTTTTCACCAGTCTCACGTACAGTTACTTGGAATTTGCCAGATTCAACTTCTTTATCTCCAACGACAAAAATGTATGGAATCCATTCTTTAGATGCATTTCTAATTTTTTTACCTACACTTTCATCCCTATCATCAATATCTACACGAATGTTTGAAGCATTAATTTTAGAATATAATTCTTCTGCAAATTCTTTGTGAGATTCACCAACAGTTAAAATTCTTGCCTGGATTGGACTTAACCAAGTTGGCAACATTGGTGATTTTTCGTTTAATTCAATTGCGGTTTTTTCAAGCATTGCACATAAAACTCTTTCAATACTTCCGGTTGGAGAACAGTGCAATATAGTTGGATTATGCTGTTCACCATCCTCTCCTAAGTAAGAAATATCAAATCTTTTACCACTTTCAACATCAATTTGAACAGTTGGATTTTCAATTGGACGACCTAAAGCATCGATGTTTGCTAAGTCTATTTTACATACCCAATAATGGTGTCTTTCTGGTAAAATTTCTAATAAGACAGGTTTTCCGAATTTTTCAGCAACTTCATACATCCATTCCTCATGCTCATCAAAGAAGTCCTGGGTTGCTCTGAAAATTACTTCAAAGTCCAAATTTAAATCGTTTCCAGTTTGCATGCACATTTCAGTTTGATTTGAAAATTCTTCAAGAGATGCCGGAACATCAGCACAGAATGAATGGAAATCAGGCATGGTAAATGCTCTTAATCTTTTAAGACCAACAACTTCTCCTTTTTTCTCAAAACGGAAACTATAAGTAGACAATTCATAAACTTTAGCAGGTAAGTTTTTCCAAGTTAAATATGAATCAGACATTACCCTAAATGCTCCAAAACAACAGGCAAATCTAAGCATTAAATTCTTTTTAGTATCAGTTCTATACTGTCTTTCACCAAATTTGTAAGCATGCTGATATATGGCTTCATTATCTAAATCATAGAAAATTGGAGTTTCAATTGGCATTGCTCCATGATCTACAGTAAGGTTGTAAACATAATCAGCGAGCAAATCTCTTATTAATCTACCTTTTGGATACCATCTAAGGTTTCCAACATCAGAAGCTGGTTCATAATCACAAATTTCTTTCTCCCTCATTAATTTAACATGAGGAGGTTCGCCTTCATCAGATGCGCCTTGTCCCAATTCATAATCAACTAGTTGTTTGAAAGTTTTATTATCAAATTCAAAGTCTTCAATTTGAGTGATTTTGTTACCTTCAAGAATTTGCCATTTTGAAGGTTTTCTTTCAACTTTAGCCTTTTCTGCATCATCAGCAGTGATAGTTCTTGAAAGTTCACTTAATGGATGACCTTTACAAGATATTTCAAATGCTTTATACCATCCGAAAGGCACTCTTTTTACATTAAAATCTTCAGCAAGTAAAGCTTCTTCCACATCTTTTAATATTTGTATAGCAACTTTTGGAGAGCTTAATGAAGAAGATAAGTGAGCATACGGATATAATACAATATTTTCAGCTTTAACTTGATCATTAGTTTTTTTAACTTCACTAACTAAATTTTTAACAATACCTTCTGGATTATTTTCATCATCTTTTTCAACAGCTGTAAATACAACTAAAGAATCATCAAAGGAACCTTCTTTTTTAGCTTCCTCAATATCTTCAGCTACAGGTGTTTTATTTTTTACATTATAATTTAAATAATCAGAATGAATTAATAAAATTCTCATTTTACCACCATATATTATGATTTAGATTTTATTTTTAATGTTATATAAAAATAGCTAATATTAAAAGTATTTTTGAATATGGATTTAAAAAGATAACTTTAATAAAATATCTCACCAATAATTATAAACATGAGAATTATTTTAGCAGGAACCGGAAGTGCAGTTGGAAAAACAACAATAGCTACCGGAATAATGAAAGCATTAAGTGAAAAATATAATGTTCAACCGTTTAAGGTTGGACCAGATTATATTGATCCATCTTACCACACATTAGCTACTGAAAATATTTCAAGAAATTTAGATTCGTTTTTTATGAAAGAAGGTCAAGTTAGGGATTCATATCTTAAGGGAATGGAAGGAAAAGATATTGCAATTATTGAAGGTGTAAGAGGACTTTTTGAAGGAATAGATTCTGTAAATGACATTGGAAGTACGGCTTCAATAGCGAAATCTCTAAAAGCACCAGTAATATTAATTATTAATTCTAGAAGCTTGGTTAAAAGTGCAGCAGCTATAGTTTTAGGATTTAAATCACTAGATCCTGAAATTAATATTGCAGGAGTTATTTTAAATAAAGTTAAAAATAAAGCACATTATCTGAAAACTAAAAAATCAATTGAAGAGATAACAAATACCGAGGTTATTGGTGGAATAATCCGTGATGACAATATTTCCATTGAACAAAGACATTTAGGCCTTGTTCCTGCCCGTGAAAGAGAAAGCTCACTTAAATTTATTGAATTATGGTCCGAAGTTATTAAAAATTCAATTGATTTGGATAGATTAATTGAAATTGCAAAAACTGCTCCAAGAATTACATCCAATATTACTCCTATCTGGAATAAATTAAATAAACAGCAGGTAAAAATAGGTGTTGCTTATGATGAAGTATTCAATTTTTATTATAAAGAAAATATTGAATCACTTGAAGCAAATAATGCTAAAATAAAATATTTTTCACCATTAAAGGATGAAGAGCTGCCTGATGTTGATGGAATATACATTGGTGGAGGATATCCAGAACTATTTTCAAAAGAACTTAATGCAAATCAAAATATGCTATCACAAATCAAGAACTTCCACATGGAAGACAGACCTATTTTTGCCGAATGTGGTGGTTTAATGTATCTTATGAACTCAATACATGAAGATGCAGTGGTAAATATATACCCTTATAAGTCAATTCTAACAGATAGAGTACAAGCATTAAAATACACTATCGCTGAAGTTAAAGAAGATAACATTATTTCTAAAAAAGGTGAAAAATTCAATGGTCATGAGTTTCATTACTCAAAAGTTCTTGTAAATGACAATAATATTAAAAACAAACTAGCATTTGAGATATTAAGAGGGAAAGGATCTTATAATAACCAAGACGGATTTATGGAAAGAAATACGCTTGCAAGTTATGTTCACACCCATGTAGCCGCTATGCCAAACTTCGGTGGAAACTTCTGTATTTCTTCTCTAGAAATTGGAGGATAAAATGAATATTAGAAAAATTGATTTTTTCAATCCATTAATTGTTGTAGTTGCAATTGTCGTTTTTTTATTAATGGGGTATGCCGGATCGTTTGACTACAGATTTGAAGATCCTCTCAACATGAATGTATTTTTAACAATTATTTTTGCATGCATTGTTTTTGCAACTGGCTTTTTAGTCATGGAAAATAAAATTATTGTTGATAAGACTAAGGAAATCAATTTTATTTCTGAAAGGTTATTAATAATTCTTGTTTTAATAGCTTTGATATTACAGACTCTAAATATAATCTTAATTGGAGGTATTCCTCTTTTTAATAGTGTTTTAAAGTCAAATTCAACAACAAATATTTGGAGAATAGCATATCCGCTATTTTTGATAATGATAAACCTTTTACTTGCAAAATATTATAATAAAAAATATTTAATTTTAGTTGCTCTTGGAGCTTTAATATTTGGTCTTAACGGATATAGAACATCTGTTTTGGGAATTTTAGGAAGTTCTTTTATTACCCTATATTATTTGAATAGAATATCTAAAAAAATAGGAATTTTATTCATAGCAATAATAGCTATTGGATTTATGGCAATCGGATATATTGCCTCCCAATCAATAGCTAATCAGCATTGGACATTGAATCCTGGTCAATTAGTACTGTATAGAGCAGCATTTACCCTAGAAGTTTTTGAAAAAATAATTCCCCTTGCCGGTTCAACAAATGGACATATTTTAAGTATGATTTTCTCATCTGGAAGCCCCAGAACATTTATAGGCGAATATGTCCTGCACTACAATGTTTGCCTTACTTCAACATTATTCGGACCAGTTACCCTTGATTTCGGATTAATTGGCCTTGCAATTCAAATGTTATTTATGGGAGTATTTATTGGAATAATATATAAATTAAAAGAAGGAATAGGAGTTGGAGTTTACTCCATTATTTTAACACACACATTAATTTGGATAGAAACAGGTCCCACAGACATTATGATTTGGTTTTTATATTTCCTTGGATTAATCTTAATAATAATTAATCATAATTATATTAAATTAAACAAAAATTAATATAATTAAAATAATTAATGAAATAAAGAATATGAATGTTCCTTTAACAATAAAATCCCTATTTCTATCAGTATACAATGATAAACCATATGAAAGGAATAATGCCACAATCATCTCAATTAATCCACTTATTCCAGCATCTACTTTTAATAGATTACCTGCAATATAAGAAATGATATATGAAACTGCTACAACTAAAATAATAAGAACAATTGGATTTTTAACTAAATTAAACAACAATGAATCTTGTCCAAAAGTACTTTTTCTGGATTGGTAATTATATAAATTAGTTACACCGGATAAACTACTATTTCTTGAACTTCCCCTATTTAAAATTGATGAAAATCCAGTGTGCCTATCTTCATCGATTTGCCTATACAATGTATTTTTATAAACAGCAGGATTTTGCTCCCTTCTTCTCATCAAATACTCCATATCAGAAGCATCATAAGTATATTCAGGATATTCATCTTCAATATATTGGGATGCTCCTCCATCATAAGGAGTATTATCCAATGTAGTTTGTGAAGTCCTGTCCTGATATTTCTTAGCAAGTTCAAGTAAATTATCCCTATCTACTAATTTAATGTTTTTTCTAAGAGCATAGTTCTTTGCTTGATCTGAAAAATAAGATGAAGAAACAATAGTTACCTTAGATGCTTTAATACTCTGTTGAACTTCTTCCATTTCCCTTAATACATCGACTCCAATTTTAAAATCTTTATCATAGTTTTTACATGCTACAACAACACCAAAATCGCCAATTGTAGTAGGTAAAATAGCATATATATCTATAACTCTCTGAGAAGTTTTAAAATTCTTATAAACCTTAAAACCAGAGTCCTCCATTACTTTAGCTATAAAATTAATTAATTGTGGTTTTTCCAAGTTTCCACCCGTTGTATTTTTTGCAGTTATTATTATAATTTATAAAGGAAATTGTTATTAAACTTTTTTATACAATTAATAAAATATAAAATTATTTTAACAAGATTAAACCTTAATATAATTATGAATGCATTAATAAGTAACGATGATGGAATAACCGCTTCAGGAATTCTAGCTTCAAAAAAAGCCATGGAAAATTTATGTGATACATACGTTGTTGCACCTGAAACACAACAAAGTGGAATAGGCCATGCATTAACATTATTTGAACCATTGAGAGTAAATGAATATACTTTAAGAGATGGAAGCATGGGTTATGGTGTGAATGGAACACCAACCGATGCTGTAACAATTGGATTATTTGAAATATTAGATAAAAAACCAGACATAATGATTTCTGGAATAAATACTGGTTTTAATATTGGAAAAGCAGAATTAACAACATCCGGAACATTAGGAGCAGCAATGGAAGCTGCAAGTTTTGGAATTCCTACAATCGCCATTTCTCAAGAAGTAACACAGGACGATGTTAAATTTGAAAATGGTAAAGTAGAAGTAGATTTTGATTTTGCAGTTAAAATGCTTAATAAATTAGCAAAAATAGTATTAAAAAAAGGATTACCTGAAGGAATTGATTTGCTAAACGTTAATATTCCTGTAAACCCTTCAGATGATGAATTTGAAGTTGTAGAATTAGGAAATAGGATGTATTCCCCTGTAGTCGAACAGCGCTTAGATCCCCGTGGAAAACCATACTACTGGATTGATGGCGAACCCTATGAGTTTAATGAACCTGGAAGCGATGGTTATGAATTAAAAATAAAACAAAAAACTACAATTACACCATTAAAAATTGATTTAACTGGTGATATGAGCTTAATAAAAGAATGGTTAAAGTAAAATACTTATAAATTTAAATCTTTAAGTATTTTATCCCTTTCTTCCCTAAGTTCATTTAAAATTTTTTCATCAGTACATCCATCTCTTTTTAATTGAGCTATTGTACGAGTAATAGCTTCTAAATTACTTTCTAATTGATTAATTGCCATATTATATAATATAAATGTCAAACTATATAAAGATGAAACATCAAAATAAATGTAGAATATCGAGGATTTGAAAAAAATGAATCAAGATAAAGATAATGTAAATAAAATGTTTAAACAATTTAAGAATAAATATGTAACTGTTGATTTAAGAGGAAACTATCAAAGCGAAGGAAAAATAATCGCAATTGACAATTACTTAAACATCATCCTTGAAAATGAAAATGGTTTGGAAACTGTCAAAGGTGGAAATATCATTTTTATTAGTGTAAAAGAAGAATAAAGTTAGGAAATATTAACTTCAATACCCAATATTTCTTCTTTACCATTATAAACATCCATTGCAATTTGAGCAGCACCAATAGCTCCAGATTCTTTAGAAATTACTTTTAAATGATACTTATTTTTGAAATATTTATTAATTTCATCTTCAAAATTAAATGGTTCAATTGCACTTCCAATAGATCCAGTAAGTACAATTCCCTCAATTTCATTTTCACATATCACATCCAAACCAGCAATTTCCATTGCAACAGTCATGATTAAAGTATCAATAGCTAACTTTGCTTTTTCATCCCCATTTCTATACTTTTCTAAAAGTACATCTTTCACATTAGCGACTTTACCACTAATTCCTGCAATTTTAATTGCTCCAGCATGTGAAAAACAATCATTAGCCGAAGATTTTCCTTCATCAATATCCCTAATCATTTTTAAATCAATAGGTCCATGAACAACACCCATAGCGCCAAGACATGCATCCATAGCACCTTTAATTTTCCCGTTTTCAATCAGTATATCGACACTATTAGATGAAATATCTGCTACAATAAAATTAGACCATCCTGTTTCCTTTAATCCATTATAACAAATACTTACTTTTTCAGGACTAGCCTGATGAGAATAAGCTGCTCTAAATAATTCATTTAAAGAATTAGAGTCTTTATGAAGACCAGGAATCATGATTGAATCAATATCCAATGATTCTAATTCGGAAAATACGGAAGTTCCACCTCCAGTTACTTTTCCAGCTCCATCAATAGATAAAATACCTCTATCTTCAACTTTGTCTGTAGGCAAAATCTGGTTTATTCCATCACCCATGGCATAAGTGATAGCCATTAATTTTACAGAGTCCAGATCAACACGTTTTGTTATTTCTTCAGTTGCAGAAACTAAACCTTTTTTACTTTCTTCTCTTCCTAATTTAAAAACATCGAGTACCTCGCCATCATCAGACATTATGCAAAAAGAGATTCCAGTAGTTCCATGGTCCATTCCAATAAATACCATGATTACCACACTACAATATAAATAATTAAATAAAAAAATAGTAAAAGGATTAAAAAGACTTAATCATCTTTTTGTAATCCGCAAGCTTTTCTTAATCTTTCACCAACAATTTCGATTTCTTTTTGACCTTCAGCAGCTCTCATTTCTTTTAAATTAGCTCCATCAGTAGCATTTTCATCAGCAAATTGTTTTTTGAAAGTTCCATCTTGGATTTGTTTTAAAGCGACTTTCATACCTTCTTTTGCTTCATCAGTGATGATGGTTTTTCCTCTAGTTAATCCACCATATTCAGCAGTGTTACTTACATCATTCCACATTCCAGCAAAACCTTTTTCATAGATTAAATCAACAATGAGTTTTACTTCATGGCAAGTTTCGAAGTAAGCGATTTCAGGTTGATAACCAGCTTCAACTAAAGTTGTAAATCCAGCATTGATCAATTCAGTAATACCACCACATAATACTGTTTGCTCACCAAATAAATCAGTTTCAGTTTCTTCTTTGAAAGTAGTTTCTAAAACACCCGCTTTAGTTAAACCACATGCTTTTGCCATACCTAATGCGAGTTGTAATGCATCACCAGTAGCATCTCTTTCCACTGCAACTAAACCAGGAATACCAAATCCTTCTTCGTAAGTTCTCCTTACCATAGATCCAGGCCCTTTAGGTGCAAACATTACAATATTTACATCAGCAGCAGGATCAATTAAACCAAAATGAATGTTATAACCATGAGAAAATGAAATGGTGTTACCAGATTCCACATAAGGAGCTATTTGTTCTTTGTAAACCTTTTCTTGAATTTCATCAGGGAGTAAAATGTGAATAATATCAGCTTCTTTTGCTGCATCTTCGATAGTTTTTACAGTCATGCCATCTTCTTGAACCAAATTCCAAGAACTTCCATTTTTTCTTACACCAACAATGACATTAGCTCCACTATCAGCCATATTTCTAGATTGTGCTCTGCCTTGTGAACCGTAACCGATTACAGCTATGGTTTTTCCTTTAAGAGCATCTGTATTTACATCAGCATCGTAATACATTTTCATTTTAAAATCATCTCTTATTTTTTTTAATTAATAAATAAAATTGAATTGAATATATTATAAAATATCCATTATAATATATTAATTTTAATAATATATTAAGTTTTATATTTCATAAATCGAACATATGAAAAAATAGAAAAAAAGATGATTAGTAACCATCTACTAAAACTTTTAATTCACCAGTAACAACATCCAAAATAAGACCATGTACAGGCACATCAGGGATTAATGGGTGGTTTTTAATTTTTTCAACAACATTCTTAATATTTTCCTCTTCGTCGTCAAATCCGCCAATCCATTTAGACAAATCATATTTAGCGATGTCTTCTTCTTTGATTCCTCTTGCAAGCATTTTTTCTTTTAGAGCTTCAACATCTGCACCTGCCATACCACATTCAGTATGACCAACAACTAACACTTCTTCAGCTCCGAGGTTGTATAAAGCCGCTCCAATTGATCTGATTGCATCTTCTCCAACGATGGAATTTCCTGCATTTCTTACTATTTTTGCATCCCCTCTTTTAAGACCTAAAGCAGGTTCAAAAAAGTTAATTAATCTACAATCCATACAAGTTAAGATAGCTAAATTTTTTTGTGCATGGTGGGACATTTCTTCGCCTTCAAAGTTTTCAACAAATTTCTTATTATCTTCTAAAACATTTTCTAAAATACTCATTTTATACACCTCTAGCCATAGCGGTAAGGCCGGTACGGGAAATAGTTTTGATTCCGTAACCTTTTATTAAAGATATAAACGCATTAATTTTTCCTATATCTCCAGTAAGCTCAATAATTAAGTTTTCTTCAGAAACATCTACTATTTTTGCTCTAAAAATATTTGTATATTGCATTATTTCAGCTCTTGCTTTTTCATTAGGAATATGCACTTTAATAAGGCATAACTCCCTATTAACTGCATTTTGTGTAATATCTTTAATCTTTATAACATCAACTAATTTATTTAGTTGTTTTGTAACTTGTTCAAGGCCTTGTTTATCAGCATTGACACTAATTACCATACGAGATAATCCTTCAACTTCAGATGCTCCAACAGTAATACTGTCAATGTTAAAGCCTCTCCTATTAAATAACCCTGCAATTTTTTGTAAAACCCCTGGCCTATCCTCTACCAATGTGGATATAACATGATATTCTTTATTCATCTAATCACATCCTTCTCAAGTTTGTATTCACCAATCATCTCACTAATTCCGGCTCCAGGAGGAAGCATAGGTAATGCTTCTTCAGAATCAATTACAATATTTAATAAAACTGGTTCATTATCTTTAATTGCGGAAGCTACTTCTTTTTTAGTTTCACCAGGTTCGGTAATTCTAACACCATTTACACCAAAGCTTTCTGCTAATTTAACAAAGTCCGGACTATTACCAAGTAAAGTTTGTGAGTGTCTTCCATTATACAATAAACTTTGCCATTGATATACCATTCCTAAAGTTCTATTTTCCAAAACAATGGCAATAACAGGCAAATCATATTCACGAATGGTTGCTAATTCTTGACAAACCATTAAAAATCCGCCATCACCATTAAGTGATACAACAGGATATTCAGGACAAGCTACTTTAGCACCAATGGCTGCCGGGAATCCAAATCCCATAGTTCCAAGACCACCTGAAGAGATAAATTTACGTGGCTTTTGAGTTTCGAAGAAATGTGCTGCCCACATCTGATTCTGACCAACATCTGTTGTTAATATTGAATCTGAAGTTAATGCCTCAGCTATTTCTTTTATAACAGTTTGTGGTTTTAAGGGAACATCAGAATAAGAAACTCTAGGACGTAATTTTTGTTTTTTTTCTTTAATCATGTTTGCCCATTCAGTTACATCCCTGGAAACTTTATATTCTTTTAGATAATTATTCAATGAAGTTAAAACATTATGTGCATCCCCTACAATTGGTAAATCAACATCAACATTCTTACCAATTTCAGCAGGATCAATATCAATATGAATAACTTTAGTATCAGGAGCAAAACTATCTAATCTACCAGTAGTTCTATCTGAAAATCTAACACCAATAGCTATCAACAAATCTGATTCATTAATATAATCATTAGAAACTTTTCTTCCATGCATCCCAAGCATACCTAACGCCAAATCATCAGTTTCATCAATTGCTCCTTTACCTAAAAGAGAAGTCATGACCGGAGCATTAATAGTATGTGCAAGTTTTTTTAGTTCACAACATGCACCAGATATAATGACACCTGCACCAGCTAAAATCATTGGTTTTTTAGCATCTTTAATCAAATTGCAAGCTTTCCTTATTTGTCTAAGGTTACCTTTAGTGGTAGGATTGTAACCCGGTGTATCAATTAACGAATCATCAAAATCACTTAGTTCACCTTCTTGAACTTCTTTCGGAACATCAATTACAACAGGTCCAGGTCTTCCGCTTGCAGCAATTTCAAAACCAGATTTTATCATTGAAGGAATATAATTTGGATTTTTAGGCTGAAAACTATGTTTAGTAATAGGCATTGTAATTCCAATAATATCAGCTTCTTGGAATGCATCATTTCCAATCAAATGAGTAGGAACTTGTCCTGTAATAGCCACAATTGGAGAAGAATCCATATATGCTGTAGCAATACCAGTAACAAGGTTAGTCGCACCTGGACCAGAAGTTGCTAAACACACACCAACACGGCCAGAAGCTCTTGCATATCCATCTGCTGCATGAGCTGCGCATTGTTCGTGTCTTACTAATATATGTTCCATGTCTGAGTCATATAACATGTCATAAAACGGTATGGTTTGTCCACCCGGATAACCAAATATTGTTTTAACCCCCATGTTTTTTAGGGATTGAATTATCGCTTCTCCGCCTCTCATTGTAAAAACCTTTTATCTATTATAAATTAAGTTATAAGCATAAAAATATATATAATTATTGAAAAAATTTAATGTAGTAAACTTGTGTTGATACTATGGAACTAACAAAATATATTTGTCACAGAAAACCAGAGCGAAGTTTCCACATAAAAAATCATCAATTCCCAGTCTGTGCAAGATGTTGTGGATTTTACACAGGATTAATTGTTTATTTAATTTGTTATCAATTTTACAATCACAATTATGATTTAAATATGCTATTAATTTCTATGATTCTTATGATTCCCGTTGCAATTGATGGTTTCACACAATATTTTAGTTTAAGAGAAAGTAAGAACAACTTAAGATTTATAACAGGTTTAATTGGTGGGATTGGTTTAATAATCTTTTTAAAAATAATTATAAGGTGGATTTTATATGTATTGTAGAAATTGTGGTGAAGAGAATCCAGAAGAAGCAGTATTCTGTAAATTGCGGAACTAAACTAAAAGATGATGAAATTAAAAAAACAGTGATTGAACCTTCAGTGGAAGAAAATACGTATAATAATAATCAGAATATAAGATCTACAACTAATACAAATACAAATAATGAAAGTTGGATAGAATGTTGTTTATGCTTAATTGGAATTTTTATAATCTTTGCAATAATCGGATCAATTTAAAGTGAAAAACTAAATTCATTAACAATTATAAACTTTATTTTTACAATGAAAATATTCGTTCATTTCCATAATAGTAAACAGAATAAATAGTGATGCTGATTTGAATAATTCCAGATAAACAATCAGCATTTAAGGATTATTTACTAAATACAGAAATTACAATTCCCTTAAATATCAAATTTAATAATAATTCCATATTTAATATTTATAGATTTAAAAAAGTAATTTAAAAGAATTTAATCCTTCATATAATAATATAAAACAGCTTTTTGGGCATGCATTCTGTTTTCAGCTTCATCAAAAATAACTGATTTTGGTCCATCAATAACATCACCAGTTACTTCTTGACCTCTAATTGCGGGCAAACAGTGCATAAAAATAGCTTCATCATTAGCTATACTCATTAAATCAGAATTAACCTGAAATGGAGCAAAATCTATTTCTCTTTGTTTTGTTTCAGCTTCATCACCCATACTTACCCAAACATCAGTATAAACTACATCAACATTTTCCAATGCAACACCAATATCATCACTTACAATAATTTCAGTATTATTTTCCATAGCATACTCTTTAGCAGTTTTTAAAATAGTTTCAGAAGGTTCATAACCTTTTGGACAAGCAACAGACATATTCATACCAAGGAGAGGAGCAATCAATAAAAGGGAATTACATACATTGTTTCCATCTCCAACAAAACAGATTTTTTTACCTTTCCAAACACCAAAATGTTCTTTGATTGTTAACATGTCAGCCAATGCCTGACAAGGGTGTTCTAAATTAGTTAATCCACTAATAACAGGAACATCAGAGTGTTTAGCTAATTCAATTACATCATCGTGTTCAATAGCACGAATCATTATCCCGTCAACAAAACGGCTTAAAACTTTTGCAGTATCAGAAATTGGTTCTCCCCTACCCATTTGCAAATCATTAGAAGATAAAAAAATTGCTCTTCCACCTAACTGATACATTCCAACATCAAAAGAAACTCTAGTTCTTGTTGATGATTTTTGGAAAATCATTGCTAATGTTTTATCTTTTAGTGGTTTTTCTTCAATTTCACCTGCTTTAATTTTAGAGGCTAACTCCAAAATATATTTAACATCATCTTTAATGTCTGTAACTGATAATAAACTACCCATTCAAATCCCCTTTACAATAACAATAAAATTAACTATTTATTAAAAGTATTTATTAAAGTTATCTATTCATTCATTTTAAATCTAATATCCCTAATTGTAGATATTACAGGAACTAGTAAGAATAAATAAATAAAATAACTTGAAACATGGAAATCCAAGAGGTTCACAACAATGGTTAATCCCATTATCATTCCAAAAGTTTGATAAACATAATTTCGCTCTTTTTTTGAAGGCGCATTTTCAAGAAAATGCATTGAATTTGCATAATGATACATTAATAAGAAGGAAATTATTGTTAATAGAATATTAATTCCAAAAATGACTTCAGATAAAAAGAAATGTGAGTAATGTCCAATTAATGAAGTTGTAAATGGAACAAATGATATACAAATTAAAAAGAAAACATTCAACCATAAGTAAGGAATATTAAGATTATTCACTTTAATAAATTCATGATGATAAATCCAAAAAGAACTTAATAAAACAAAACTGACAACAGTAACTCCAATTGTTGGAGCCAAACTTGAAAAAAATGACAAAAATGTGGAATAATATGTTATCTGTAATTCTGGAAGTGCAATACCAAATACCAAAAGAGTCATTACCATTCCAAAGATTCCGTCTGTAAGACCCATTAATCTTCCAGGATCAATATCTATATTTTTCTCTAAAGCCTTTTTAAAACGTTGATAATAACTTAGACCTGTATTAATTCTGTTTAATTTTTCAGTTTTTATATCTTCATCATCAATCTGAGAATATTTATCAGCCAAATATGAAGCAAAATTATTTAATTTTTCTATTTCTTCTTCCGACTCGGCATTCTCTTTTAAAAACTCAAGTTTCTCAGATAACTCAAATTTTATTTTATCTAAATCTTTAGGCATATTATTCATAAAATCAAAAAAAAGAATAAAAGAAATTTAGCTTAAAATTTCTTTCATGTGTTCAACACGTTTGTTAACAAGTTCAGTTGTACCGACATCTCTTCTATGGTAAACATTACCTTTAACGAATTCACATGCTTTTTCAGCTATTTTTTCAGCTTCTTCAATAGAATTACCACTAGCTACAATACCTAATGCCCTTGAGCCAGATAAGTGAATACCATCATCTTCTGCAGAAACTGCTGCATAAAATACTTTAGCACCTAATTTCTCGATAGATTCTTCATCTACATCAACCAGATCTCCAGCGAATTCTGTTTCAGGATATCCGTCAGGCACTACATATTTACATACACTTGCTTTATCTTTAAATTCTACTTTATCTAAGTTACCATCAACAATAGCTTGACAAACATCAATTAATGGAGTTTTAAGTAATGGTAAAACATTCATTGCTTCTGGATCTCCAAATCTTGCATTGTATTCAATTAGTTTTGGACCGTCAGCAGTTAACATGAATTGGCCATATAAAATACCTTTGTATGGTTCAGCTTCTTTAGCAATAGCTTTTAAAGTAGATTCCATAATTTTTACAGCATCATCATAATCATTTTGAGTTAAAAAAGGCAGTAATCCTCCAACATCAGAATAAGATCCCATACCACCAGTAATTGCTCCAACATCCCCTTCAAATGCATGAGGATGGTCTTGTGCTGCAGGCATTGGAGCTAAGTGTTCACCATCACAAAATGCCTGAATTGTAAATTCCTCACCAATTAATCTTTCTTCAATAATTACTTGAGCAAATCCACCCATTACATTGTCAATTACTTCACATGAATATTCTTTTGCTTCTTCATTATCTTTTAAATGATCACCAACAATTTTAACTCCCTTACCTCCAGTTAATCCAACAGGTTTTACAACAACATCCCTCTCAAATTCATCTAAAAATGCAGAAACATCAGCAGAGTTATCAAATACTTTGTAAACAAGTGATCCATCAATATTATAATCTTCAAAAAGTTTTCTCATGAATGATTTATCAGTTTCAATTCTTGCTGCACTTTGAGTTGGTCCAACACAACTGATCCCATTTTTTTGAAGTTCATCGACAATTCCTTTTCCAAGAGGAGCTTCAGGACCAATAAATGCAATATCAATATCCTTTTCAACAGCATATTCTGCTACTTTTTCAACTTCACCCTCATCACCTTGTTTAAATTCAGCAATTTTAGACATTCCAGGGTTTACTTTACTCATGTAACAGTATAATTCCACATCCTCTTTTAAAGCATCAGCAATAGCATGTTCACGAGCACCAGTTCCAACAACTAAAACCTTCATAATATAGTCTCCTGTTATTTATGTTTATGTTAGTGAAAATATTTATATATTAACACTTGCATATACAAGTGTATCATTGCATATGCAAGAGTAAGAGGAAAATAATATGGAAAAAAATTCAAATATAGAAATGATTACAGGAGATCCTAAAAAGGCAATTAATAAATTATCAATACCAATTATCGCTAGTATGTTTTTAATTTTCGCCAACAATATTATTGACAGTGTTTGGGTAGCAGGACTTGGTGCAGATCCATTAGCTGCACTAGGATATGTAACACCATTATTTATGGTGCTTATCGGAATTGGAAACGGAATAGGTGCTGGCGGTAACTCATTAATTTCACGTTATATTGGAGCTGAAAAGAGACAGTCAGCCAATAATGCCGCAATTCACAACTTAATTTTAGGAATAATTTTATCAATAGCAGTCTCAATAATTTTACTTACATTTTTAAAACCATTATTAATTGTTATGGGAGCATCAGCTGTTTTAAAATACGCAATGGATTACGGAATTGTAATTTTTGCATTTTCATTTGCTATGTTACTTCCACCAATCTTCGGAGGAGCATTCAGAGCAGAAGGAGATGTAAAAAGAGCAACAATACCCCTTGCAATTTCAGCAATAACCAATATGATTATTGACCCAATTTTCATTTATACATTCA